>JAUNNP010000022.1:17649-24957 GCA_030531385.1 Eubacteriales bacterium
AGGGTTTCAGGCTTTGTTCAGCCGTTGTAGCCCGGGAACTTGATGTCCTCGTGAGGGATGCTCTCGATGGCTTCCCGGCCGTTGGCATACATGAAGATGATGCGCATAGGCTCGCTGCCTGAGTTCCATATCGTGTGAGGCACGCCCTGCGGGAACAGGAATACTGAACCCTCGGTAACGTCATATACTGTGTCGCCGATAAGGACCTTGCCGCTGCCGAATGCTACGTAGCCGGTCTCCTCGCCGTGCGGATGATCATGTGCGGGAAGCACGCAGGTGCCGGGCTCATAGGTGCAGACGCAGACTGACATGTACTTGCCTCCGGTGCTCTCCGGTGTCTGAAGCCATACGGGCTCTCTTCCCGGAAGCTGCTTTGAATCTCCTCTTGATAAATGTGTTATAATTCCTTTTTCCATTTTGACCCCTCCTGAAATTTATATATCATTATTTTACCTTAACACACATGGGGTTTTCAATCTGTGTTTAAGGAAATCCATTGAAAAACATTTGATTTGGTGACATAATCCACATGAAATCAAAAACGGAGATCGGGCGGAAAGCCCCCACGGCGTCGGCATTTGCAGAAAAAAAGGAGACCGGGCGGAAAGCCTGTAATGATATCATGGGTTATTTGGAATTACTTGGAATTTCTATAGTGTTCAGCTTCGGAAGTTTACTTTCGAGAGGCTGCAAGACTATGATGAGCCCCGAGTGGGTGTCGCTTTTCAGATGGATATTTGGATTTATTTTCCTCTATATCTATGTGAGGTTTATAAAGGGCGAGAAGTATAAGTTCCACTTTAAGTCGTCGGCCATATGGATCGCGGCGATAGTTAAGAGCATACAGTATATCGCGGAGAATTACGGATTGTTCCGCGGCTATACCTACGGTGCGGTGCTGATCTGGCCGGTGCAGACTATTTTTATTGCTATAGTTTCGCAGGTGCTCTTTAAGGAGAAGATAACAAGGGCCGGCTGGGTGTTTATCTTTGTCTGCCTTACCGGCATTGGCCTTATATGCTGGAACGGCAATCCGATAGGGACATATATGGCGTCAAATATAGCCGTCATGATAGCTTATGTGATAGCCGGTCTTACGAGCGCCGGCTTTACGATAATGCAGAAGATACTTAATAAGTCATATGATGCTGTGGAGTACTGCCTTAGCGTATATCTTGCCGCTGCGGGCATCAGCATTTTCCCGGTACTCTTCCACGGTGAGCTCACGGGCGCAGTTACCTGGCAGGGCATCGTGTCCACGCTGCTGCTTGGAGTGATAACGGCCTATGCATTTTTAGTTATGGCGGATGCGTTAAAGAGGGTGCCGCTTTATGTGGTGCCGATCATCCAGTGCTCCACAGTCATTTTCCAGCTGATATGGGCTTATGTCATTTTCCATGAGCCGATCACGATGATCATTATTACCGGAACTATTATTTTTATAGTGGGCGTTGTGGCGATGAACCTCGAGAAAAGCCGCAGGCACGCATAAGGGCGCGAAGCCGGAAGACCTGATGGAGAAAAGCCGCAGGCGGGCGTGATGGCGCGAAGCCGACAAGGCAGGCGTGAGTTTTGATTTGTTTTAAACTCCGCCTGCTATTTTTATGCATTGATTTTATATTTAAAATCAATAAATTGACTTAAACTCAAAAAAAGTTTGATTAAAGTGTCAAAAAGGCACTTTAAATCGCAAATCAAATATGTTAAAATCGGTTAGATTAATTTTGCGGGGCATTCGCGCTCCGGGAGGGGGTTATCTTGCGGGGCATTCGCGCTCCGGGAGGGGAATATCTGGTTTAAGGCTATGGGTGATAAAGAGAGACATTTTTTTGAGAAAAAACGCATACCGGTTTCTGATGTTATGTATATAACACGTCAGGACAGACAGACTGTTCTGCATCTTAAGGACGGAAGTGATATTGCCACATATATTCCGATGAAGAGGCTTATAGATGAGACCAGCGAGGGAAGCTTTGTCATCATCAACAAGGGCATTGCGCTTGCTCCAAGTTATATCAACAGCTGCTCGAAGCATCAGTATACGATGACAGATGGCACTGTGTTCATGAGCAGAGTTCATAATGCAAAGAAGAATGAGGGCTATAATGGCTCGACAGCACGTCCTGAGAACGTTTTATGGTCTACCTACAGCATTTTGGAGGAATCTCCTCTTGCTTTCTGCGTTATAGAGCTTGTATTTGATGAGAGCGGACATGGGATGGAGTTCATTTTCCGCTACTGTAACCGCGAGATGGAGATACTAGAGGGTAAGACCAGGGAGGAAATGCTGAACAGGTCCTTCTACGAGATCTTCACGGAGGGCGACAGGAAGTGGCTCGTTACCTATGCGGATGTGGCACTCAACGGCGTTCAGAGGGTCATCGAAAGCTACAGCCCGGAGGTTGGACATACCCTCCGCATCTATTGCCATCAGCCAAAGCAGAATTTCTGTGCCTGCGCGATCGTTAAGGTATAATACATTCCATATTGAAGTGGATTAAACGTCATGCTAAACTATTCTAGGTCTTTTGATTTGGGGAAATGTTGTTCCCGATAAAATTTCGAGATTCGGAGGGTGAATTTAGAAATATGAAGGTGAAAAAAGCATTGATATCTATGCTTCTGGTATGCGGTATCATTATGACGGCCTGTGGGGCTTCCAAAGCTGCGGGAGCAGCAAAAGGAACAGGAAAATACCTGAAGGTCGGAGTGAGAGAGAATCTTAACAAATTCAGCGTATACAATGAGGATGCTGATACCTTTTATGGCTTTGAGGCTGATGTGGCAAGACAGCTTGCACTTGAACTGGGGTTTGACGGCGTGAGCTATGTCGGCGTTGTTGCAGATGACCGTGAGGCTGCACTTGCAGACGGTTCTGCAGACTGTATTATCGCTGCATATTCATGGACTGCTGACCGCGCTGAAAAATATGAGCTTTCCGAACCGTATTTTTATGACAGCGGCAGAGTTATGATCGAAAAGTCCACATTGTTCACAGATTATAAGGATCTTGAGGGCTGCAGGGTCGCTGTTCACAGCGGAACGAGCGCAGCGGGTGCTCTTGCAAAGAAGCTTAAAAATGACGGCCTTATCAATGCTGATTCAGATGCCGAGCTTAAAAAGTTCCTCAATATAGTTGAGTATAGCTCCTACGATGAGATGAATGCTGCTCTGGAGACCGGTGAGGTGGACGCTCTTTGCGCGGACGGCTGCATTTCCCTTCCATGGATGAATGATGAGAGAACATATTTTAAGGAAGCTTACTCTGAGGAAAATTACTGCATTGCTGCCAATAAGGGCAGCGCGCTTATTTCTGATGTAAATGCTGCAATAGGAACTCTTAAAGAAAACGGAACAATAGACAGACTTATAGCTAAGTGGGATTTGGGAGAGCAGACAGATGGAGAAAAATAATAAAAAGATAGCACTTGCCGTCATTCTGGCGGTCATCGGAGCGGTCCTGCTTATCTTCGTTGTCGGAAGATTTCTTGATGTTAAGCTTACTTCACGTCAGAATGCTGCCTCCGTTGAAAAGCTTGAGCTCGTATCTGAGATGATCGGCGATATGGATAAAAAGGCAGCAGAGCTTACTGCCGAATTTGATGACTTAAGCATTTCCGCCGCAGACGCCATGGCACTTATGGCCCGTGAGGTACCGGACTTTAAGATGGATCACGACCAGATGGCTGAGCTTCAGCGCACCACGGGCGTTGACAATGTGCTTGTTATCAATGAGCGCGGAGATATTATCTGCACCGCTTCCAACAATCCCCGCGACTATTCGCTGAACCGTTTCAACCAGCTGCGTGATGCTTTCAATGCTTCAACAGGCAAGAGCGCAGAGCCGTTTACTGTTTCCTGGGAGGACACTACGGTCCGCTATTACGGAGCTGCGATCGATAATAATTATATGATAGTTGTGGCCCAGAACACGGCCTCGCTTGATAAGAAGATAGCAGATCTTGCATCCCTCGAGAGCACCCTCGGCGGTGTGCATGTGGGACAGAACGGCTTCATGGCCGTAGTATCAACGCTTGATCACATTGTTAAGTATTTCCCGGACAAGTCTGTCGTTGGTACCAACGCTGTATCGCACGGACTTGATCCTGAGCTTATTGAAGATGGCCTAAGCACATATCTTGACTTTAACGGCGATGCTTTCTACTGCACCATGGGGCAGATCGGTGACGATATGTATATCTGTGCCGTACCGAAGAGCGAGATCGTTACGAGCCGCAACAGACTTGTGGTAATGGCATTCGTAATTTACGCGATAACTGCCACACTCATGATACTTTACGCGCACTTTGTACGTAAGGACAGAACTGTAGAGGCTGAGGGCGCCGACTTTGGAAAGTTTGTAAACGGACGCTTAAGCGGCATGGCTATCGCAGGTGCTATAGTTATCTTTGTACTTGTGTTCTATCTGGGTTCACTCATGTCTATCTCCAGACAGTCGGTCACAAATAACAGCCGTCTTAAGGAGACTGTTCAGTCCCTCGAGGATTCGGGTGACGAATATAATTATCTTAAGAACCAGTATGACAATGACTACCTTGCAAAGGCACGTCTTGCCGCTCTTATCATTGGCCGCATGGATGAGTCAAGGCTCGACCGCGCGTTCATGAATGAGCTTAAGGCTGCGCTTAAGACAAACTGTGTCGAGGTCTTCGATATGGAAGGCTCCATCAAGGCATCAAGCTCTGATTTCTGGGGCTTTAAGATACCTACCGATGAGAATGCCGTCAGCTACGAGTTCTGGGATATCTTAAACGGTACAAAGGAAGAGATCGTACAGGATGCCCAGAAGAAGGATTCGACCGACGATATCGTGCAGTATATCTGTGTTGCAGTAAAGGATGAGACTTACAGGACCTGCGGTCTTGTGTCACTTGAGCTTTCGCCGAATCTCATTCAGAAGACTCTTGCGAATGCTTCGCTTTCATCAGTTCTCTCAAATGTTCAGACCGGAAACAACGGCTTTGCTTTTGCTGTAAATACTGACACCGAAAAGTTTGACTATTACCCGAACCCTGACTACATCGGAAGAAGCTCACTTATAACAGGTATTTCTGAAGATGAGCTTATCCCGGGATCAAATGAGTTTATCACTATCGACGGAGAGCAGTACTACTGCGCAAGCTCTGAGCATGGCGACGATCTTATCTACATCGCTGTTCCTATGCGTACGCTTAATGATATCAGTCTTCCGACTGCAGGCGTGGTATTTGGCTTCGCTCTTGTATGGCTGCTCATTTTGTGGTTCGTTCTCGGCTTTGGCATTTCCAAAGAGGTGCTTGCGGCAGATCCGGACGATGATGCGGATGTTGAAAAGCAGATCTCTGTTTCGCGCGCTGACGGAAGTAAGGTGCTGACAAGATCTATCATGAACCGCTTCTCACTTAAGGGTGTTCCGTGGAGCTCGCTTTCAGCAGGTCAGAAGGTAAGCCTGATCGTAAGGAGCGTGCTTATCGTTCTTGCCGTAGCGCTGTTCATTATGATGCTTGCGGCAGACAGGATCTTTGCTGAGGATTCTCTTATTCTCTACATCCTTCGCGGCGCATGGAGAAAGAGACTTAATATATTCGCAGTCACCAAGTGCATCATTCTTATTATTGCATTTAATGTATGCGGTATTGCTGCAAGGAAGCTTATCTCCTGGTTTGCGGAGCGCATGGATGCCAAGGGCGAGACGATCTGCAGACTTGTAAACAGCTTTATAAAGTTTGGCATTATGATCGCCCTGATCTATATCTGCCTGGATCTTCTCGGCGTTGATACTTCGGTGCTTCTTACATCAGCAGGTATCTTAAGCCTTGTTGTAGGTCTTGGCGCAAACAGTCTGATAAAGGATATCCTTGCCGGTCTCATGATCGTGTTCGAGGGTGCGTTCCAGGTAGGAGATATCGTGACTATCGGCGGCTTCAGAGGTACTGTTGTTGAGATCGGACTCCGCACCACCAAGGTCAAGGAAGGTGCCGGTAATATCAAGATATTCTCAAACAGCGGAATCGGCGATGTGCTCAACATGACCAAGGACTATTCAGTCGTTGCCTGCGATATGAGTATTGAGTATGGCGAGGATCTGCAGTATGTTGAGAGCATTCTTGCCGATGAGTTCGACAATATCCGCAAGAACCTCCCGGCTATCAAGGATGGCCCGTTCTACAAGGGTGTTGCCGATCTTGCTGACAGCGCTGTTATCATTAAGATCATTGCCAAGTGTAATGAGGGTGACCGTATCCAGCTCGACAGAGATCTGCGCAGACAGCTTAAGCTGATATTCGATAAGTATAATATCAATATTCCATTCCCGCAGATCGTGCTCAACCAGCCTACAGAGGGCTTCCATCATGCAAATGTCCTCGTTCAGCAGGCAGCTGATGAGTTCAACGAGGAGCAGAAGGAAGAGTCGGCAGGCATCTATTCTGATGAGGCCGGAAGATAAAGCCTGAATGGGGCGGCTGCCGGCGGCAAAATAAAGGTTGAATAAGGCCGCTGCCGCCGGCAAAACAGAGGTTGCTTCGCCCGTGTGGGCGTGCATATAGAATTTAAGGGTTTTATTAACGAAAGGAGGATGTGCCATAATATAAGCTTGTGTATGGCACAGAAACTAATGAAGAAACTTGTAGCAGAATTTATCGGAACAATGACACTTGTCATTCTCGGATGCGGAACAGCTATGCTCGTAGGCTGCGATGCTGTTAATGGATGCGGATACATCCTTACGGCATTTGCATTTGGTCTTTCGATCGTGGCTATGGCTTATTCTATCGGCAACATCTCAGGCTGCCACATCAATCCTGCTGTTTCACTCGGCGTTCTTATGTCAGGCGGAATGGATTCCAAGGATTTTATCGGCTATGTTATTGCCCAGGTGCTCGGCGCACTTGCAGGCTCTATCATTCTTGCAGCTATCTTCAGCCTCGGCGGAGTTACTGATATGACAGGCGGTTTCGGAACAAACGGACTTGGCGGCGTTAACGGAAGCGCTATCGCAGGTCTTCTTGTTGAGATCGTTCTTACCTTTATCTTCGTAATGGCTATCCTTGGTGTTACTTCATCAAAGGCTAAGCATGGATCATTCGGCGGACTTGTTATCGGTCTTACACTTTTCGGAGTACATATCCTTGGCATCGGTCTTACAGGAACATCGGTTAACCCTGCAAGAAGCCTTGGCCCTGCTATCGTAGCAGCAGCAACAGGCAACATGGCAGCTCTTGGCTGTGTATGGGTATTCATCGTTGGACCGCTCGTAGGCGCAGCGCTTGCAGCTGTTGTTTATAAGGCTCTCGAGGACTGATTCCG
>JAUNNP010000150.1 GCA_030531385.1 Eubacteriales bacterium
TATGCTCAATGCGCTGTGCTAAATGCAGGGTCATCGACCGCCGCCGGTTATACTTACCCAAAACAAGGTCCCCGCTAAGGAATGCAGTAGGACTGTGTCCGGGCGAACGTGTGTATATTAGCACACGTAATTTCTTATTTCAAGTACTTTTGTCGGCACAAGGTCCAAAACCGTAGCTTATAGCCGGGGCCGACCGATCCGGCCCCGGGCCGTCATGCAAGCCCGCCGTCTTATGACTCTCCATGCCTGCTGAAGTAGCTTTCACATGCCGGGATATCCTTTTCAAATATCTGGCTGATCAGCTCATCGATACTGTCAAACTTCCGCTCCGGCCTTATGAAGCTGCAGAACTGCACCTTCATAAGCTTACCATAGCAGTCACCTATGTCTCCAAAGGCATGGACCTCGAGTCTCAGCCTTGTACCACCCTCGACGCTTCCGTGCACTGTGGGCCGCTCCCCAAGATTGGCAATGCCGCTCACTGTAAGTACGCTGTCACCGCCACCGCTGCCCGCGCTGCAGCCGCCTGGGCCTGTTCCGGCGCCTCTGCCACCGCCGCCTGCGGCTGTTCCGGCGCCCTTGCTGCCTTCCGACTCAAAGATCTCGGCCTTTACAGCATAAACGCCATACGGCGGAACATTTAGCTCATCTGCAACCTCAATATTCATAGTCGGGTAATTCATGCGGCTACTTCCGGCTAAGCCCTTGCCATGCACTACCACGCCGCTTATCGAGTAACTGCTTCCAAGCAGCTCAGAAGCCATCTGCATATCTCCGTTTTTGATCGCACTTCTCAGCATGGTAGAGCTTATATCCCTTCCCGCATCATCAGCCGGAACCTCCGCCGAGTCACCCTCCGATGTCCGCGATGTCCGTCCTGACTCGCCTTCTATCTTCACCTTCTCGATAAGATCCACGGTGTAGCCATATTTGTCAGCATTCGCATAAAGAAACTCAGCATTTCCCGCCTTGCCTCTTCCAAAGCTGATGTCCTTGCCGCCCACGATGGCCTTCATGCAAAAACGGTCGATCAGTATCTTCTCGAGGAAGTCCTCAGCGCTCATATTCATAAGCTCCGGAGTGAATTCGAGCTCGATGCAGTAATCAACGCCAAGCTCGTACAGCTTTTCCTTGCGCTCAGCATCGGTCAGCACGCCGGGCTTTCCGAACTTCAGGATAATGACAAGAGTGCGGAGCTTAAGCGCCTCAGCGGTCTTTTTCAACTCCCTGATGAGTGCCTGGTGCCCGACGTGGGCCCCGTCAAACTTGCCGATAGTCACAGCCGTCGCATGCCTGATGCTAAGAATGCTGTCGATCCCGCCGGTCCCGCTTCCTGCAAGCTCACTTATCTCCGCTATTCTTAGCGCCTCGCCGATCTCAAAATCGCCGACCCTCGTGCGAAGCAGAGCGCTCATGCAGGCCCCGCAGCCAAGCTTTTCACCGATATCGCGGCAAAGCGAGCGGATATACGTTCCTTTAGAGCACCTCACGGTAAAAGTGACCTTCGGCAGCATCACCTTTTCGATGGAAATGCTGTCAATGCTGATATGCTTTGTCTTACGCTCTACCTCTTTGCCCGCTCTCGCGTACTCATAAAGCTTCTTTCCGTTTACCTTACGGGCAGAATACATGGGCGTAAGCTGGTCATATTCTCCGACAAAGCTCATCACGGCGTCCCGTACCTCGGTCTCTCCCGGAAGCTCACCTTCATAGCGGCCGAGTACATTTCCCGTTATATCCTCGGTGTCGGTCGTTACTCCAAGCAGCATCTCTGCGCGGTACTCCTTAAAGCCGTCGCCGACAAAGTCAATATCCTTGGTCGCACGTCCGACTGCCACAGGCAGCACGCCCTCAGCCATAGGGTCCAGCGTCCCGGCATGCCCGATCTTCCTCACCCCGAGAATGCCCTTAAGCTTCGCGCAGACATCCATCGAGGTCCACCCGGCCTCCTTATATACATTTATAAAACCATTATATTTATAATGCATCTATACTATCCCACGTGTCAAAAGAACCGTCCCCCTGACACCCCCTGACACTCCTCGCCGGCCTCAACCGAGCTGGCTGCGCACATCAGCCTCGATCTCGTCCATATTCTTCTCGAAATCAAGCGACATAAAGCAGCCTGCCGCCTTCTTATGGCCGCCGCCGCAGTTGGCGCTGGCAACGCGGCTCACATCCACGAGATCCGAGTTGGAGCGGAGACTTATCTTGACTCTGCCGTCCTTAGTCTCATACATATAGACACCGACAAGCGCATCTGTAGTAGTGCGGATCTGGTCGATCATACCGTCCATATCCATATCCTCGGCATTAAGCTTCTTCCTTGTCTCCATATCTATGGAGCTGTACACGAGCTTGCCGTCCATGCGCTTCTTCATATTGCCAAGCACTGTGCCAAGCACGATCTTCTGGTCGAAATTCATCGCAAAGAAGGATTCATCGATTATCTTAGTGAAATTAATGCCGGCCTCCATGCACTTTGACGCGATCTCCATAGTATGGGTCGAAGTGCTGCTGTACCTGAAAACGCCCGTATCGTGGGCAAGACCTGTGTAGAGGCACTCTGCAATATTTTTATCAAAATACCTTTCCTCAAAAAGATCATAAAGTACCTCCGCGGTCGAGGAAGCATCACCTCTTACTATGCCGAAATCTCCAAAGCCCACATTTGTGAAATGGTGGTCGATAAGCAGAGCCTTCTTCGCGTGCTTATAGTATTTTTCAAACCTTCCCATACGCTTTTCATCACCGCAGTCGCAGACGATGGCAAGCTCGTAGACCTTTCCGTCACCCGAATCATCACTGATAAGCCCGCTTCCGTTCATAAACAGAAACTTATCATTGATGGGCTCTAAGTAATTTTGAAGGCGGAAATCCTCTCCCGCCCTCATATTGTTAATATAATTATATACAGCAAGCGTTGAGCCAACGCAGTCTCCGTCGGGACTTACATGCCCCAGAACGCAGATGCTCTTCGCCGCCTTTATATTATCATTGAATATTTCTTTAGTCAGTGCTTCCATCATTCATCATCCTTCGGCATTCCGCCGGCCTTGGCCAGAGCCTCGATCTTCATTGACATTTCCATAGCATATTCCATGCTGCGGTCAGGCATGAACTGAAGCTCAGGCGTCTTGCGCAGGTTTACACGGTGGGCCAGCTCGCGGCGAATGAAGCCGCCGGCATTTTTAAGGCCCTCAATGGACTCCTCCAAAAGCTCGTCAGAGCCGAGTGAGGAAACATAGCACTTGCAAAACTGCAGGTCAGGTGTCACCTCAACTCTGGTCACTGTGATGAGAGGATCGATGCGAGGGTCCTTTACATCGTCTCTGATGATCGATGAAAGTTCCCTGAGCACCTCCTGATTTATTCTGTTATTCTTTATACTTCCCTTTTTCATTCAGCTGCTTATGCCTCTTATTATTCTGACTCCCGGCGGCTCCGCCTGACTTTATGTCCGCATCTGCTTATTCACCGGCTCCGCCTCTTTTTACCTGTACCATCTTGTAGATCTCAAGAGTGTCATCGACCTCGATATCCGTGAAGTCCTCAAGCACGATACCACACTCAAAGCCAAGCTTAACTTCCTTTACCTCATCCTTAAATCTCTTAAGTGAAGCGATATCTCCGTCAAACAGCTTCTTGTCGCCGCGGAAAAGTCTTGCCTTTGAGCCTCTCTCGATAATACCGTCGGTCACATAAGAACCTGCGATCTTGCCGACATCCGAAGCCTTGAATACCTGTCTTACGATAGCGCGTCCTGTGTACTGCTCTTCGTAAACAGGAGCCAGCATTCCGGTAAGCGCTGCCTGCAGATCCTCGATAGCCTGATAGATGACCCTGTAAAGTCTCATGTCTACCTTCTCGTGCTCTGCCGTAGCCTTAGCCGTGGCATCAGGCTTAACATTGAAGCCGATGATGATAGCATTTGCGGTAGAAGCAAGTGTTACATCGGACTCGTTGATGTTTCCGGCTGCCGCATGGATGACCTTAACAGCGACCTCCTCGTTTGAAAGCTTGCCAAGACTCTGCTTAACAGCCTCAACAGATCCCTGTACGTCGGCCTTAACGATGATCGGAAGCTCCTTGACATTGCCGGCCTTGATCTCGTCAAAGAGATCGTCAAGGTTCATCTTCTGCTTGGTCTCCTCAAGCATGTGCTTCTTCTGCTCCGCAATGAAGGTCTCGGCAATAGCCCTTGCCTCCTTCTCATCGCTGCATACCATAAATACCTCACCGGCATTAGGCACGTCATTAAGTCCGAGGATCTC
>JAUNNP010000023.1 GCA_030531385.1 Eubacteriales bacterium
ATAAATTCCATGTCGGCTTATTCTGGGGTGGAATTTAATTTTACAATTTATATTTTTGCATGTTGAACACAAATTATGTTATTTATTGTTTGACTTGCACAAAATATCATGGTATAGTTTTTGCTAATCACCTAAAGGCAAGGGCGCCGCGAATATAATCTCGCGGCGCCCTTTTGTCTTTATTCAGAAGCTACAGACCGGGCAGCAGTATACCAGAGCATCCCCGGTCAGGATGGAGGATCCAGAGTATGAGTATGGTTGACCGGCAGAATTTTGAAATCGATTTAAGCCAGATGGAGCATGATGCCTGCGGTATAGGCGCGGTAGTAAGTGTCGATGGTATAAAGGACTATGATACCTTGGACAAGGCGCTGCATATCGTGGAGAATCTTGAGCACAGAGCCGGCAAGGATGTTACCGGCACAGTAGGAGACGGCGTAGGAATTTTAAGCCAGATCCCGCATAAGCTGTATAAAAAGATCGCCGACGAGGCCGGCATCGATATAGGCGGTGAGAGAGATTACGGCGTAGGCATGTTCTTTTTCCCTATGGACAGGGTAAAAAGGAATTTTTCGCGCAAGATGTTTGAAATCATCGCGCAGAAAAACGGCGTAAAGGTCCTTGGCTGGAGAAAGGTGCCCACACATCCGGAAATACTTGGAAAAGCAGCTGCTGACTGCATGCCTTTTATCAGTCAGTGCTTTCTCGCGCGTCCGGATGACTGTGAGAGAGGCATAGATTTTGACCGCAGACTTTATATTCTGCGCCGCGAATATGAGCAGTCTAATGATGAGACCTTTGTAGTCTCATGTTCTTCACGTACCATTGTTTATAAGGGCATGTTCCTTGTGGGCCAGCTCCGCCGTTTCTATGAGGATCTTCAGGATCCGGATTTTGAGACTGCCATAGCAATGGTTCATTCACGTTTCTCAACAAATACCACACCTTCATGGGAGAGAGCGCATCCTTACCGCTTTATCCTTCACAACGGAGAGATCAATACCATTCGAGGAAATGTTGACCGTATGCTTGCCCGTGAGGAGACTATGAGTGAGGGCAAGCTTGGAAATGATATCGATAAGATACTTCCTGTTATCCGCCAGAGCGGTTCTGACTCCGCTATGCTTGATAATACCCTGGAGTTTCTGTATATGAGCGGAATGGATCTTCCGCTTGCTGTCATGATCACCATTCCTGAGCCCTGGAGACATCTTGAATATATGGACCGCGAGAAGCAGGATTTCTATCATTATTATGCAACAATGATGGAGCCTTGGGACGGCCCGGCTTCCATCTGCTTTTCAGACGGAGATATCATGGGAGCAGTCTTGGACCGAAACGGCTTAAGACCTTCGCGCTATTATATTACTGATGATAATCATCTTATTTTGTCATCAGAGGTAGGCGCGGTCGATATTCCGGAGGAGCATATCGTAAAGAAATCCCGTCTTATGCCGGGCAAGCTCCTTCTTATCGATACTGTAAAGAAGAAGATAATCTCAGATGAGGAATGCAAGCGCTATTACAGCGAGCGTCATCCTTATGGTGAATGGCTCGATATGAACCTGCTTCATCTCAGCGATCTTCCGATTCCGAATAAGAAGGTGGAAGTACATGACCAGGTCCGCAGGGATCAGCTTTACAAGGCGTTTGGCTATACCTATGAGGACGTAAAGGATTCCATTATACCCATGGCCAGAACAAAGGCAGAGCCGACAGCGTCCATGGGTATAGATATTCCGCTTGCTGTACTTTCCGAAAAGCACCAGTCACTGTTTAATTACTTTAAGCAGATGTTTGCGCAGGTAACGAATCCCCCTATTGATTCGCTGCGTGAGAAGGTAGTAACGGATACGACTGTATTTATCGGCTCCGATGGAAATCTCCTTAAGGACGGAGCCGAAAACTGCAAGGAGCTTGAGGTCAACAATCCGATCCTTACAGGCGTCGATCTGCTCAAGATAAAAGCACTCAACCGCCCCGGCTTCAGAAGTAAAGTTGTTTCTCTCCTTTATTACAAATATACCTCTCTGGAGAGGGCTGTTGAGCAGCTTTCAATAAAGGTGGATGCCGCATACAGAAACGGCTACAACATTATCATCCTTTCAGACCGCGGAGTCGACGAGAACCATATCGCCATCCCGTCGCTGCTTGCGGTCTCCGCGATCGAGCATCACCTTATCCGTACGAGAAAGCGTACCGCGGTCAGTATTATCATAGAGAGCGCGGAGCCGAGAGACGTTCATCACTTTGCCATGCTTTTAGGCTACGGTGCGCGTGCCATCAACCCTTATCTTGCCCACGAGTGTATCGAGGAGGTAATTGAGAGGGGAATGCTGGATAAGGAACCGCATATCGCCATTGAAGACTATAATGCCGCCATACTTGACGGAATAGTTAAGATCGCGTCCAAGATGGGAGTTTCCACGCTTCAGTCATATCAGTCCGCACAGATATTTGAGGCAGTCGGCATAAGAAAGGATGTTATAGACCGTTACTTTACCAATACGATAAGCCGTGTAGGCGGTATCGGACTTGATGAGATAAATGAATCAGTCATTTATCTGCATAACCAGGCCTTTGATCCGCTTAGTCTCGGCATCGACCAGACTCTTGAAAGCTATGGCTATCATAAGAGCCGTACGGGAGGCGATAAGGAGGATCATCTCTATGATCCCGCAACCATAATTGCACTTCAGCAGGCAACGCAGAACGGTGATTATAAGCGCTTTAAGGAATATACGGATATGGTGGATGCTTCTGACCGTCCGCATACGCTGCGCGGCCTGTTTGATTTTGTATTCCCTGAGGATGGAGGCATCGATATTTCAGAAGTAGAGCCTGCATCCGAGATCGTTAAGCGATTTAAGACAGGTGCCATGAGTTACGGATCTATTTCACAGGAGGCACATGAGTGCATGGCTATTGCCATGAACCGCCTCGGAGGAAAGTCAAACTCAGGTGAGGGCGGTGAAAATCCGGCAAGATTCGGAACTGAGAAGAACTCTGCGATAAAGCAGATAGCTTCGGGCCGTTTCGGAGTTACAAGTGAATATCTTAACAGCGCGGCTGAGATACAGATAAAGCTTGCCCAGGGCGCAAAGCCGGGCGAGGGCGGACATCTTCCTGCAACCAAGGTCTATCCGTGGATAGCAAACTGCAGATATTCGACTCCGGGAGTTGCACTTATTTCTCCGCCTCCTCACCATGATATTTATTCGATCGAGGACCTTGCCCAGCTTATTTATGACTGCAAGAATGCCAACCGCCATGCGCGCATCTCGGTAAAGCTCGTTTCGGAAACAGGTGTAGGTACTATCGCAAGCGGTGTTGCAAAGGCAGGTGCACAGGTCATCCTTATATCAGGACATGACGGAGGAACCGGTGCCGCACCGAGAAACTCTATTCACCATGCCGGACTCCCGTGGGAGCTTGGAGTTGCAGAGGCTCACCAGGCACTTATTGATTCCGGTCTTAGAAGCCGTGTTGTAATTGAGGCTGACGGTAAGCTCATGAGCGGACGCGATGTAGCCATCGCCGCGCTCCTCGGAGCTGAGGAGTTTGGCTTTGCCACTGCGCCGCTTGTAACCATGGGCTGCATGATGATGCGTGTCTGCAATCTTGATACCTGTCCTGCGGGAATTGCGACCCAGAACGAGACTCTTCGCGCCAGATTTGCCGGAAAGCCTGAATATGTCATGAATTTTATGCTCTTTATAGCAGAGGAGCTTCGTGAAATCATGGCACGTATGGGCTTTAGAAAGCTTGACGATATGGTCGGACGCTGCGATCTTCTTAAAAAGCGTGACAAGCTTAGGACTAACCGTGCTATGGCTGTCCGTGTCGACAAGATAGTAAATGCTGAATACGCGAAGGTTGAAAAGAAGCATTTCGATGCAGCGGATGTTTACGATTTTGAGCTTGAAAAGACGGTCGATGACTGTGTTCTTCTTCCGAAGTTCAAAAATGCGATAAAGAAAAAGACTGCACACACAGAGTCTGTTGCGGTCTCAAGCGTAAACCGTACCTTTGGAACGCTCCTTGGCTCGGAGATAACGAGAAGCTGCGGCACAAGGGTTCCGGAGGATACATTTACAGTAAAATGTACAGGAAGCGGCGGACAGTCCTTTGGCGCCTTCATTCCTTCCGGACTTACCATCCGTCTTGAGGGCGATGCGAATGACTACTTCGGAAAGGGTCTTTCGGGCGGAAAGCTCATCGTTGTTCCTTCTGAAAAGAGCAGGTTTAAGGCATCTGAGAATATCATTATCGGAAACGTGGCGCTTTACGGAGCAACAGGCGGAACGGCCTACATCTGTGGTATAGCAGGTGAGCGTTTCTGCGTAAGAAACTCAGGCGCGGTAGCGGTTGCCGAGGGCTGCGGAGATCACGGCCTTGAGTATATGACAGGCGGACGCGCCGTTATCCTTGGACCTACAGGCAAGAACCTTGCTGCCGGAATGAGCGGCGGAGTTGCCTATGTGCTCGATGAGGACCATACGCTTTATAAGAGACTTAACAAGGAAATGATCAATGTGAGCACTGTAAGTGAAAAGCAGGATATAAATGAGCTTCATGATATCCTTGCAGCTTATGAGAAGGAAACAGGCTCCGAGCTTGCGGCAAGGATACTTAAGGATTTCAACTGCTTTATTCCTAACTTCAAGAAGATCATCCCTAAGGATTACCAGAAGATGCTGCATGCAATAGCAGAGTTTGAGGAGAAAGGCATCAAGCACGATGATGCGGTGCTTGAAGCATTCTTAAGCCTTAAGAAGGGAGGTCACTGATCATGGGAAAGCCAACAGGATTTTTAGAATATACACGCACGGATAATAAGACCGAGGAGCCGCTCGTACGTATTAAGAACTTTAACGAATTCAGGCTTCAGGCAAATGAAGAGGAGAGAAGAAAACAGGGCGCGCGCTGCATGAACTGCGGTGTTCCGTTCTGCCAGTCAGCCTTAAAGCTTAAGGGTCAGACTGTGGGCTGTCCGCTTCACAACCTTATCCCGGAGTGGAATGACGAGATATATAACGGCAACTACAGCCATGCTGCAGACCGTCTGATGAAGAGCAACAATTTCCCGGAGTTTACCGGAAGAGTATGTCCGGCTCTTTGCGAAAAGGCCTGCATCAACGGTAAATACGGAGACCCGGTAACTGTTCATGAAAATGAGCTTTTCGTTATTGAGACCGCGTTCAGGAACGGATATATAAAGCCGAGGACCTCATCGGTCAGGTCTGACAGAAAGGTAGCTGTAATAGGAAGCGGACCTGCCGGACTTGCCTGCGCGGACCAGCTCAATCACCGCGGTCATGAGGTGACTGTATATGAGAAGGCGGACCGTGTGGGAGGTCTTCTGATGTACGGGATCCCGAATATGAAGCTTGATAAGTCTGTTGTAGACCGCAGAGTAAAGCTCATGGAAGAAGAAGGCGTTCGCTTTGTGACTAACTGCCGCATTTGTGAGACTGACAGCGATGCTACTACTCCGGATGAGATCTCCGTACCTCGCCTTTTGGAGGAATATGACGCAGTTATACTTTGCTGCGGAGCTGAAAAGCCAAGAAAGCTTGAGGCCTGGGAGGCTGAAAAGGCTGAAGGCCGTGATATAGGCGGCGTATACTATGCTATGGATTATCTTACCGCAGGAACAAAGCACCTGCTTGACGGAACTCCAGCGATCTCTGCTGAAGGACTTAACGTTGTTATAGTAGGCGGCGGAGATACGGGAAATGACTGCGTAGGTACTGCGATCCGCCAGGGCGCAGCAGCTGTCTGCCAGCTGGTAAGAAAGAAGGAGCTTCCGCTCGAGCGAAGCGCAAAGAACCCGTGGCCCGAGTGGCCGAATGTCCGTAAGACCGATTACGGCCAGGAGGAGGCTATAGCGGCATTTGGCTCGGATCCGCGTATCTATGAGACAGGAGTAAAGTCTCTTAAGTATGAGACTTTGGAGGATGGATCTTATAAGCTTACCGGTGTCGAGACCATAAAAGTGGGCCGTAAGGACGGAAAATACGCTGAGCTTGAGGGAACCGAGGAAATAATCCCCGCAGATCTTCTTATCATTGCATCAGGTTTTTCAGGCTGCGACGAGGGAATTGCCGGCATGTTCAAAGTTGAAGTGGAAAAGGGCGTTGTCCGAACTGAAGAAAAAAAGCATGCCACAAATGTTGATAAGGTATTTACCGCAGGTGATATGCACCGCGGGCCGTCTCTCGTAGTCTGGGCTATCGCCGAGGGCCGCAACTGCGCGAGTGAGGTCGATGAGTATCTGATGGGCTACCGCGCGCTTGAAAGGGTACTGTGAGCATAGAATTGTAATTGCGCTTCTGATATCGGCTTTTTTATATTGAAAATGTATTATCCCGATGCTGTCCGGGCTGGATTTTTGAACCCGGTTCATCGGGATTTTAAAATTTAACAAGACCTTAAAAATATAGTATCGATACCCTGAAGGTATAGTTGATTTTTAATATATTGAACCGGAATGATTATTTATGTGCGGCATGTGTTATAATTATGCGGTCTGATAATCATGATTTTGATACCTATATTTATTAATTTAAGCATAAACCATTGGAGGTCTTTATGGGAAAAATATTCCGTTTTTATAAGGATGTGGATACTGATCAGATCATTGCATCCCAGTATCTGCTTTATCCGACCATCGATGAGATGAAGGAGCATACCTTCGAGTCTCTCGATCCCGATTTTGCGGCAAATGTCAGGCCCGGCGATTATGTGGTGGCTGATGAAAACTTTGGCTGCGGTTCATCAAGAGAACAGGCACCAAGCGTGCTTAAGGCGCTTGGAGTAAAGGCTGTCATAGCAAAGTCCTTTGCACGCATCTTCTACCGTAACTCTATCAACATCGGCATGCCTGTTATCGTCTGCAAGGAGCTTTATGACAATGTGAAGGCAGGCGAGGAGATGGAGCTTGACCTTGAAGCAGGCGAGATAAGAGTCGGAGACCGTAAGTTCTCATGTACAAAGCTTCCGCTTAAGATGCAGAGCATACTCGACCAGGGCGGACTTATCGCTTCACTTAATAAGTAAGGAGGAACGGACTATGGGAATGACAATAGCTGAAAAGATCATAGCTCTTGCCGCAGGCAAGCCTGAAGTAAAGGCAGGAGACATTGAAACCGTTACTCTCGACAGACTCATGAGCAACGACGGCACAACACACCTTACCATTGATAAATATAATGCGCTTAAGAACCCGCACATCGCGGATATAGATAAGCTGGTATGGATAATCGATCACAACATCCCGTCTGACAGTGCCAAGACCGCGGCTTCCCATAAGAAGATGCGTGATTTTGCAAGAGAGCACGGCATCTGCTTTTATGAGGGCGAGGGTGTCTGTCACCAGGTCATGATGGAAAATCATGTACGCCCGGGCGAGCTTATATTTGGAGCTGATTCACATACCTGCGCTTACGGCGCGCTCGGTGCCTTCGGAACAGGCGTAGGCAATACAGATTATCTCTACGCTATGGTCACCGGTACCTCATGGCTCCTCGTTCCTGAGACTCTCCGCTTTAACTTAAAGGGAAAGCTTAATGAAGGCGTTACGGCAAGAGATCTTATCCTTACCATCATCGGACGCATCAGCGCAAACGGCGCAAACTACAAGGCCATGGAGTTTGTAGGCGAGGGCATGAAGACCCTTACCATGGCAGACCGTATCTCTATCTGCAACCTCTGTGTTGAAGCAGGCGCCAAGACCGCACTTATGGAGGTCGATGACATAGCACTTGATTATCTGCATGAGCACGGCCGTGAGCCTAAGGCGTGCTTCACAAGCGACCCGGACGCAGTATTCGCCGCAGAATATGACATAGACCTTTCAGAGATCGTGCCGATAGTTGCAAAGCCTCACTTCGTGGACAGTGTCGTTCCGGCAAAGGAAACGCTCGGCGTTAAGATCAATGAGGCCTTCCTCGGCTCCTGCAACAACGGCCGCATCGAGGACCTTCGCGTCGGCGCTGAGATAGTAAAGGGCAAAAAGGTCGCACCGGGTGTCCGCTTTATGGTAGTTCCGGCAAGCCGCAGCATTTATAAGCAGGCTATGGAAGAGGGACTTATGGATATCTTCATCGAGGCCGGAGCCATCATCATGAATCCGAACTGCTCAGTATGCTGGGGCGCCTGCCAGGGCGTTATCGGCGAGGGTGAGGTCCTTATCTCCACAGGAACCCGAAACTTTAAGGGAAGAGCAGGCCACAAGGATTCCTTCGTATATCTGGCGAGCGCGGCTACGGTTGCGGCATCGGCTATAGCGGGCGAGATCGTGACCGCAGATATGCTGTAAGGCACCCTCAGGACCCGCTTTCCCTTGTCAATATGCTATTTGATTATTACTTATAATTAAACCTATCGAGGAGAAACATAGATGGAAAAATTCAGCGGCCGGGTATGGCTCATGGGAGACGATATTGACACAGACATCATCCTCCCTACAGAATATCTGGTATTTAAGACTATAGACGAAATGAAGCCGTATGCCTTCTCGCCGTTAAGGCCGGAGCTTGCGGCTAAGATAGAGCCCGGCGACATTATCGTCGCAGGCAATAACTTTGGCTGCGGCTCATCCCGTGAGCAGGCGCCGGAGGTGGTAAAGGCACTTGGCATCAAGTGTGTCATCGCAAAGAGCTTTGCAAGGATCTTTTTCAGGAATGCCATCAACAACGGCCTTCTTCTTATTGAAAATGCTGAGCTTGCCGACGCTATGACCGAGGGCGATGAGATCGCTGTTACCGTAAATGAAAAGATAGATTATAAGGGAAAAGAGTATCCTATAGTATCGCTTCCGGATAATCTTGTGGAGATCATTGATGCAGGCGGACTGGTAAAGGCTATGCGCCGCCGCAATGGACTTGAGGCTTAAGGACGGATGTGAAAGTTATGGGAAAGACAATAGTTGAAAAGATACTCGGAAACAATGCGGGCCGCGATGTTAAGCCCGGAGATATAGTAACTGTTAAGGTGGATTATGTCATGCTCGATGACATTATGATGCCGTTTATAGTTTCAAAGTTTAAGGAGATGGGCTTTACAAAGGTCTGGGATCCGAAGCGTGCCGTTATCATCTGCGACCACCTCGTTCCTGCAAGCCAGGTAGATGATACGAGGGCCTATCATATAAGCTGTGATTTTGCTGCAGAGCAGGGCATCCCTAACCTTCATACCTCAGACGGCATCTGCCACCAGCTTATGACTGAGGCGGGTTATGTTAAGCCGGGACATGTGGTATTTGGAACTGACAGCCACACGACGACCTACGGCTGTGTCGGAGCATTTTCAACAGGCATAGGCTACACCGAGATGGCGAGCATACTCGGAACCGGTGAACTTTGGGTAAGGGTTCCCGCAACAATAAAGGTAAATATTACAGGTAAGCTCTCTGAAAATGTCATGGCCAAGGATGTTATCCTTAAAATCATAGGAGACCTTACGGCAGCGGGAGCTACCTACAAGGCGCTCGAGTTTACGGGAGATACCGTGGAGAACATGAGCGTTTCCTCACGTATGTCCATGACAAACATGGCGATAGAGGCAGGTGCAAAGTGCGGTCTCTTTGCTCCGGATGCGAAGACTGCAGAGTACTGCGGCATCGAGCTTGATGATTTTCAGAAGTCACTTAAGGGCGACGAGGATGCGGTTTATGAGAAGGTACTTAATTACCGTGCAGAGGACTTCGTTCCTTCGGTTGCCGTTCCGTCAAATGTAGACCATGTAGTGCCGATATCGGAGCTCGGAGATGTGACCGTGGATCAGGTATTCCTTGGTTCGTGCACCAACGGAAGACTTGAAGACCTTCATGAGGCAGCAGCTATACTTAAAGGCAAAAAGGTTGCTCCGTTCGTTAAGTTTATCGTAACACCCGCAAGCCGAAAGATATATAAGGAAGCTCTGGATGACGGTACACTTGGCATACTGCTTGATGCGGGAGCGGTCATCACGCACCCCGGCTGCGGCTTATGTTGCGGACGAACAGGCGGTATCATGACTGACGGCGAGGTCGTTGTTGCGACGAACAACAGGAACTTCCTCGGCCGCATGGGAACCTCCAAGGTGAAGATCTATCTCGCTTCGCCAAAGACTGCGGCGGCGTCAGCATTGGCAGGAAAAATAGTGTCGGCTTAAGCGGCGACGGATACCGGAAGACCCCGGCATTTAAAGACCGGTAAATAAATCAGTTAATATATTGTAGAGTTTAAATAAGGAGAGAACACATGGTAAAGAACATTGCACTCATCCGCGGCGACTGCGCAAGCCCGGAGTTTGTTGCACAGGCAGTAAGGGTACTTGATAAGATCGCAGAGAAGTACGGACACACCTTCAATTATACTGAGACCTATATGGGCGGCTCAGCCATCGATAAGTTCGGCGATCCGCTTCCTCAGTCAGAGCTTGACAAGTGTCTCGCAAGCGATGCGGTCCTGCTTGGTTCTGTAGGCGGACCTAAGTGGGAGGGCCTCCCGGGACCGCAGAGGGCAGAGAAGGGCCTTCTTCGTCTTCGTGAGGGCATGGGACTTTATGCAAATAACCGTCCGGCCAAGATCTGGCCTCAGCTTAAGGCAGCTTCACCGCTTAAGGATGAGATCGTTGACAAGGGCATCGATTTTATCATCGTCCGTGAGCTTATAGGCGGAGCGTATTTCGGAAAGCACACAACTACAGTAAATGAGCATGGCGAGAAGGAAGCTCTTGACCTTATGCCTTACAGCGAGCATGAGATCGAGCGTATCGGCCGTATCGGCTTTGAGACAGCTATGAAGAGAAATAAGAAGCTCTGCTGCGTAGACAAGGCAAATGTTCTTGATACAAGCCGTCTCTGGAGAGAGGTAATGCACCGCCTGCAGAAGGAATATCCTGAGGTCGAGTACCGCGAGATGTTCGTTGACAATGCTTCCATGCAGATCGTTAAGGATCCTTCACAGTTTGACGTTATCGTTACGGAGAACCTGTTCGGCGATATCCTTTCTGATGAGGCAAGCCAGATCACGGGCTCAGTCGGAATGATCCCTTCATCAAGTCTCGGTGACGGCACAAGAGGTCTCTACGAGCCTATGGGCGGCTCTGCTCCGGGACATGCGGGTCAGGACAGAGTCAATCCTATCGCTGCCATCCTTTCAGGCGCTATGATGCTTCGCTACAGCTTCGATATGAACGAGGAGGCTGACGATATCGAGAATGCTGTCGGAAAGGCACTCGACAAGGGCTACCGCACAGCTGATATCATGAGCGAGGGCTGCACACTTACCACCTGCAGCGGCATGGGCGATGCTATTCTTGCTGAGATCTGAAATCTAAGACAAGATGCAAAAATTTAATAAAACCGGGTCCTGTTTAGGGAATTGCAGGACCAGGTTTTTTTAGTTCAGGATAACCCACAGATAACCATTGACATATTGGTTATCTGTGGGTTATCCTTTTTGTGTAAATGAATTTCTCATGTGCATGAAGGAAAGGCTGCAGATATGAATATTCGTTCAAACAATCATATGGATAATGCAGATAAGAATAATTCTGATGTGATGAATAACGCAGCTGATAATATCAGATGCAGCTCACGCATTGCAGAAATTGAGGATCAGCTTGCCGGGCTGCCGCGAGGTAGTCTGGTATATAAAATTATCAAGGGCAAGTCACAGCCGTACCTTCAGTGGAATGAGAACGGCAGGACCAGGTCAAGATATATAAAGCTTGCAGAACGGGAACGGATACTGGCAGAACTAGATGTGAAAAGGAAGCTCCGGGAAGAGCTTAAGACTTTAAAAGAAGAAAAAACTTACGCGGCATACAATGAAACAATACAGTCTGTGCCGATGCGGTATGCCATGCGTGAGTCAGGAGCCGGATACGCCCTACATTTTCGCATGAATGTTATCTGCGGCAATGAACTCCTTAAAATGACAACGTCTGTAAAAGGAATGAAGAGGAGGGACTGCTTTTCCGGACTTGAAAAGTATGTACACGGTAATTATCCCGGAAGGATATGCCTGCTATACGGATTGAGGCGTACAGGTAAGACTACACTGCTCTTTCAGCTGGCAGACAGTCTTACAATGAAGGAGCTATCAAAAACAGCTTATATCAAAGCACGTGTTACGGATACCATGGCAGATATAAATCATGATTTAAGGCTTCTGAGTGAGGAGGGATACAGCTGTGTTCTTGTCGATGAGGTCACGCTCATGGAGGATTTTATAGATTCGGCAGCATTATTTTCCGATGTTTATTCGATGATGGGCATGAAACTCATACTGTCGGGAACAGACTCGCTCGGCTTCTGGTTTACTGAGACGCAGGAATTGTATGATCGCGCCTTCATGATACACACTACCTATATTCCATTTCATGAATACTCGAGGCTGCTTAATATTAACAGTATTGATGAATATATACGTTACGGCGGCACTTTGAGAAGAGGAGAAACTGATTTTGACGATGAGGATATTATGGCGCCGGATGCGGCTTTCAGAGATGATGAGTCGACCAGACGCTATATTGATACTGCCATTTGCAGAAATATACAGCATTCATTGGCCTGCTGCAGGAATGGTGAATATTTCCGCCATTTGAGAGACCTTTATGAAGCAGGAGAGCTTACCGGGGCTATTAACCGTATAATAGAAAGCATGAACCATCGGTTTCTTATAAGTACTCTGGTAAAAACATTTAAATCTCACGATTTAGGATCGGCAGCGGAAATGCTCAGGAAGCAGCCTGAAGCGTCAAAGCGTACGTATATACTTGACCGTATAGATCGTGATGCTGTGACCGAACGGCTTATGCAGATGCTGGATATACGCAATAAAGAGGATCAGAGTGTCGGGATCACACAGACTCATGTCAATGAAATAAAGGAGTATCTGCGAGCTTTGGATCTGATAAAAGACCTCCCGTCTGAAACTACGGTATCGGATGGAGAACCTGAAGAATATGTTATTTTCACACAGCCCGGTATGCGATACTCACAGGCGCAGGCTCTGGTCCACATCCTGATAAAGGACAGGATATTTTCATCATTCAGTCTCAGGGAAAGGGAGCTTGCCTGTGAGTGCATTCTTGAGGATGTTCGCGGCAGGATGATGGAGGATATTGTTCTTTTTGAGACAGCGAGATCGCTTTCTTATGATAAGCACGCGTTCAAGCTTTATTTTGCGCGAAATGAGTTTGATATGCTGATATATGACTCTCAAAGCGGGACATGCGAAGCATACGAGATAAAACACAGTGCCGAAAGAACTCCGAATCAGTACAGAACACTTATATCAGAGGAGGTGCGTGCTGCCACGGAAAGAATATACGGAAAAATAATGCGAAGATGTGTAATATACCGCGGTACTGATATACCTCCGGAGGAAAATAATGGTGTCGAGTATATTAATGTTGAGAGATATCTTTCGCTTCTTTCCTTCGCCGGGCACAGGTATTAACGTTACTATTTACAAAGCCAACTGATTGTTTATAATATGCAATTAGTCGGTTTAATTTCGTGCAGAATGTAAAAATTATGGAGATATGATATGGTTTATGCTATGACTGACGGCAATCCGATGAAGCAGGTGTTTAAGTTTTCGGTACCTGTAATTATCGGACTTTTGCTTCAGCAATTATATAATCTCGCGGATACGGCTATAGTCGGACATACACTCGGTGCGCTGGCTCTCGGAGGAGTAGGCTCGACCGGATCGGTAGTTTTTCTTATTATCGGTTTCTGCAACGGGCTCTGCTCGGGAATGGCACTTCCGGTTGCGAGAACCTTTGGCGCTGAGGATTATAAACGGCTTCGTATCTATGTGACAAACAGTGTGTGGGTCGGAGCTGCGGTTTCGCTCTTACTACTTGCCATAGTGCTGCCCGGCTGCAGAGGAATACTTAAGCTTATGAGTACACCGGCAGAGCAGTTCGATTATGCTTATGTATATCTTTTTATAGTATTTTGCGGCATACCAGCATCCATTATGTATAACCTTTCAGCAGGTATCTTAAGAGCCCTCGGAGATTCAAAAACACCGCTTGTGTTCCTCATGTGTGCGGCAGTCATCAATATAGGACTTGACCTCCTGCTGATCATTGTTTTTGGCATGGGTGTTGCAGGAGCAGCTGTGGCGACTGTGTCCGCTCAGCTTTTCTCGGGACTTTTATGTGTTCTCTATATGAAAAAGCACTACAGCATACTTGCCATGGAAAAGGGAGACTGGGGAGCCAGACCTGCTGTCATCCGTGAACTCCTCGCTAACGGAGTTCCCTTTGGACTGCAGTACTCTATCACGGCCATAGGAAGTGTGATGCTTCAGAGCGCGGTAAACAGCCTGGGGGCTGTGTATGTTTCAGCCCAGGCAATAGCGACCAAGATAAATATGATAGTCGTAAGCGTATATGACGGTATAGGGGTCGGCTCCGCTAACTTTACAAGTCAGAATCTTGGAGCAAAGAAATATAAGAGGATAGCAGAGGGCTCTAAGGCCTGCTTTAATATAGGACTTGTACACTGGGTGATAACCACGGCTGTGATCCTTATCTTCAGGGAAAAGCTGACGCTTCTTTTCATAAGTCCTGAGGAAGCGGCCTCCATAGGCCGCCTGGTGTTCTTAAACAGCCTCTGCTACATAGGACTTGGGCCCATGCTGAATATCGTAAGTGTCCTTCGCCCTGCGATACAGGGCATGGGATACTCGAGCTTTTCGATGATCTCCGGAGTCATGGAACTTATAGGCCGCGGAGCGATAGGTGTAATATTTATCCCGATGTTCGGTTACATTGCTGCCTGCTTCGCAAGCCCGCTCGCCTGGCTGCTGGCTGATATCTTCCTTGTATGGGGATATATCAGATGCTATCGGAAAGTGAGCGCAGAACAATAAGGTTTGATTTATTGGATGGTTATCCGTTTTTCTTTCCGGCACCGTTTTGTTCTTAAGCTATCGTGACATCAGTATCTTACATGAAAGCTGCGTTCAGTATCTTCTGTGGGCAGCTCCTTATATTCGATGCGGTCGATGGAAATATAAGAGCCGCGGTTTATCTGTGTAAGCAGCTCATTAAGCTGTGCTTCGGTTCCCTGTGCCTGCATGAGGACGGAGCCGTCCCATTCATTCATGACCCAGCCTGTAATGCCGAGTCCATCGGCGAAGTGCCTGGCTCTGTAGCGAAAGCCGACACCCTGAACATAGCCTGTAAACTTATATTCACGTCTTATTATCTTCTTTGTATCGCTCATAGTTTTTATGTAAGCATGATTCCTTTGCTTTTATGCATTGCAAATAACAGTTCAATAAATTCCTTATATACAGGGATAAACTCTCTATTTTCCAGCATGCTGCAGACCTCAGCTTTGTCTGCCCATTTTGCGCCGGCAACTTCTCCCTGCTGGAGCCTAAGCCCGTCCGGAACTTTAGGCAGCTCACCGGGCCCGGCATTGTATATAAAGATGTCATGGATGTGTTTATCATAGTAAAGGGACATGGCCTTATAAAGCCGGTCTCTTTTTAAGTCAAGGCCAAGCTCCTCTTTAGTTTCACGCATGGCCGCGTCGGTGCTGTCCTCGCCGGAGATAACGGCGCCTGCTGCGGATACATCCCAGTATCCGCCCCAGCTTTTCTTTAGGTCTCTTTGCTGTATGAGGAGTCTTCCGTCATCGCTGAATATACATATAAAAACTACCATGGCAGAAGCCCCTTCGGGGATGTTATCTCCTCTTAGGATGCTGCCTCCTGTTTTTATGAATTGCTGATAATATAAGTCTATTTTTTCCATATTCGCTGACCCTGATACCCGATCGTTCTGCACTCCGTGTCCTTGTATCATCATTATAACCTATAGGATAATAAAACAGTAAAGTGAAATAAAGATAAAAATAAGTAGTGTGATTATTGGAATTATATCACCACAGTGATATAATAATACTGCGGGAGGCATGAAATGCAGATAAAGAAATTTATTATGCTGCACGAAAAAATAGAAATGATGATGCCAATATGCAATATCTGACCATGCTTGAAGAGCAGGGCGATGGTCTTTATATTCAGGATATCATAAGAGGAGGTATCAAAAATGATGATACACGCATACCGAGAGCTTTATTTAAATAAGGCTCAGTCAGTACTTGCTGATGCCTTTGATTATGCAGTCAATGTATTTCATATAACGGGATCTGAATTTGTAAGTATGTTTATTGTTTCTTCAATCAGTAAGCGTATGGAGAACGGTGACCCATCTTGCCTTGCGGGCAAAAGTGGTATTGAGATTGCAATGGAAATCATTCGGGAAGTTACCGGAAGAGAGCTGTCAGTCAAAATGGAATATAGATTCGGGCGCACAGTGGAGTATTGGATTGGATGGGCAGTGGCTTATTATCAATGGTATTCAGACAGGAGCTACAATGATATTTTTAAGGCAGTGAGTTTTGAGGAGCTTCAGAATATGTATTATCCATTGCATGAAGCAGATATAATGAAATTTGTCGATGCCATGGATGAGCGAATAAGAAAATATTTTTCGGAGACTAATTTGAAACGGATTCGGCAGATTTCCGGATACTCTCAGACTGCTTTATCGAATGATTCAGGAGTAAGCCTGCGTTCTATTCAGATGTATGAGCAACGGAAAAAGGATATCAATAAAGCCGGTGCAGATAAATTGTACAGACTTTCAAAAACCTTGGGGTGCGATATGGAAGCCCTGATAGAAAAAGGCTGAAAGCGGGAGACAGATTTAAAATGATTTCTTTAAATGATTATTTATATTCGGGTGATACCGTGCTTAAGATAATGCACAATTACTCGGATGACCTTAAAAAGGCAGGAATTGAAAATCATAATGCCATGGACCTGGCACACAGCAATTTCCTGCTGCAGTTTATTGAGCTCCTTGAGCACAATGATTTCCTGACCTCACAGTCCCAGCGTATCCGTGAGTTTTACAAGCTCATGGCAAAGGAATATCCGTTTCTGGCATTTACCTTTAAGGGAAGGATCAAGTCACTCATAAGGGCTGAGGAAAAGTTCAATGGTTATGTGGTAGAAAAGGTTTACGACTATTACAGAGAAAACGGAAGGTGCCCCGCTGTCCCGGAAATAAAGGATAATATGAGTTATTTTCGCGATCTTATCGCATACCGCATCGTTATCTCTATGCCTGAGTGTCATCTGGAAAAGGGAAAGGACCGCGAAGAGGCCGAGCTTAAATACCTTTATGAAATAGCAAATATGCTGCCTGACTTTCTGGAGGAACGCGGCTTCAGTGTGATGGTATCGGCAATCGATGAGCATGAGGCATCAGAACAGCTTAAGACTTCGGTGAGACCCTACTACAGGGATTATGTCAATAATCCCAATGCTTATGGCTACAGGTCACTGCATGTGACCTTCTTTGACAATATCGCAAGATGTTATATTGAGGTGCAGCTTAGGACGAAGGATATGGATGATTTTGCGGAGATAGGTCCGGCAAATCACCTTGGATACGAAAAAAGGCAGGAGAATGAGCGCTCAAAGAGGGATATGATCCCTGAGGGAGAATGTGTGTTCTTTGATGAGGCCTTTGAACGCGGACAGCTGCTGCAAAATCTTGACCTCTCGAAACTCAGGGTAAACATGTTCGGAGCCGCCAATAACAGTCTTATAAATGACGGCTGCGGGCTGTATAGGGGTCGTCTGATCCTTCCGTTTGAGCATCTGTCGAGGTTTCAGAATGATCTGATAGATTAAAAAGAGGGATATCTGCCCGGCAGATATCCCTCTTTTACTTAAACGTTCCTTATTCTACGTCCTGGAGCGCATCGAAGTTTTCTTCGCCTGTGCGGACCTTAACAACTCGACTGACATTGTATACGAAGATCTTGCCGTCTCCGATGTGGCCTGTGTAAAGTGTCTTCTTTGCTGTCTCGATGACAGTGTCTACAGGGATAGAGCTTACTACTATCTCTACCTTTACCTGCGGAAGGAGGGTCGCATCCATCTCGACTCCGCGGTACTTCTCGCCGGCACCCTTCTGTATGCCGCAGCCCATTACCTGGGTCACTGTCATACCGGTCACACCGATCTCATTCATAGCCTTCTTTATAGCATCGTATCTTGTGAGCTTTGTGATAATAACTACCTTGTGAATACCTGTATCATATTCAAGCTCCGGAGCTTCAGGTCTTACTACCTTAACAGCAGCATTCTTAGCTGCCTCTGAAGCAGCCTCATAATCGCTTACTCCAAGGTTTGTATTAGCATTTACCTCCATGGTCATGGTGTTGGAGATATCCATAAGGCTGAAGCCTGCGTATGCTGAGGCAAGTCCGTGCTCTGTGGTGTCAAGACCCATGATCTCCTCTTCCGCAGTAACGCGAAGACCGAAGATTGCCTTAATAATTGAAAATGCTATAAATATCGTAACGGCAGTCCATGCAATTGTAGCAGCGCAGCCGATGATCTGGATACCAAGCTGTGTGAAGCCGCCGCCATAGAAAAGACCGCTGATCTCCGAAAGCGGAGCGGAGGTGGTAGCAAAAAGTCCTACTGCAAGGGTTCCCCAGATACCATTCATCATATGTACGGCAACAGCACCTACAGGGTCATCAACGTGGATCACATTATCGCAGAACCATACACCAAATACTACGAGAGCACCGGCCACTGCACCGATTATGATAGCACCAAAACAGTCGGTAACATCGCAGGGAGCTGTGATCGCAACAAGGCCTGCAAGTGAGGCGTTAAGGCACATTGATACATCGGGCTTACCATATTTTACCCAGGTAACTATCATGCAGACAACAGTTGCAACTGCAGGAGCTACTGTTGTGGTAAGAAATACTGAACCAAGCTGCTCTAATGAGGTACATGCTGCACCGTTAAAGCCGTACCAGCCAAGCCAGAGGATGAATACTCCGAGGCAGGCGATGGGGAGGTTGTGTCCGGGGAAAGCATTTACCTTAACTACCTTGCCGTTTTCGTCCTTTACGAACTTTCCGATACGCGGGCCAAGCATCCAGGCGCCGATCATGGCGCAGATACCGCCTACCATGTGGATGCAGTTAGAGCCTGCGAAATCGTGGAAGCCCAGCTGTGAAAGGAAACCACCGCCCCAGGTCCAGTGAGCCTCGATAGGATAGATGATGGCTGAAATTACTGCGGAGTATACGCAGTAGGAGATAAATCTTGTACGCTCAGCCATGGAGCCTGAAACGATGGTGGCTGTTGTGGCACAGAATACAAGGTTGAATACAAAGTTTGAAAAGTCAAAGTTCGCATAATTGCTGAAGATATCAAAGCCGGGCTTGCCGATGATCCCCAGAAGATCCTCTCCGAGCAGCAGGCTGAAGCCTATGAGTATGAACATTACGGTTCCTATACAGAAATCCATAAGGTTCTTCATAAGAATGTTGCCGGTGTTCTTGGCACGCGTGAAGCCTGCCTCGCACATTGCAAAACCTGCCTGCATCCAGAAAACAAGCGCAGCTCCTATCAGAAACCAGACACCAAAGACCTGTCCGGTCATAGCTTCAAAAATCTCGTTTGTCATAATAAATTCCTCCAAAATATAGTTTAAAAAGGCATTTTTTCCAACAACAACTAAGCAGAAGCCAGCAGAGACTTAAGCCCCATTGCTTCTGTCGTTATATGCCTTATGCAACTACTAAATGTATGGAATTGTAATGAAATAAAGAAGGCGCCCCGAACTTTTGTTCGAAGCGCCTTTGCCTTTGATGTAGTGATAATAACACTTTATTTTGTGCAAGTCAAACACTTTTTTAAAATAATTTTATGCGATTTCACTATTAGCATAACTGATTCACACGTCCGGGGCCTGCTCAATGCGGAAAATGGGCCATTTGATTATTTTATTTTTGTAATTGATGTAATACAATTTCAAGTGCAGACTGAATTTTTGAATACCATTATTGTCACGATTTAAAGTTTAGATGAGGTACTCATAATGAAAAAGAACATGAGTTCATTTGGAAGATCTATATATATCCTTGGTCTGGCAGGGCTTTCAGCTATGCTCATCTCGGCATGCGGCAAGGGAGGAAACCCGGCAGAGACTATAGCAGCCTCGTCAGCTGCAGAAACCACCGCAAAATCAGCCGCTGAGGGTGCTGAAGCCGGCAATGCAGAGGCATCCCAGACCGGGGACGCGGACGGAAAAGATGCAGCCGGAACATCTGCGGCAACTGAGCTTAAGCTGCCCGACTACAAGTTTACCTTCGATAATTTCCCACGTATGGACGGCTCCACCGCGACAGTTCCGCTTGCAAAATCTGTTGCAGGCGCTTTGCTTGGAGTGAAGCCGGAAGAAACTGCAGAGCTCTGCAGATTCAACAGGACCACCCAGTCCTTCAGGAATCTTATGAACGGCGAGGCAGATGTGCTTATAGTAGGCGAGCCAAAGGCATCTGTGTATGAGGAACTGAAGGCCGCAAACTTTGAGATCGAAGTCGAGGATATCGCTACCGATGCCCTTATTTTCGTAGTAAATGAGAATAATCCTGTATCATCGCTCACTACTGACCAGATAAGAGACATATATCTTGGTAAGATCACCAACTGGAAGGAGGTAGGCGGAAATGACGCCGAGATCATACCTTTCCAGAGAAATGAGGGCGCCGGCTCGCAGGCACTTATGACAAAGCTTGTTATGAAGGATGAAGCCATGATGGCTGCTCCGAAGGAGTATGTCCAGACCTCAATGGGCGATCTCATGACAGCGGTAAAATCTTATGATAACTCTGCCAATGCCATCGGATATTCGGTATATTATTATGCCAACGATATGAAGATGGCTAAGGGACTTAAGATAATAGGTGTGGACGGGGTGGACCCCGGAACAGACACCATACGTTCCGGCAAGTATCCGCATCTTAATGCCTACTACTGCGTAGTACCAAAGGATACTGCAAATGAAGGTGCCCGTGCGATATATGACTGGCTCGCCTCTGATGACGGCCAGAGACTTATCGCGGGAGAAGGCTATGTATCGATAAAAGACATCCCTTCTGCCAATGCTGCAGCAGGTAAGACTGACAAGGTAGCTGAGGCACTGTATGAAAGACTTGATGGTGCGGCCGAAGGCACACTTGATGAGCTTAAAGTACGCAGTGATTACGGTATGCTGCTTCCATATAAGGGAAGTGAGCTTTATGAAAATATCAGTGCGGAAGGCTCCGATGACCCGAATTCCTATATAAGCGGTTATATGATGGGCTTCTTTGATACAAATGGAAGACTGGTAACAGATCCCGTATACAATGTTATTCAGATAGTTCAGTACTATGACCGTTATACGGATAATATGCAGTCTCTGCCGTTTTATGTATTTGCAAAGTATGATAATGACATGACCCTGCCTGAGGACGGGGATATGTGGTCACTTCCGGATGACAAGGTACATCAGCGCTTTGTTACACTTGATGGCTCCTTCATTTCGGATGAGTATGGTCATATCAGCGGCTGCGATGGCGGAAACCTCCTATGTAAGCCCACTTTTGAAGCAAAGGAGTTCAAGCTTTATGACAAAGATGCCGGGGTAATATTAGACTATGATATGCTGGCAGAGGCAAACGGGGAGAGCTTCACGGCGAAATTGGATGAGGATTACGGCCTCACTGAGGTAGGCTATGGCGAGGGATATTTCACTATCTCACTCAAGGACGGCGAATATTTTGTAAACGAGGAAACCAAGAAGCTTGAATTTGGTCCATACAGTTATATTCGTCCTTTCCATGACGGAATGGCTATGGTCCGCTATGGTGATATGAATGAAGCAAACATCATAGATAAGACCGGAAAGAAGATACTTGATACAGATTACAGTGAAGTCAGCACCCTGAAGAATGGTAATATCATAGCCGGAAATGAAAAAGATACCTATATTTATGACAAGAGCGGAAAGCTTATAAAGAAGCTTGATAATACCGGATATTTCAATACCACAGAGTGGGGCTTTACTACGCAGCCTTATGTGAGCAAGGAAACAGGCTATGGCTGCGCAGCTTATGATTTTGACGGAAATCTCCTGTTCTCAGATATGGAAGGTGTTTACAGCTTTAACTCAGTACTGCCGATAGTTACCATTACCGGAGATTCAATCGATGCCAAAGCTGATGAATATAATGAAAACGGTACAGGCCTCCGGGTCACCAATTTATTAACCAAGGATAGTATCTTTATTGAAGGCGCTTCAGAAGCTTATCCATTCTATACCATGGAAGGTCACGCGGAAATTTCACTGATGACGGCTGTAAATTATGATTATGATACCGACACAAATCGTGTATGGATATTTGATGAGAAACCATCGATAGTATCAGATACCGATAAATTCGGACCGGATACTTATGTGAATGCGACCATGGATATGAAGACAGGAGAGTGGTATATTGTGGCACATCACTCAAAAACCAATATCTGTGAGATCTATGATAAGGAATTAAATAAAATAAACGAGGTAACGAACTATCCGGAGCTAATAGGCGGTATAGCGATATATGAGGCGGAGCATGCCTGCATCGCTGATGATGTTGATGGCCACAGGCTTTTCTGTTACCCGATGATAGGGTCGCTTGGAAATTAAGAAAATGATCCGGCTTTCAATTATGAAGGCCGGATCTATTATTGCATTGAGCAGATATTATGACGTGGGTGTCAAAAGTATGTATTTTAATATTTTTCCTTCTCGATCCTGTGCAGCTGCCATACTTTGATATTTATAGGCTCTATACCTGTACCGCAGTAAGGGCAGATCTTGTTTCCAAGTATCTTTACGGGCGCGCCGCAGTTTGGACAGTTTGTCCCAATTGCGGTTGCGTATTCGTTGCCTACAAGAGACGGATCCTGGATATAAACAAGCTCCAAAACATAGATATTGGACTCTATCTTATTATCAAGATTTGTCCTGCCCTTCCGGATAAGGGTATGAAAATACTGAACTGAAGCTTCGACCTTAATGCGGCAGAGGCCCGGTTTTTTATCATACTTTGCAATCTCGGTCTGATGAATGGTCACCTGCTCATATTTTTCCTCTGTCTCAGCATTGACCGCTGACTCTATCTCATTTCTTAGCTGTTCCTTTAATCCGTCTGCGGCATCCTTGAGAAGAGCCGCGTTTTTACTGCTCTTTGCTTCAAGGTACTGCTTAAGTCTGGTCTCACAGATCTGCTTCCACTGACTCCAGTTAAATTCCGGAAAGTCCCTTTCAATACGCGGAAGCTCAAGCCTGGTAAGGCTTGATACATCCTTGGGAGTGGAGTCATAGATCTCCTGCTGATTTTTTATTCCCTCTACGATGTCATCGGTTCCGAGATATTTCCTTGAAAAGCTGCGCACTCTGAAGCTTACATACGCAACAGTCCCGATGACTCCGATTCCAACGATTATTCCTATTAATAGTAATATATTTGTAAACATTATTAATATACCTTTGATGTATAATGATTTTGAGATGATGATACATAAGCATCATAACACAAATTTTGAAAGCATCACAGACTTTAGGAGGTGTGTATGAAAAAGATAGCATTTTTGGCAGCGGCCGCTGCTTCAATAATCGGGCTGGTATTTTCTGCATATGCGATAAGCTACGAGGACTGGCACATGGAAAAGTTTGGTGTCGGTCCCGGCGGCAGTCTGTCAGATTGGGTAAATGATCCCGTATACTGGTCGTACTGCGATGAAAATGATCCTGAGATGCTCGAGATACTCAGACAGACAAATATAGGAGAGGCAGACGGAGATATTACTGATTATGTTCAGTTTACAGATGTATACTGGAGCGGACATACTGCTAAATGGACTATTATAGGAAATGCAAGCAAGTATCAGGTCCAGCTCTACAAGGATGGACGCAGGATAGATACTGTATCTACCACCAAGAAATATTATAACTTTTCATCTGATATAGATACCTCTGATTATTACTGGTTCCAGGTAAGGGCTTATGATAAGAACTACGGAGGATGGTCTGACTGGAGTGAATCGGACAGCAAGCATTTCTCCGGCAGCAGCTCATCGGGCGGAAGCTCATCGGGAACAGGCCCAAGCGGTACCGGCGCTATCTATATCGTGGGACCTAACGGCTCACAGGGCTGGCTCAAGGCTGAGAACGGACGCTGGTGGTACAAGCATAATGACGGCAGCTATACAGTAAGTAACTGGGAGTTTATAAACAACAAGTGGTTCTTCTTTGATGAGCAGGGATATATGAAGACCGGCTGGATCAACTGGAACAATAAGTGGTACTACAGTACTGACCAGGGTATGGTAACAGGCATGCAGTTTGTAGATGGCGCAAATCACCAGTTTGATGCATCAGGTGCCATGATTTACTGATTGTATAATCAGATCTTCATGCCCTTCTGGGTTATGAGATGAATAAATAAAAATGATTTAAGGTCCAGTTCTACAGTATCACTGTACTTTATCGGATAGCGGGGGAGAAGAAGCGTGCAGACTTCCGTTTCTTCTTCCCTGTATTTTTTCTTTTCCACATAAGTCGATGCCATTTTTTCGTCAACAAATCTGGTTGCGATCTCTGTGACCTCAATGTCCGAGGTATCGGCAGTGACCACCTCGATCAGTATATATTTTTTGTCTGCCTTTTTTATGTAGTCCTTTAACTTGTCGCTGAAATTAAATGTCATGATAGCT
>JAUNNP010000151.1 GCA_030531385.1 Eubacteriales bacterium
GAAAATATAAGGCCAGATGCTTACGGTTTTATCATTATAACGCAGACGTTTTTTGCATTTAGTGGTTGAAAATATGACTGCCAACATTAACAGATAAGAACAGATGAATACTTGCATAGTAAAAGGGAGATACCATTGTGGTACCTCCCTTATGTTTTTCTATGTGTTATTCGAATATCTCTCCGGTATCAGGATCAAAGTCTACACCTGCGACAAGTTCTTCCTCATCATCGTAATCATCACTGTCACCACCCTCGTAATGGAATACAGGACCTGTTTCAGGAATAGCAGGACCGATGGTAACCATGCCTGACATAAGAAGATTTTTCACATTTGTTTTGCGGTACAGTGTACGTCCGCGGAGAATGTCGAATGAATAACCACGCCCCCTTGTACTGTTTTCTCTGATCAATCGGTTGGTACATTCCGTATAGCCGTTGCTGATCTGTATCGGGCAGTCCCAGTAGTTGAATATCTGCTCGTAGAAATTATGGACGGTCTTTGCAAGGTCTCTGAACTTATCATACAGTGCATCCGGCGGGATCGATTCTTCCCACTTCCTGAAGGCTTCCTGTGCAGCTTCCTTTGATGTCTTGTTTTCATCGTAGATGTTGAAGAAATCTTCCTTCAGGTCAAATGCAATCGCAAGCGGCTGCAGCTCTTTATCGCTTCTGCAGAGACGGATCTTGTTCGCTTCCTCAAGGGTCAGATGCTTTGCCCTGGTTTTCAGAGTATAAGCGAGTCCACGCTTGGTTTTGATTCGGTCAGTTTTCTTCATAGTGCTCTGCAGCACACGTCTGACAGCATCTACGGCTTCATTAGCCTTCATGACTACGTGGAAGTGGTCAATCGCCCATCTTGCGTTCGGCATGGCATCTGCGATGCTTTTTTCGAACGGGCGGTACATATCGGAACATACCCAAAATACCTTGTCTCTGTCAGCGAGATTCATGAAATACTCCGTAAGAGTCTTCTGATTTCTTCCAAGCAGCATATCGAAAAGGGTCCGATGCTCGAGGTCTGTTATAACAGTGACTTCACCCAGCTTCTTTATCTTGATCTCATCGATACCGATAAATGCAGGAGTGACGAATCTGAGGTCTTTACGGTTATTATTTATAAAATCTACGAATACATTTTTTACCGTATTTACGGAGAGCAGGTATTCATCTGCTACAGCGGAGAATGTATTTCTGAGTGCTTTTTCGGTTATGTCAAGCATTGCACGGTCTGTTATCTTACGGTCTTCGTCAATACCGGTTAATGATGCTTTCCACATATAACCGCATTTCACGCACCTTCTGCGAGGCAGATTGACCATCCACCTGCACGGCTGTCCACCCATCGGTGTATCTGTCAGTTCTATCGGTCTCGTGCCATGTTTGTAAAGTTTTTCCCCGCATTCAGGACACACCTCGGGAACCTTTCCGGCGTAGCGGATATTCATTCCCGTGTATGTCCTTCCTTTTTTAGTCTGGCTTTCGACTGTTTCTATTTCACAGTCTTCTATGCCAAGAATAGCTTTTGCTGAGGATGACATTCACTTCTCCTTTGTGTTTAATTCTGTGTATCCGAATTTACATATTCTGAGAAATCTGCCATGTCGATACGTTCCTTCTTGTCTACGAGGTCAAAGATGAGCTCGGCAAGAGGACGGATGGACTGCGGATCTGAAAGGATCGTCTCTGCAAACTTCTCGAAATCGTTATTCTTAAGCGAAAGTGCAGCCAGCTTCAGGATGCTTTCGAAACGTCCGTCTGCAAGGATAGCTTCCTTGGAGTTGGTGCTGTTCTGGATCTGGATACGGGTCACATCATCCGCACTTACAAAGTCTGCCATTGCGTTGATGGTCCTTGCACCTGTAACAACAGATGCATCCTGGCCCCAGATCTCATTGATCTTGGAAATGATCTTACGGAGAGACTCCTTCTTTGATGCCTTTCCATGACCGCCGGCGCGCATCGGCTTCAGTACTCCGCCTTCTGGATCGGTAGGAACGCTTAATGCCTTCATCTTGTAATCAGAAAGCACGAGGTTACTTACATCGATCTCCTCAAGGGCGGTGCCTGCAAGCTTATGAGAGAGAAGCTTAGAGAATCCGTCAAATACCTCAAGGTCAGGCTCGCCGAGTTCTACGATCTGTGAGATGTAGTTGTAAGCGGATGAGTATCTCTTGAGCTTCTTGCGGAACTCCATGAGCTTATCCAGCTCCTCGCCAACTTCCTTGAGCTTTCCTTCAGCGAATTTCATACCTTCGCCGTCGCCGCTTTCTTCAGCCTTATCGTAGAAGCTCTTCCATGTCTCATATGCAGTCTGCTGTGCCTTAACAAGGTTCTGCCAGCGCTCTGCAGGCATGGATACCGTATTGTAAAGGGCAGTTCTGTCCTTGAGCTTGTCTTCCTGCTGAAGCTTTACGATGGTCTTATAGCGTGCGGTCTTGTATCTCTCAAAGTCGTCGCGGGTGTAGATGTCCGCCTCGTCGAGGAACTTCTTGATCTCATATACGACTTCAAGGCTCTGTGCGTTTGTCATTTCCGCACCCTTATCGTATTTCTTGAATGCCTTGGTTACGATCTCCGGATCATTTACGAAGTCGATGATATAAACCCTGTCCTTACCGGCATAGATACGGTTCAGACGAGAATAAGTCTGTACGATCTCGATATCGTTGGATATCTTCTTGTCGATATACATCGCGCAGAGTTTAGACTGTGAGAAGCCTACCTGGAACTTATTCGCAACGATCAGCATACGTTCTCCGGGAGCGTCAAATGCGCTCTCTACGGACTGCATGCCGAGATTGTTCATACCCACTTCAGTGTAGTCGTAATCGCGTCTGATGGCCGCAAACGGGTTCTCTTTCAGGTAATCGAACTCTGATACGATCGTGTTATCTTCAGGCATAACACAGGCACTGCCCGCAACCTTACCCGAGAATGCAACAAGCGGTTCGCCCGGTACCTTGAACTGAAGATGCGGCTCGATCTTGCTGCGGTCATACTCCGGGTGTGCTTTCAGATACGCATCGATAGCGTACTTATAGCGGATAACGGATGCTCTGGAAGAGGTTACGATCATGGCTTTTGCCTGACCGTCAAGCATGGAAGCCACATTCTTGATGAAATGCTCCACGATGAACTCTGCCTTTGACATGACATTCGTCGGGTGCAGGGACTGCCATCTTGCGATCGTACGGAGCGCCTGACGCTCATCAACGAGCTTGTCGGATATAATGTCTTCCTTCAGTCTATAAGCGGTCTTATAAGGCATATAGCCCTTTAATACGTCAACGATATATCCTTCCTCGATCGCCTGTCTCATAGGATACAGATGGAAGGACTCTGGGATAGGCTGTCCGGTTTTCTCATCAGTCTGGTCGCCAGGACGTCCAAAGATGACCTTTGTTTCGGCCTTCGGGGTTGCCGTAAATGCGAAGAATGATACATTCTCCGGCATCGCATGGCCTTCCTGCATCTGGAGGAAGTAAGCGTTCATAGCATCCTCGTCAGTGGCCTCCGAATCGTCGCTCTTGGACTTTTCTTTTTTGGACGCATATTTTAACGCTGCACGCATCTTGCCCGAGAATGAGCCTTCCTGTGAACTGTGCGCCTCATCGATGAGGACGGCAAAATTAGAACCTGCAAGCGTCGGATCAGACGCAATAGCCTCAACCGCAAACGGGAATGTCTGAATGGTTACAACAATGATCTCACGCTTGTCGTGCAGTGCATTTGCAAGCTGCTTGCTCTTAGCGCCTGAGGTCTTCTTTGTTTCATCTCCGCCGATCATCTCGATAAGACCGACGGTCTTTTTCAGCTGCTTAATGGTCTTCTTGATGTTGGAATCAAGGCCGACGCGGTCCGTTACTACGATAACGGAAGAGAAGTATCTTTCACCGTCATCATTCATCAGTCTGATCAGCTCGTGTGCGACCCATGTAATGGTCTCTGTCTTACCGGAACCTGCGGAGTGCTCGATGAGGTAACGCATACCGACACCATTATCTTTTACGTCCGTAATGGCTCTGGTAACGCAGTCCCACTGATGGAAACGAGGGAATATCTGAGTATGTACCTCACGTACGCGTCCCGTTACGTCTTCCTTCTTATAAACCTCTTCAAATACGAAGTTGTGGAAGATGCGGAGCCAGTTATCCTTACGGCAGATATCATTCCAGAAGTATCCGGTCGGATAATCGGAGTCAGACATATTTACAGGCGGATT
>JAUNNP010000152.1 GCA_030531385.1 Eubacteriales bacterium
TACGTTTAAGTTTAACCTTATTTTCCAGCATTCAGGTAGGCGATATGTGTGAAGTCATTACAAAAAAAATCAATAATAAAGAGGTTAGGATTGCAGATATAAAAGCAGACTATATTGAGAATATTGTCAATAGCGCTGCATTGTGTGATCAGATCAACAGGATTGTTTTGTTTGGGTCATCCACCGAGGAGCGGTGTACAGAAAGCTCTGATATAGATATAGCTGTGTTCGGAACGTTGTCTAAAGCCAGGATGTTCTCATCAAAGGGTTATAAGAAGTTTATCCAGGCAATCGTTTCATATGGCGGTGTTCAGGACTATGATGTTCTGTATTTTGACGATAGCAAAGCTTATTCGGATAACATAATGAGTGATATAAGTAATGGTGTATTGCTTTATACGAAGGGGTGATCTTTCCAAGTTAATAAATTATGGGGAAAGCCTTGGAATAGATCTGGTCATACCGGAGGCAATCAGGGATAATGCTATCACCATAACAGATTGGGAAGCCGGAAGCAGATATGACATGCATTTCGTAGTCAGGATAGATACTTTAGAAAAATATTTTAATATTCTAGATGAGTGGTATAAACAAATCAGAAGTAGAGGTATAAAGTGAAAGAACCATCGTCATAATCTATCTTTGATTTTTAGAACTAAAATAGGTGGGTTCCCCCTGGAAGGCAGTACGGAATCTCCTATCGGAAAGCGGGAGGCGTTTTATGAGTGAAGAATCGCAGATCTTATTTATGCAGACAAGACTTATACGGCTTGCTTCTGAAGAGTGGGGTATGCCTCTTGAGAAAATTCTGTATATTTTTGATAAATACGGTTTACCGGATTACATTGAAAAAGGGTATGGTATATTTCATTGCGAGGGAGATGAGGCTGTTTTAGAGGATATTACTGAGCTTCTTGAAAGAAAGGGGATGAAGATCAATGCGGGATGTATATGATGGTCTTATCCTATATCATGGGAGCTATTGTGAGGTAAGGAAGCCGGAGCTTAAAAAAAGTGCTGCAAGAAAAGACTTTGGAAAGGGCTTTTACCTTACTTCTTCAAAGGAGCAGGCGGAAAATTTCCTCAGAACGGCAATCGGAAAAGCGGTCACAAAAGGTGATGCACCGGAAAACCAGGATTATGGTTATATATCGGTATTCAAGGTGCACCGGAGCGATAAATTAAAGAGCCATATTTTTGAAACTGCAAATGAGGAATGGCTGCATTGCATTGCTGCTCACAGAAAAAGAAATTCTTTTACGGAAATAGAAAAGTTGATGTCGGTATATGACGTAATCATCGGAAAAATAGCAGATGATCAAACGAATACAACGTTAGCAGCTTATATAGGCGGGACTTTTGGCCCTGTCGGTTCTAAGGAGGCTGACGATATTTGTATCAGACTGCTCCTGCCTGAAAAGCTTAAAGATCAGTATTGTTTCAGAACAGAGAATGCAATAGACAGCCTTGAGTTTGTGGAAAGTGAGAAGATATGGGTCAGGAAGTGATATCAAAGGAAAAGATAGATTTTACCATTGATTTGCTGATAACCATGGTAGTAGAGGAACTGTCTGAAACTACAAAAGAAAGTCGGCAGACACTTCTTAATGACTTTCTCAAATCGAAAACCGGCAGATTGTTATATGATAAATCATCTAAACTGTGGTGGAATGGACCATCATATATCGCAGATATGTATTTAGAAGAAAAAGGGTATGAAAAACATCCTGATTTTCAGAACTAAAATAGGTGGGTTCCCCACCGGGTTCCCCCGGAAGGCAGTACGGAATCTCCTTTCTTTATGGGGGATTTACGGCAGGGCTCTTGTTCGATTCCCATCACCCGCTTAAGTCAACCCCTCGGGATTACCCGAGGGGTTTTCTACGCGTGTGTGGGAATCAAACTTCGTTCGATCTCCGCTCCGGTCGGCGCCAAGCAGGCGGCCTTTTGCAAATTTTTACGGTTTTTTCAAGGTCTCCCGGTGAGCGATCGGATTACGAGCGCTTTCTGTTAGAATAATGCCACCATTAGAAATAAAGCAGACAAAAAGGTTAATGACTAAGGAGGAGCAAACATGTACGGAGCAATTTGTGGAGACATCATAGGCAGCAGATTTGAGTTTGACAGGGGCGGAAAGACGAAGGACTTTGAACTTTTCACAAAGGAAGATGATTTTACGGATGATACGGTAATGACTATAGCGGTAGGGGAGGCGCTTATGTACTGCGGAAGGGACGCAGATACTGATGCAATACGAAGGGCTGTTATAAAAGGCATGAGAAAGTGGGCTAAGAAGTACCCAGCTGCGGGATACGGCGGACGCTTCAGTAGGTGGCTCTGTAGCAGTGACCCGATGCCGTACGGAAGCTATGGCAACGGTTCAGCCATGAGGGTGTCGGCGGCAGGCTGGCTCTACGACTCACTCGAGAGGACCAGGGAGGTGGCAAGGGCCACGGCCGATGTCACCCACGACCATCCGGAAGGGATAAAGGGCGCAGAGTGTACAGCTGCAGTCATTTACATGGGAAGGACAGGATGTACCAAGGAAGAGATAAGGGAGTATGTCATAAGGGAGTTTGGATATGATCTTTCTGAGAGCCTTGATGAACTAAGGGCAAGACACCGCCATGTGGAGACCTGCCAGGACGCACTTCCCAAGGCGCTTACATCATTCTTTGAGGGAACTTCGTATGAGGACGCGGTCCGCAATGCAGTCTCTCTCGGAGGCGATACAGATACCCTTGCAGCTATCGCAGGAGCCATGGCAGAAGGATTTTACGGTATGACCGTCCGCATCCTTATAGACGGCAGGCGGTACCTTCCGGAGGATATTGATTCGGTACTTGAAGAGTTCGACCAGACTAAAAGACACTTCGCAGATGACGAAAAGGCAGCATTGGCAGAAGAAAAATAAGTCGCCCGGCTTTTATTGCCGGGCGCTGTATATGTAAAGTGTGCTTACTTAGACAAGGTTCACATAAGGCATGGGAATGTTGTTGGCGGAGCTGGAATCTGATAGAATAGCATATAAGAGGCGAACTGTGGAATACAGGTGAAAGGAGATAGTACCATGGGCCATTTTTATTTCGTCCGCCATGGCGAGACTATATGGAATGTAGAAAATAAAATCTGCGGTACCACTGACATCGCCCTCACCGAGCGAGGCCACGAGCAGGCCATCGAGACCGGCAGGAAGATTTTGGAGGAAGGCATTACCGCCGACGTGATCCTTTTCTCTCCTCTCATGCGTGCGGCGGATACCGCGAAGCATATCTCTGAACTCACCGGCATTCCTGCCCGTGTGGAGCCGAGGCTGGTTGAGCAATGCTTCGGTAAGTGGGAGTCCACGGCGCGGGACGGGAAGGAATTCAGCAAGGCGAAGGAATCATTTGCCATGAGCTATGAGGGCGGTGAGTCCATGCTCCGCCTGGCGCAGCGGATCTACAACCTGCTTGATGATATCAGGGCAGAGTCGGATGAGAAGACATATATCCTTGTGGCACATAACGGCATAGCCCGTGTGGTGCAGTCTTACTTTACCGATATGACCAATGAGGAGTTCGCGGCCTTTGGCGTGAAGAACTGCCAGGTCGTGCGGTACGATTTTGAGGATTAGTGGCATGGGAAATATTGTTGTAAGAGGGGGTGGCCAGTGAAACAGACACCAATCATTGAGATGGATGTACATGGCCTGACCGTGGACAAAGCGATTAAAAGGATCGAGGAAGTGATAAAAAAGGCAAATGCCAGCACATACCGGATCAGGGTGATCCACGGCTTTAACGGAGGAAATCATATCCAGCGCGGTATTTACCGCGAGATCGGGCATGGGCTTAATCCTAAGGTGCTGCGAATTACCGGCGGTGAGAACCCAGGGGTAACGGAGCTGGTTTTGCGGGAGTTTTGAATGTTTAGAAATTTATTGCGCCCGTTACCAAATCTGTATTGCATTTGAAAAGTAAAAGTGGTGAAAGCTATGTACCATTTTTGGTACTACGCTTCAGATCTACCGTTTACCTTTTTTCTATTACTGCACAAACTATGGATGATAAATAAATGGGGTAAATAAATCGGTGTAATTTATTAATGACCTATGATAAACTGAAACAGGGATAGATAACGTAGATTGCTGAAATTTAACACGATAGTGTCAAATGACCTATGAAAAAGCGGCGAATAAAAAAAGTGCCGCAACAGC
>JAUNNP010000024.1:0-5109 GCA_030531385.1 Eubacteriales bacterium
TATGAGCAAAGCACCGGAGGACCTGAAACTTGCACACTTGACACTCATCTCTAATTTTTCTATAATATTTCAGTTTAGTTTTTATCAGAGAAAGTCAGGGGCAGCTTGAAGTGTCCGAATATAAGATGAATAACAGCGGTGAGAAATATATATCAAAACAGATAATAAAGAGACTCCCGAGATACTTCAGATTTCTTGGCGAGCTTAAGGAAAAGAACGTAGAGAGGATCTCCAGTACCGATCTTGCGGACCTGATGAATGTAACAGCCTCACAGATCAGACAGGACTTAAATAAGTTCGGAGGCTTCGGCCAGCAGGGCTATGGCTACAATGTCAGCTCTCTTTACGATGAGATAGGAAATATACTGGGTCTTAGTGTTTCGCACAAGGTAGTTATAATAGGAGCCGGAAACCTCTGCACTGCGATCATGCACCACAGGAGCTTCCCGAGGTACGGTTTCAACATCATTGCCGCCTTTGACATTTGCCCGGACAAGATCGGCAGTGAGATCAACGGAGTCAGGGTCCATCCTATGGATGAGCTCGAGAGCTTTATCGATGAGAATGATGTAGCCATTGCTGTTGTGACAGTTCCGACATCGAGCGCAAGGGAGAGGTCTTTGACCGCCTTTCCCGAACAAAAATAAGGGGCATTTGGAACTTTGCACATGTTGAGATCGAGATGCCGAATAATATAAAGGTGGAAAATGTTCATCTTTCCGAAAGTCTCATGATCTTAAGCTATAATATTGAAAGCGGAGAGGATTGAAAGCCTTGCCGCAGCACTAAAGCGGAGAGTAATAAAGCCGCATAAGTAAATGTCAGATATTAAAGTAAATTACAAATTACATGATAGATGCGTGGCCGAGACAGACCTTGGAGCCATTCGCCGAAATCTCCTTAGGCTTAAGCAGTGCCACATTGAGCAGTGCGACAGGGCATCCGGAAAACTGTACGAAGAGCTCACCCGTGAACAAGGCAACTCCGTAAATCGGGACGGAGAGCCCGACCCGGAGTGCGGCGGCAAAGCAAAGGACGTACTGACCTTTGCCGCAGTTAAGGCAAATGCTTACGGCCACGGGGATATCGAGGTCGCTGAAGCAATCGAGGATGTGACAGATTACTTTGGTACGGCCGGCGTAGAAGAGGCACTGAGACTGAGAAATGCCGGAATAAATAAAAACATTCTGGTGCTTGGTTCTGCCTTTGAGGAGGATTACGAGGCGGCCGTTGCAGAGAACATCACACTCAACGTATTTGAATATGACAGAGCGAAGACGCTCAATGATACTGCGGCCCGGATGAACGATGTCCGGATGAGTTCGGCTGCATCAGGCGACGGGACCGGGCAGCAAAAAAAGGCCCGCATCCACATTTCGGTCGACACAGGCATGTCGCGCCTCGGACTAACTCCTGACGAGGAAGGGCTTGAGACGGTACGACGCATTTTTGAGCTTCCGTTTATAAGCGTTGACGGCATATTCATGCATTTCGCAAAGGCAGACGCGGCAGATAAAACGGCAGCGAATGCTGCCCTCGAAAGGTTTGTGGCCTTCCGCGAAATGTGTAAGGCTTCCGGCGTCAGCATTCCCATCTGGCACTGCGCAAATACAGCGGCAGTCATAGACGGCATCGCCGCGGAATGCGGCATGGATATGGTGCGCTGCGGCATAGGTATCTATGGCCTGTATCCGTCGGATGAGGTTGACAAAACAAATGCGGAGCTTGAGCCGGCGCTTACCTGGACCTCTTGTCTCACATATGTGAAGGAGATAAAGGCGGGGACCTCGGTAAGCTACGGATACAACTTTACGGCGGAGCGCGATATGCCGGTCGGAACGGTGTGCTGCGGCTATGCGGACGGATACCCGAGGAGGCTCTCACGCTGCGGCGGAGAGGTGCTTATCCGCGGAAAGCGCTGCAGGATAATAGGAAATATCTGTATGGATCAGTTTATGGTGGATCTTACGGAGGTTCCGGACGCGGCTGCCGGCGATAAGGTGACGCTTATAGGTGCTGACGGCAGCGAGCGGATAACGGCTGATGAGCTTGCGAAAAAGTGTGAGACTATAAGCTATGAGATCGTGTGCGGTATCAGTTCTCGCAATGCAAGACGATATACATAGCGAATTTCTGCCATAGTTTATTGAATTAACATCATTGATATGGTAGAATTTCAGATTGCATATTAAGAAATTCAAGTCAGGGTTGACTGTAATATTATTTAGAATCAGAGAGGTTATTTATGTCAGGACATTCAAAGTTTGCCAATATACGTGCAAAGAAAGAGAAAAATGATGCAGCAAAGGGTAAGATCTACACTATTATCGGACGTGAGATCGCTATCGCAGTAAAGGAAGGCGGTCCTGACCCTAACAATAACTTTAAGCTTAAGTTCGTTATTCAGAAGGCTAAGGCTGCAAATATGCCTAACGATACCATCGAGAGAGGTATCAAGAAGGCAGCAGGCGGCGGTGACGGCGCAGAGTACCAGCAGCTCAGATATGAGGGTTACGGTGTAGGCGGAGTTGCCATCATCGTTGATGCTCTTACAGATAATAAGAACCGTACAGCAGCCAATGTTAAGTCAGCATTTACAAAGGGACAGGGATCGCTTGGCACACCAAATTCTGTATCGTTCATGTTTGACAACAAGGGCCAGATCATAATCGACCGTGAAGAGTATGAGGGATCTGCGGACGATCTTATGATGATCGCGCTTGACGCGGGCGCTGAGGATATGAAGGAAGAGGAGGACAGCTTCGAGATCATTACCGATCCGGCTGACTTCGATGCGGTACGTGAGGCACTTGACGAAGCAGGCGTACCTATGGCAGATGCCAATGTTGCCATGATCCCGCAGAACACTGTTTCCGTAACAGACGAGACCATGGTCAAGAATCTTCGCCGCACACTCGATCTTCTTGACGAGGACGATGACGTTCAGCAGTATTACACAAACTGGGAAGAGGAATAAATGGCCTATGACGGCATTGCGGCTGCGGCCGCGGTAAAAGAACTGAATGACAGACTGCTCATGGGCAGTATTACGAAAGTAGCTCAACCTGAAAAGGATGAGCTACTTTTGACACTTAAATGCAATCGTCAGCAACTGCGCCTTCTTATTTCTGCGAATGCTTCGACCCCCATGGTCTGCCTTAAGGAGGAGAATGAACTCTCCCCGGTGACCGCGCCGAATTTCTGCATGGCGCTTCGAAAGCACATCGGAGGGGGCCGGGTGGTGCGCATATTCCAGCCGTCGTCAGCATTTGCCGCCGATGCCGCTGAGTGTCAAGGGGACGGACTTGAGCGTATCATCGTGTTCGAGATAGAGCATCTCGATGAGATGGGGGATCTGAGCACGAAGTATCTCATCGCGGAGATAATGGGAAAGCACAGCAACATTATACTTACGAAAAATGATCTTACGATAATCGACAGCATCAAGCATGTCTCGCACATGACAAGCTCGGTAAGAGAGGTGCTTCCGGGAAGAAAGTATTTTATACCGGATGCGGCTTCGAAGGCGGATCCGATAGCGCTTTATAAGGATGAGCAGGCATTTAACGAGCTTATGAAAAAGGAGCCGGTGCTGCCTCTTTATAAAAAGATATATATGTCGATAACGGGACTTAGCCCCGCCATGTCTGCAGAGCTTTTGTCACGCGCAGGGGTCGACGGGGACATCACCGGCAATGCGGTAAGCGAAGCGGAGCTGGCCGGTCTTTACCGTGAGTTCGCGGCTCTTATGACAGATGTAGACGAGGGACGCTTTGAGCCCTGCGTTATCTATGACAAAGATCGCATATCGGAGTTTTCAGGTGTGAGGCTTCGCTCTCTTGAGGGCGGTGACTTTAAGGCCGAGTACTTTGACAGCATGTCAGAGGTCATAAGGCTTTTTTATGAGAAAAAGGATAAACAGAACCGCATCAGGGCTAAGTCCGAGGATATAAGACACATCCTTAAAACTCTTACGGAGCGTGCCGCGAAAAAGCTTGAGCTCCTCGAAAAGCAGTACGCAGACACCGATAAGAGAGATAAGTATCGTGTCTGGGGCGAGCTCCTTAACACCTATGGTTATTCGCTTAAGGGCGGTGAGGAGTCGTTTGAATGCGAGAACTATTATGATGAGGGGCGCCTTATCCGCATTCCGCTCGATAAGCAGCTTACCGGGGCGGAAAATGCCAAAAAGTATTTTGATAAGTACCAGAAGCTTAAGCGTACGCGTGAGGCGGTAGCCTTGCAGCTTGAAGAGTGCCGCAATACGCTCTACCAGCTTGATTCCATAGGAAATTCACTTTCGCTCTGCGAAAACGAGGCGGACTTAAATGAGCTTCGCCGCGAGATGGCGGAAAGCGGCCTTACGGGCCGGGGCTCTGCCGGTTCATTTTCGGGAAATGCCGGCGCCGGACGCACCGGGCAGGGCGGCAAAAACGGTCGCAGCGGCGGCAGCGGCAGCAGCCCTGTAAGCAAAAAGGGCGGCAAGGGCCGCGAGGAAAAGTCAAAGCCGCTGCACTTTGTATCGAGCGACGGCATTGACATCTATGTGGGCCGCAACAACTACCAGAATGAAGAGCTTGACTTTAAGGTAGCGGACAACAGCGACTGGTGGTTCCATGCAAAAAATATTGCGGGCTCGCATGTCATAGCAAAGACCGGCCCTAAGGAGCTTCCGGACAGGACCTGCCTGGAGGCGGCAGCATTGGCAGCATATTACTCAAAGGCGGGGGCTGCGGGAACCAGCAAGGTCGAGGTGGATTACGTTAAGAAAAAGGAGCTGCGGCGCGTGCCGGGAGCCGCTCCGGGCTTCGTTATCTACCACACAAATTATTCAATAATGATTGAACCCAAGGCGGATATTTGATAAACTATAACGATACTAGGTGAAAAATTCGAAATACAGATCATGTGCTTGCACATGAGCTGAATTTCGAATTTGACACCTGAACGAATATGAGCAAGAAACGGGGCAGGGGCCCCGTGGATTGCGAATATTCGTGAGGCTTTCGGGAGCGCGAAGCGCGAAGAAAGCCGTATCGTGAGAAAACATGAAGTACTAGGTGAAAAATTCGAAATACAGATCATGTGCTTGCACATGAGCTGAATTTC
>JAUNNP010000024.1:5209-13272 GCA_030531385.1 Eubacteriales bacterium
TGAAAAATTCGAAATACAGATCATGTGCTTGCACATGAGCTGAATTTCGAATTTGGCACCCGAACGAATATTAGCAAGAAACGGTAATAAAAGTTTATGGGCACAATTAAAAGCATGACAGGGTTCGGCCGTTCCGAGATCATTACAGACGAGTACAGGGTGCTTGTTGAGATAAAATCGGTCAATCACAGATATCTTGATCTTTCCATCAAGATGCCGCGCAAGTTCAATGTCTTTGAGGCGAGATTGAGAAAGCTCCTCAAAAGCTATATAGAGCGCGGCAAGACCGATGTATATATCACCTACGAGGATTATACGGAGTCGGGCAGGAAGCTGATTTATAACAATGATCTCGCGGCTGAGTATATCAACTATATGAATATGATGGCGGGGAATTTCGGCATCCGCAACGATATCGGGGCAAGTGTTCTCTCGAGACTTCCGGAGGTCATCACCATGGAAGAAACAACAGAGGACGACGACAGGATCTGGGAGATCTTAGAGCCGGCAGTCTCAAAGGCAGCAGAGAACTTCTGTGAGGAGAGAGACCGCGAGGGTAAGCATTTGCAGAAGGATCTTCTCGGAAAGCTTGATGCCATGGATGGCTATGTGAAGGAGATCGAGGAGTTTTCACCATCAGTGGTCGAGGCTTATCGCACACGCCTTTACGAAAAAATAAAGGAGACACTTGCGGATTCAGATCTTACGGCAGATGAGGGCCGCATCGTAACAGAGGTAACTATATTTGCGGATAAGGTCTGCACGGATGAAGAGATGGTGCGCCTTAAGTCGCATATTTTGGCCATGAAGAAAAAGCTTACGGCGGGCGGAAGCTGCGGCAGAGAGCTTGATTTCATTGCCCAGGAGATGAACAGGGAAGCCAATACCACACTTTCCAAGGCAAATGATCTTAAGATCGCGGATACGGCTATCGCGCTTAAGACTGAAATTGAAAAGATAAGAGAGCAGGTACAAAACATTGAGTAAAACGCATCGTCCTTTTCAGCGCGGCAAGGGAATGCTGGTAGTAATATCAGGTTTTTCCGGCTCAGGCAAGGGTACCCTTATGAGGGGCCTTATGCAAAATTATGACTATTATTCACTTTCCATCTCGGCAACCACCAGAAAACCAAGAAACGGAGAGGAAGACGGAAAGGATTACTTCTTTACGGATAAGGAACATTTCCTGAAAATGATCCAGAACGGAGAGCTCCTTGAGTACGCCCGTTATGTCGACAACTATTACGGCACACCCAAGGCTTACGTTGAGCAGGAGCTTGCAAAGGGCAAGGATGTCATCCTTGAGATCGAGATGCAGGGTGCACTTAAGATAAAGGCAAAGTTCCCGGATTCGGTGCTCATATTCATCACTCCGCCTTCAGTGGAAGAGCTTATCAGTCGCCTTCGCGGACGCGGCACAGAGACTGAGGAGGTCATCCGCGCGCGAATGGAGAAGGCAGCCATGGAGGCAGAGGGCGTTGAGGCTTATGATTACATCCTTGTAAATGACGACCTTGACAGAACAGTAAAGCACTTAAACTACCTTATCCAAGACCAGCATATGAGAGTGCGCAGCCAGATCCCGTTCTTAGAGCAGATAAGAGGAGAGCTTCGCGCAAACTACGCCAGGATGAACGAGTTAAATTAATAGACAGCATAGAAGTGAGGTACAAACTATGGCAATGTTATTTCCGACATATGGAGACATTATCAATTCAGTAAATAAGACAAGCGAGAGCGGTGAGCCTATCATCGAGAGCAGATATTCTGTTGTTGCGGCAGCAGCCAAGAGAGCCCGCCAGATCATAGACGGAGACCATCCGACGCTTGATATGCCGGGAGAGAAGGCACTTACCATCGCAATCGATGAGCTTGATGAGGGAACGATCAAAGTCATCAAGTCAAACGAGGAAGTGAGTGAATAATAAGGGATGCCAAGAGTACATCTGATTTCATTGGGCTGCGACAAAAACCTCGCGGATTCGGAAAAAACGCTGGGCCTTCTTACAGACGAGGGCTACGAGTACACCGATGACGCTGCGGCAGCCGATGTTATAATTGTAAATACCTGCTGCTTCATTAAGGATGCCAAGACGGAGAGCGTCGAAACTCTTATAGAGATGGCCGATCTTAAGTCAGCAAAGCAGGCACGGGGCTTTAAGGTGCCCGTACTTGTGGTCATGGGCTGCATGGCGGAGCGCTATAAGGACGAGATCACGGACACGCTTCCCGAGGTCGATGTGCTTGTGGGCACCAATTCCTGGCAGGACATAGTCCGTGTCATTAAGGAGCATGGCGTTTCCGGAGAGAAGACTAAGGAGTTTCGTCCTGTTTCTGAGAATGCTTTCATCGGGGCGCCTGTGAATAAGCGCCTCATTACCGCAGGCGGACATTATTCGTATCTTAAGATCGCCGAGGGCTGCGGAAAGAGCTGCACCTACTGTATCATCCCGTCCTTAAAGGGCAAATTCCGTTCCGTTCCGATGGAGGACCTTCTCGAGGAGGCACGCGGACTTGCTGAGGCAGGTGTTAAGGAACTCATCCTTGTAGCTCAGGAGACTACGATCTACGGAACAGACCTTTACGGAAGGAAGATGCTTCCGGAGCTTCTTAAAAGCTTAAATGACATCGAGGGAATAGAGTGGATAAGACTGCTTTATTGCTATCCCGAGGAGATCACCGAGGAGCTCATACAGGCGATAAAGACACTGCCCAAGGTCTGTCACTACATAGACATGCCCATACAGCATGCCTCAGATCACATTTTAAAACGCATGGCCAGGGCGACCGGCCATGATGAGATAATCGGAAGGATCAGACACATCCGCGAGGAGATCCCGGATATCGTGATCCGTACGACCTTGATTTCGGGCTTCCCGGGGGAGACAGATGCAGACCATAAGATTCTTACTGAATTTGTTCGTGAAATGGAGTTTGACCGCCTCGGCGATTTCGAGTATTCGAGGGAAGAAGGAACAAAAGCCGCAGCATATAGTCATCAGGTTTCAGCCGGAAACAAGCGCCTCAGAAGAGACGAAATAATGAGCATCCAGCATGACATTGCGGTGAAGAAGGCTAAGGACCGTGTCGGCAATGTTTATGACGTGATGATAGAAGGCAGGCTCATGGACCCGGATGTGTTTGGCGGCGATGCCGCAGGGGCCGAAGCTGCGAATGCTGAGATCGCGGGAGGTGCGGCAGGCCGCACCGAAAATGGCGGCGGCAGCATTTACATCGGAAGGACATATATGGATGCCCCGGATGTGGACGGCTTTGTCTATATCGATGCCGGAAATCGTGAGTTCATGACCGGCGACATAGTGAAGGCCCGTGTTACGGCGGCCAACGAATATGATCTTATAGGCGTACTTGAATAGATCCGGAGACGTTTCCGGATGAGGCGTGCAGCTGTCAGAAGGACAAATTTTATGAAAATGAATTTACCTAATAAGCTTACGATGCTGAGGGTCATAATGATCCCTTTTTTCGTAGTTTTTATGATACTGAGCCTTGGCGGCGCGGCGGATATCGCGGAGCTGAGGGTCCTGCAGCCGGAAAGCTTCAGGATGCACAGATATATTGCGCTTGCGATATTCTGCGCGGCATCCCTGACGGACTTTTTTGACGGACAGATCGCGAGGAAATATCATCTCGTAACGGATTTTGGAAAGTTCATGGATCCGCTTGCGGATAAGCTCCTTGTTTGTTCGGCGCTCATACTGCTGACCGCGGAAGGTTCGCTTTCGGTAGTAGTGGTGATCGTCATCATTGCCAGGGAATTTATCATAAGCGGCTTCAGGCTTATCGCTTCGGACAACGGCATAGTTATCGCGGCGAGCTGGTGGGGAAAGTTTAAGACTACCTCGCAGATGATACTCTGCATAGTCCTTATTCTGCCGGGCTTCCCGGTGCTTATCGGAAGCACAATAGTAAATATACTTACCGCGGCAGTGCTGTTGCTTACAATAGTTTCACTTGCGGATTATATGATCAAAAATATTAAAGTAATAACAGACGGAGGAATGTAAAATGACCAGCGAGATCCAGCTTGTTAATATCTTAAAGGAAAAGGGTATGACCATTTCAACAGCGGAGTCTATCACCGCAGGAATGATCGGTTCAACCATAGTAAAGGTACCGGGAGCTTCAGCTGTATTTAAGGAGGGCTTCATTACCTATACAAATGAGTCAAAGGTGAACAGACTTGGCGTTCCGCAGGAGCTCATTGACCAGAAGGGTGTTATCTGCCCGGATACCGCAAGGCTTATGGCTGAGGGCTGCGCAAAGGCTGCTGATACAGATATCGCCATTTCAACAACAGGAAATGCAGGCCCGGATGTTATGGAGTTTAAGCCGGTAGGCCGTGTATATATCGCAGTATGCATTAACGGTGAGACCACTGTTTCAGAGCATACCTACAGCGGCGAGCGTGAGTCTATCAGAAGACAGACCACCAATGCGGCTATTCGTGAGTGCCTTAACAGACTTGCAAAGCAGTAAATAATAAGAGACAGATCAAGACAGTTACGGCAACCGGGATCGCATGACAGCTATAGGTATTTTATTAAAAATAGCGCAAGTACTGCTTATTATTGTGGGAGTCCTTCTCGCTGCGGTAATCCTGCTGCTCATAATGATACTGTTTTTCTGGCCGGTCCGGTATTACATAAACGGAAGCTTTAAGGACAATACGCCCGACGGCGAGATCAATGTAAAGTGGATCATGGGACTCGTGCGCGCAAAGGCGGCCTACCATAAGGGCGAGAAGCTTAAGGCCTATGTCAAGGTGGCCTGGATCAAGGTCTACGACTTTTTCCCTGATGAGGGAGAGAGCGATGGCTATGATGGTGTCCTTGAAAGTGATATCCTCGATGGCGGCTTTGAGGACGGCTTTCCCGGTGAGAGCGGCGAACCCGGATATTATATAGGCAGTGAGGATGATCCTCATGCAGGCGGCGCGAACGCTGAGACCGGCGCGGGCGAAGCCGGAGGAGCTGCCGGCGGAGACGAAGATGGCGGAGAGGCCACCGAAGCGAAGGCGGCAGCATTTGCAGGAAAAAAGCAGGGAATTTTCGAAAAGCTGAAGGCGGCTGCGGAAGGTGTCGTAAGGTCCATAAAGGCAGAGATCGCGGCGCTTAAAAAGAAGGTCCATGACGCGGCAGAGGCAGGCATAAATAAGCTTAAGGCGCTTTGGCAAAAGGCTGCGGAGACCTTCATAAATATACGGGATAATGTTACCGATAAAAAAGCTAAGGCTGAAAAGCTCTATGCGCTGTATAAGGATGAGCGCTATCAAGACGCGGTCATGATGGTGAAAAAGCGCGTGGTGAGGCTCCTTAAGGAGATCGCTCCGACAAAGGGCCGGGGCCGTGTCAGGTATGGCGGCGGAGATCCGTTTGCGACCGGTCAGGCCATGCAGGCAGCTGCGATGCTGTATCCGTTCTACCATAAGCACATAGAGGTCATTCCTGATTTTGATCAGAATATTATTGACGCAGAACTTGATGTACGCGGGCGCATAAGGATTTTTGTGGTCGCAGAGGCCGCGATAAGGATCTTTTTCAGTAAAAAGCTCCGCAGGATGTATAAGAAGGCAAGGAAGATACTGGAGCTTGACTGAGATTGGAGATAGCTATGGGAAAAGCAAGTGATAAAGTAAATATTAATCTGGGACTGGCAAATGATGGTCTCGGAGTTACGCTGCAGGCACTCTTTAACGGTATGGAGGGACTCATCCAGTCAAAGACTGTTGTGGGCGAGCCCATCGAGCTTGGCGGGACCACTCTTATTCCGCTTCTTGAGATCTCAGCGGGACTTGCTTCGGGTGCGCTGCAGAATAACGCGCACAATAATGGGGCCGGAGCCATGAGCGCCAAGGTCTCACCGGTCGCCATGCTTATTATCCAGGGCGACAGAGTAAGACTTGTAAATGTCAAGAACCAGGATATTTTCACAAGACTCCTTGATCTCATTCCCGAAGCTATCGATAAGATAAAGGGCGGCTCTGTAAGTGCCGAGGCAAGGGCAAATGCTGAAGATGTGCTTGATGAAATGGCTTCCATGGGAGATGATATCGGCTCAAAGGTCGAGGTCATTGAGGCTGAGAAAGCCTGAAGAAGCGCGCAGAGCAGCGAGCGGGGCGAGCTGCGGTCTGCGGGCCCGGCATTTGAATCAGGAAAAATTAATTGGGCTTGTTAAGAGCCCGGAAGGACAGAATATACATGTTATATCACAGTACAAGAAGCAGGGACGTGCTCTGCGGCTCAAAGGATGCCATTTTAAAGGGCTTATGTGCGGACGGAGGTCTGTATGTAAGTGACGACATCCTCGGGGCATCCGTAGATATGAAAAAGCTCATGGATTTAAGCTATGAGGAGATAGTTTTTGAAGTATTCAAGGTGCTTCTCGATGACTATACTGATGAGGAGCTTCGCTACTGCATCGAGCGCGCATACAAGGGTAAGTTTGAGACTGAGGATCTGACACCGGTAACTGAGATCGGAGATAAGTATCTCCTTGAGCTCTATCACGGACCGACCTCAGCATTTAAAGATATGGCACTTTGTATGCTGCCGCAGCTTATGAGCAGGGCGCTTAAGGATGAGAATGTCATGATCCTTACCGCTACGAGCGGAGATACAGGCAAGGCAGCTCTTTCGGGCTTCCAGGACGCGGAGAAGATCGGTATCACGGTCTACTATCCATATCAGAAGGTAAGCGATATCCAGTACCTGCAGATGGCTACGGCTGAAGGCGGGAATGTCAATGTTGCCGCTGTCCGCGGAAATTTTGATGACTGCCAGACAGGTGTTAAGCAGATCTTTGCGGCTATGACTGATGAGATAAAGGAGAAGTATAAGGTTTCTCTTTCCAGTGCGAACTCTATTAATGTTGGCCGCCTTGTTCCTCAGGTGATTTATTATATCGAGGCTTATAAGCAGCTTGTAAAGCGCGGAGTTGTAAGCTTTGGCGACAAGGTGGACTTTGTGGTTCCGACAGGAAACTTCGGAGATATCCTGGCAGGCTACTATGCAAAGGTGCTTGGCCTTCCTGTCGGAAAGCTGGTCGTTGCTTCCAATGAGAATAATGTTCTCACAGACTTTTTTAAGACAGGCGTTTACAATAAGAACAGGGAGTTTGTCAAGACTATTTCTCCAAGCATGGACATACTTGTTTCATCCAACCTCGAGCGTATGCTGTTCTATGCGGCAGACTGTGACTGCGATTATGTTGCAGGTCTCATGAAGGATCTTAATGAAAAGGGCCGCTTCGAGGTAAGTGAGAAGGTGCTTAATAAGCTTCAGGCGACCTTTGACTGCGGCTTTGCGACTAATGAAGAGTCCAAGCAGGCTATCGCAGATGCTTATAATAATGACAGGCGTCTCATTGATCCGCACACAGCCTGCGGCTATAAGGTGGCCAATGATATTGCGGATGGCAAGAGCGGCGTGGCAGGCGCCGGAAGCGCTGCAGGTGCGGCTGATGCTGCTGTGGCCGGTGCCGGAAAGGCGGCTGCGACGGTTATTCTTTCTACGGCGAGCCCGTTCAAGTTCGCAAAGGATGCCTATGAGGCGATCTTTGGAGCTTTTGATGCTGCTAAGGCAGTGATCGGTGCCGATGCTGTGAGCCTTGGCGCAGACGGCGAGCCTGATGGCTTCACCTATATGAATGAGCTTTCGGCAAGGACAGGAGACAAGATTCCTGAGCCGCTTGCCACACTTAAGTCTAAGGAAATCAGGCACAAGGCGGTTGTAGACATCAGTGAGATGGCAGACTTTGCAGTTAAGTGTCTTGGATGTATAAAGTAAGCTGGTATGCAGGCTGAATAAATTTAGGCAACATATAAGTCAACTAATTGGGACCGCGCAGGTGTGCGGTCCTTCTTTTTGTAGCAAAAGCCCGCCAAGCGACTGCCGAGCTTGCTCGGGAAGTCTCCTGACGGGCGTAGAACATGGAACACGAAGTGTGGAATGTTCGCTTGCGAAGATCGAGTAGGAGGGAGTTCCCCTCCTACTCGATTTATCTATTTCCGGCAGCGGCAGCGGCCCCTACAGGCTCAACGG
>JAUNNP010000024.1:13282-24309 GCA_030531385.1 Eubacteriales bacterium
GCCTCGGCCTCAGCCTCAGTCTCCTCTGCAACGGTAGTTTCGGTAAGCTCGACGATCTCGGCATCGTCATTTCCATCATAGTCAAAGGTGATCGAGGTAATGCGGAGGAGGTCATTGCTTGAAGTGATGAAGCCCACATCGATACTGTAGCGGTTCCATACAGCATTGTTCCATTCAAGCGGCGTAATGGTAAGAGTCTTTCCTTCCTGCTCGAGCTTGGCTGACCAGTCTGAGGAAATAGTAAAGTCATCAGAGAAGGTGACTTTTACGCTCCAGCCGGTGATCGGTGTATCTGTGTCATTATTTATGGTGAGAGTATAGCGTCCTTCCTGCTTGCTGTCCTTTGCCCAAAATGCTTCGCGGACCAGGGTAGCCTCTATCTTTTCTGTGTCTGAAAGCTCCTTGACCGCTATACGGTTTACGGTACCGAAGTTGGCAAAGGCCTCTGCCCAGTCGCTCTTATCCTTGTGATATGTTTCGATGAGCCATTTTCCCTGCTGGGTAAGGTCCTCCATGCTCCAGTCGCTCATCTTGCTGCAGCTTGGCACAAGCAGGGCGCAGGAGTCATTTTCATTGGACAGATTATAGTAAACTCTGCCTATGTCATACATTTCGAGGAGGGTCATCCAGCGGTTGCCCATGGCAATATCGATGGTTCCGCTGTGAGTGTGTCCTGCAAGACCAAACTCCGAAACCACCATAGGGAATCTGCTCTTGATCGCCTTTTCAAGAGTCTCAAGCATATCCTCCCTGTGTGTAATAGTATAGAAATGGTAGGTGTAAGCAATATTGCTGTAGAAGGTTATCGGATCTGCCATTACCTCATCCAGATCCTGACAGAAATTCGGCGTGCCCACAAGTATAAGACTGCGCGGTGAAAACTGTCTGATAAAGCTTATGACTCTGTCAGCGTAGCTTTTTACGGAAGCCCAGGTGCCATCCTCACCGTTAGGCTCGTTGCAGATCTCAAATATGACATTGTCGCGGTCGCCGTAGTGATCGGCAATATAGGTTATAAAGGAGGAAGCCTCCATGTTGTACGACAGTGGATTTCCGTCAAGCAGTACGTGCCAGTCGACTATGGCATACATACCAAGCTCTGTCGCATATTCTATGCCGTCGATCATATACTGAAGCAGCTGCTCGCGGTATTTCGGATAAACATAGCCGCGGTTATCCTCAACAGGCATAACGATACGGATGGTGTTGACATTCCACTTATCGCGAAGCTCCTTGAAAGCATCATAGTTGATATACTCGGGACGCCAGCCGAGATTGACCGTGGAAACGCCGCGGATAACGAAGACCTCGCCGTTTTTGTTCACGATCTTTCCTGTGGAGGTATCTACCGTAAGAGCCCCGTTTATATATGCAGGTGAGCCTTCGGGGAAAATGCTGACCTCGCCCGGTGCTTCACTTTCAGCCGGCAGGGACTCAGTCTGCGCAGGAACCTGCGGGGAAGTAGTTACATCTCCCCGGTGCATATTATGTATCAGTGTGTATCCGCCTATAAATAAAAGAACAATGACGATAATAACAGATAAAATTATAGTAAGCTGATTTTTGTCTTTATTGCTCATTAAGGACTGCCTCTCAATAATGATAAAGTTGCCGCCGGCAATGCTGACAGCACGTAACATATTGTAGCTTATTTTGATAGTGACTGCAATTTTATTTTATGCTATACTTTACTCGGAATAATTTGCAGTTTCAGGAGATAATTATATAGATGAAGAAACCGATAGTTGCCGTAGTCGGGCGTCCGAATGTAGGAAAGTCGACCTTATTCAATGCCTTATGCGGTGAGAATTTAAGTATAGTTGAAGATACACCGGGAGTGACCAGGGACCGTATCTACGCAGACTGCGAGTGGCAGAATTACAGCTTTACCCTTATAGATACAGGCGGTATAGAGCCTGAGTCTGATGACATTATTTTAAAGCAGATGAGAGAACAGGCTGAGATAGCCGTGGAGACTGCCGACGTTATCATTTTCATGACTGATGTAAGGACCGGTGTCACAGATGCCGACGGTATGGTGGCAGATATGCTCCGCCGCTCAAAGAAGCCGGTGCTGCTTGTGGTAAACAAGGTCGACAGCTATCAGAAGCAGATAAATGATACCTATGAGTTTTACAATCTGGCCATGGGGGATCCGATACCGATCTCTTCTTCAGGCAAGCAGGGCATAGGAGATATGCTCGATATCCTTGTTTCGTATCTCCCTGAGGCGGAAGGAGAGGAAGAAGAGGACGACAGGCCAAAGATCGCCGTCATTGGCCGCCCCAATGTCGGAAAGTCCTCTATCGTAAACCGTCTTATCGGCGAGAACCGCATGATCGTTTCGGATATTGCGGGAACCACCCGTGACGCAGTCGACGCGGTAGTTAAGAGAAACGGCGAGGAGTATGTATTTATTGATACGGCGGGTTTAAGACGCAAGGCCAAGATAAAGGGAGATATCGAGAGGTATTCCATCATCAGGACAGTAGCCGCTGTAGACCGCTGCAACATCGCTATTATCGTTATTGACGCGACAGAAGGCATCACAGAGCAGGATACCCACATTGCCGGCATTGCCCATGAAAGAGGAAAGGGCGCCATCATTCTCGTTAATAAGTGGGACGCGCTCGAGGAAAAGACTGATAAATCTGTAAATGAATTCACCGAGGAGATCAGGCGCAAGTTCGGCTTCATGCCATATGCGGATATCATGTTTGTTTCCGCACTTACGGGACAGCGTCTTATAAAGCTTTATGATGAGATCGACCTTGTGCGTCAGAGCCAGACTCTGCGCATACAGACAGGTGTGCTGAACGATATCCTGACTGAGGCCACGGCCATGCATGAACCGCCGCAGGATAAGGGAAAGCGCTTAAGGCTTTACTATGTTACACAGGTCAGCGTAAATCCTCCTACCTTTGTCATTTTTGTAAATTACAGGGAGCTGTTCCATTTCTCATATCTCAGATATATAGAAAACAGGTTCAGGGAGGCCTTTAGTTTTACCGGAACGCCGATACATTTTATAATAAGGGAGCGTAAAGAAAAGGATCAATGATTATTACAAGGATCATCTGTTTAATTACGGGCTTTGTGTTCGGCAGCATTCCCACAGGCTTTCTTGTGGCAAGGCTGTACGGGCAGGATCTTCGGACTATGGGCTCGGGAAACACGGGAAGCACCAATGCCTTAAGGAGCCTTGGCAAGAAGGCCGGAGCCATGACCTTTGCCGGGGACTTTTTCAAGGCAATAATTCCGCTTATTATTACTGCACGGCTTTTCGGCGCGGCAGATGAGACGAGATATCTTATCACCATGTATACAGGCCTTGGTGCTGTGCTCGGACATGATTTTTCTCCCTGGCTGCATTTTAAGGGAGGAAAGGGCATAGCAAGCTCGGGCGGAGTGATCTGCTTTACGGATCCGAAGTTTTTTCTGCTGGTGCTGGTGTCGCTCTTTGGTATTGCCGGAGTGTCGGGATATGTGTCCCTTGGGTCACTTGCGGCCGCTGTCATCTATATAGTGGTGCAGCTCTACTGGATCATGACCGGGGCTTCCTTTGGATGGGGCTCCTACCCGCAGACCTTTGACCCTAAGTACGCGCCTGAGATCTTAGTGATCGCATTTATAATGGCGGGACTTGCCATAGTCAGACATAAGGCCAATATAAAGAGACTGCTTAACGGCACTGAGAATAAGTTTTTAAATAAAAAGAAATAATAGATAACCTTAAAGGGGAGGTATACATAATGAGAACATCATATTTACCGGCTTGGACCATCGGAACAGACTGCTATACAAAAGTTTACGAGGTGGTACGCCGCTTTGGAACAAAGGCAGCAGTTATCGGAGGAAAGACTGCTCTTGCAAAGGGCTATGACGTCCTTAAGGCAGCGGTTGCGGGCACAGACCTTGAGCTCAGCGCTCCGATCTGGTTTGGCGGCGAGGCAAGCTATGAGAATGTTGACATGCTTATGGCAATGCCGGAGGTGAGCGGAGCTGACATGATCTTCGCTTTCGGAGGCGGAAGAGCCATCGATACCTGCAAGTGCGCAGCTGATAAGCTCGGAAAGCCTTTCTTTACCTTCCCGACACTTTCATCAAACTGTGCTCCATGCACAGCGCTCTGCATTATGTATTATCCTGACGGAGCAGCCCGTGACAATTATTATCCGCAGCGCTGCCCGAACCATACCTTTATAAATACAGCGATCATTGCTGATTCACCGGTCGAGTATTTCTGGGCAGGAATCGGCGATGCCATGTCAAAGGAATTCGAGTCGGAATTTACATCAAGAAAGGCACGCGAGACCAAAAATATTACAAACACACCTCTTATGGGCGTTACCGTAGCTCCGTGCACGACCGTTTCACTTATTGAAAACGGCGCAAAGGCCATGGAGCAGGTAAAGGCAAAGACTGCGGGACCGGAGCTCGAGGAGATCGCACAGACCATCATCATCACAACAGGTATCGTATCCAACCTTGTTGTAGGCTCTATCCAGGATCCGCCGTATTATTTTAACAGCTCACTCGCGCATGCCTTCTATTACGGTTCAACAGTATGCGAGGGCGCTGAAAAGCACCTTCACGGAGAGGTAGTTGCACTCGGAGTACTTGTACTTCTTACACTTGACGGAAATATTGAGATGAGAGATAAGCTCATCGACTTCTATAAGAGCATCGAGCTTCCTGTTAAAATGTCAGATATCGAGCTCGATCTTAAGGATATCGATAAGCTCACCGATAAGGCCTCGACCTTTATCGAGTGGGGCAAGGCGCCTTGCGCAGTTCCTTACGAGATCACAAAGGAGGCCTTCAAGCAGGCTATACTCGACACGGATGCAGCCGGCAGACGTTAAATAGAATCAAATAAGGAGGTAATGATATGAAGCTTACATTCATAGGAGCAGATCACGAGGTTACGGGATCTCAGCATTTGATTGAGACAAGTGATGTAAAGATACTCATTGACTGCGGCATGGAGCAGGGAAAAAATGTTTATGAAAACGCCCCGCTTCCCGTGAGCTACAAGGAAATAGATTACCTTCTGCTCACACATGCGCACATTGACCATTCGGGTATGATACCCTATGCGTATGTTGAGGGCTTTAATGGGACCATACTTGCTACCGAAGCATCAAGGGATCTTGATTCCATCATGCTTCTCGACAGCGCGCACATCCAGGAGACAGAGGCAGAGTATGCCAACAGAAAGGCCAAGCGTGCGGGACGTGAGCAGATAAAACCTGCCTACACGGTAGAAGATGCACAGAAGGTGCTCGAGCTTTTCAGGACAGTTCCATATGGTGAGATCGTAGAGCTTTCGGATACAGTAAAGATCAGATTTGTGGATGCCGGACATCTCCTTGGCTCTGCATCGATCGAGATGTGGATAAACGAGGACGGCGTAGAGAAAAAGGTCATATTTTCAGGCGATATTGGAAACCAGAACAAGCCTATTATAAAGAATCCGACCTATATTACCGAAGGCGCAGATTATGTGCTTATGGAGTCCACCTATGGAGCCCGTCTCCATGAAAAAGGAATAAATCACCTTGAGGATCTCAGGAGGATAATCCAGGAGGCACTTGACAGAGGCGGAAATGCTGTATTCCCGTCATTTGCGGTAGGACGCACACAGGAGCTGCTGTACTTAATAAAGCAGCTTAAGGACAACCATATGATAAGCGGACATGAGGGCTTTCCTGTATATGTGGACAGCCCGCTCGCAGTCGAGGCTACCAATGTTTTCATGAAGGCTCCTTATGAATGCTTTGATGAGATGACTCTGGAACTGATCAAAAGCGGAGTCAACCCAATAAGCTTCCCGGGACTTACACTCAGCGTATCAACTGAGGACTCAACAGCCATCAACTTTAACCCTGAGCCCAAGGTCATCCTTGCGGCAGCCGGAATGTGCAATGCGGGACGTATAAGACATCACCTTAAGCATAACCTCTGGAGACCTGAGTGCTCTGTAGTATTTGCCGGCTATCAGGCAGAGGGGACCCTCGGAAGGACTCTGCAGGACGGCGCTGAGTCAGTACACCTTTTCGGTGAAGAAATAAGAGTTGCGGCACACATTGAGACCATGAAGGATATGAGCTCACATGCCGACCAGGCCGAGCTTATAAAGTGGGCTGAGGCGATAGGCAAAGTATCCGGCAGGTTCTTCCTCGTGCATGGTGAGGATGAGTCCATGGAAGTGCTTTCCGGACTTTTGAAGGAAGCTACCGGAAATACAGTTGACGCACCTTTCAGCGGTTCTGTATTCGATCTTGCAAAGAATGAATGGATCACAGTTACAGAGGGCATTCCATACAAGAAGCCTGAGGCCACACCTGAAAAGACAAGGAATGTCAAGGTCAATGATGAGCTTTCCGCAGCGCTTGATATTCTTACCAGGCAGGTCGAGCTTGCAAAGCAGGGTGCAAATGCTGACAAGCGCAAGTTTGCCGCAGAGCTGCTTCGTCTTGCGAAGAAGTATGGTTATGATATCTGAAATTTAAAATAAACAGAGGTAATAATGAGCGCAGTCAGTATTTATACCGATGGGGCAGCCAAGGGGAATCCCGACGGTCCCGGAGGCTATGGAACGATACTTAGATTTATCAGTCGTGACGGTGTGGTTCATGAAAAGGAGCTTTCACAGGGCTACATAAGGACGACCAACAACCGTATGGAGCTTATGGCCGCCATAGCAGGGCTTGAAGCTCTTACGAGACCCTGTAAGGTGGATCTGTATTCGGATTCAAAATATCTTATAGATGCATTTAACCAGAACTGGATAGATAACTGGGTAAAAAACAACTGGAAGCGTGAGCGGAGCGGTCCCGTAAAAAATGTGGATCTCTGGAAGCGCTTACTTGCGGCAATGAAGCCGCATAAGGTGAATTTTATCTGGGTAAAAGGTCATGACGGCCACCCGGAGAATGAGAGATGCGACAAGCTTGCATGCAGCGCCGCACTCAGCAGAAATCTAATCGAAGATAAAGGACTGGAGTAATATCTATGGCTAATTCAAGCAAAAGAACCGTTCTTGTCGTAGAGGACAATGATATCAACCGCGAGATGCTGAGCATCATTCTTGAGGATGATTATAATGTCATTCAGGCAGAAAACGGAAAAGTGGGACTCGATATACTGAACGAGTACGGGGATAAGATATCCCTTGTCCTGCTTGATATAAATATGCCTGTAATGAATGGCTATGAAATGATGGCGGAGGTGCAGAAGAATCCTTCGCTGTCCCATGTGCCGATAATCGTTACGACCTCAAACGAGGGTGTTGATGAGGAAATAAAGTGCCTTGAGCAGGGCGCGTCGGATTTCGTAACCAAACCATACAATGCCGAAGTCGTACTCCGCAGAGTCGAGAGTATGATACATCTTCGTGAGGCATCATCAATGGTATCCGTGCTCGAGCATGATATGCTTACGGGCGTGCTGAACAGGGAATTCTTCTTCTGGAATGCTGAGAAGATCGTTGATAATAATACGGGCAAGGAATATGACATCGTATGCACTGATGTAGTCAACTTCCGATCGATCAATGAGCATTACGGCAATGCGACAGGAGATGTCCTTTTAAAGTGTATCGGCAGATGCATTGCGGATATGATCGATGAGGACGAGCTTGCGGGAAGACTTAACGGCGACGTATTCGCGATGCTTATAAAGCACAGGAGCCTTGAGGAACATAAGGAGGTTCTCCGGAAGCTTAATGAAACAGTAAACAGCTACGATGTGCCAAAGAATGTTATCAAGTCCGGCATTTGCAGGGTAAAACCGCTGGATACAAAGGACGGCAAGATAGATCTTTCGATAATATGCGACCGGGCAAGGCGTGCGCTTTCCTCTGTCAAGGATAAATATGACGAAGACTGTGCGGAGTTTGATGAGAGAGTCCAGAAGGACATCGAGTTTGAGCAGTTTGTACTCGACCATATGGAGAAGGCTCTTGAAGACGAGGAATTTAAGGTTTATTATCAGCCAAAGCACAGGCTTTCTGATGGAAAGCCGGGAGGAGCGGAGGCTCTGGTAAGATGGATCAATCCCGAAAGAGGCTTCATGAATCCGGGCATGTTCATTCCGCTCTTCGAGAAGAGCCGCTTTATCTCAAAGCTTGACATGTACATGTATGAGCATGTCTGCAGAGACATAAGAAGGTGGATAGACAGCGGCATTCCGGCAGTTCCTGTTTCTGTAAATGCTTCCCGCCATGATTTCTCGCAGCCCGATTTTGTAAAGAAGCTCACAGCTTTGGCCGATAAGTACAATGTTTCGCATGAGCTTATACACATCGAGGTAACAGAGTCAGCATATACGGACAATGCAGGCGCAATAGACGAGTGCATCAATAAGCTGCATGAGAATGGCTTCAAGGTCGAACTAGACGATTTCGGAACAGGCTATTCCAATCTCGGAAGCCTCAACGATCTGCATTTCGATGTTATGAAGCTGGACATGAGTCTTGTAAGAAAAATGGGAACAGATCCCGATAAAAATATTCTTGATTTCATCATCGAGCTTGCCGATATGCTTCACATGACAACGGTTGCAGAAGGCGCTGAGCATGAGACTGAGGTTAAAAATCTCAGGAACAAGGGCTGTGATTATATCCAGGGATATTATTATTCCAAGCCGCTTCCTGAGGAAGATTTCGAGAAGTACCTTGTTGAAAAGAGTTAAGGAGATAGAAATGACAGTCAAGGAATGTTATGAAGCAATTGGCGGCAGCTATGATGGTGTTATGAGCCGTCTTCCAAGTGAGGCTCTTGTAAAGCGCTTCCTTCTTAAATTTGTAAATGATAAGAGCTTTGATGAACTCACAGCAGCGCTTGAAGCGGAAAATGTTGAGGATGCCTTCCGTGCGGCTCATACTCTTAAGGGCGTATGCGGCAACTTAAGCCTCGATAAGCTTGGGGCAAGCAGCATTGCCATAACAGAGGAGCTCAGAGCCGGCAATCTTGAGGCGGCAAAGCCAATGTATCCTGAGGTTGCGGCTAATTATAAGATGACAGTGGATGCCATAAATCAGATCAGCTAAATGGTTTTGACCGGCTAAGGGGGTTCAAATCAGCTAAAGGGTTTTAAATCAGCTAAGGGATATTTTATGTGCGGAATTGCGGGCTTTTATAATGAAAGCTTTGATAGAGAAAATGTTATAAGGGCAATGATGGACAGGATGCTGCACCGCGGACCCGATGCGGGCAGCACCTGGCTTGATCCTTCATCCGGCTGGACCTTCGGCCACAGAAGATTGTCCATAATCGACCTTTCCGAAAGCGGCACCCAGCCAATGGTGTCTGCATCGGGAAGGTTTGTCATTACATATAACGGTGAGATCTATAACCATAAGGTGCTGCGGGAGAGGCTCGTAAAAGAGGGCCGTGTGACAGAGTTTCGCGGGACCTCCGATACAGAGGTGCTTGTAGAGGCGATCGAGGCCTATGGCCTTGAGAAGACCCTTGAAATGAGCAAGGGCATGTTCGGACTTGCGGTCTATGACCGTCAGGAAAAGGTCCTTAAGCTCGCGAGAGACAGGGCAGGAGAAAAGCCATTATATTATGGCTTTATAAAGGATGCCAATGACAATAAGTATTTTGCGTTTGCCTCAGACTGCGCTGTGCTTACGAAGCTCCCCGGCTTCCACCAGGCAATAGACAGGAAGGCCCTCGCAAATTACATGACTTATAAATTTATTCCGACTCCGATGTCCATTTACGAGGGCATATATAAGCTGGAGCCGGGTTCGGTGCTCACACTTAAGGCACCGGGAGCAGAGCCTGAAATAAAGAGCTACTGGTCAATGCGTGAGGCTGCGCGTTACGGAGAGGAGCATCCGTTTAAGGGCTCCTACGAGGAGGCACGTGATCACCTTGAGGCACTGCTTACAGATGCGATAAGAGACCAGATGTGCGCGGATGTTCCGGTAGGCTCGTTCCTTTCGGGAGGCATAGACAGCCCGCTCGTTTCGTCACTCATGCAGAAGCTCTCTGATAAACCGATACACACCTTTACCATAGGCTACGACGATCCCAAGATCAACGAGGCACAGTTCGCGAAGGAGATCTCAGAGCATCTTGGGACAGACCATACGGAGCTTAGTCTCACAGAGCATGAGATGCGCGAGGTCATAACGAAGCTTCCATACTACTTCAGCGAGCCGATGGGAGATTCCTCGGTGATCTCGACATACTTTGTAAGTAAGCTTGCCAGGTCAAAGGTCACGGTTTCCCTAAGCGGAGACACCGGAGATGAGCTTTTCTGCGGCTACAGCAGATACTGGCAGACAGGCGCAATGTGGGAGAAGCTTTCCAAGGTACCGGGAGCCTTAAGAGGTGCGGCAGGCAGCATTCTCAGCAGGCTCCCCGGCAGCAGCTCGCCGTTTCTTTATAAGAGCTGGAACACCCTTAAAGCTGAGAATGTCAACCAGCTTAAGGAAATGATCCAGTACCGCCGCGTGCAGGATGCCGAAAAGATAGTGATCGGCGCGGGGCTGGAGAAAATCGACAGCATCGGGGCCTATGTAGACGACATTTATGCCGCAATGCAGCTTAATGATATTGAGACCTATTATCTTGACGACTGCCTCTATAAGGTGGACCGTGCCGGCATGGCATTCTCGCTTGAAAACAGGATACCGATGCTCGATAAGGACTTCGTTGAGTTTGCCTGGACGCTTCCGACAGAGTTTAAGTATAAGGACGGCGTCAGCAAGCGGATCCTCCGGGACATTCTTTATAAGTATGTTCCGCGGGAAATGCTGGAGCGCCCGAAGCAGGGCTTCTGGATCCCGATGTATAAATGGCTTCTTGAGGGCGAGACCTTTGAGTATACGAACGAGCTCCTTAATAATATGAAGCTTGCCGAGGACGGACTTGTTAACGGCGGCGAGGTAAAGCGCGTCTGGAAGGAATTTCAGGAAAACAAAAAGGAGTACCAGCTGGTATTCAACCTTTTGATAGCAGAGCAGTGGTATCGCAAAACGGCAGACTGATGCGGACGGCAGACTGATG
>JAUNNP010000025.1:0-23675 GCA_030531385.1 Eubacteriales bacterium
TTAAACGTACTTTAAATCAAAATTTTCCCCTGACGCCATTTTTTGATTTAAACTCTTTAATCAAATTTTTTCCTCCGGCGCCATTCATTGATTTAACGTACGCCAAGTACGTTTATTCACTGCGGAGTGCGTCGATCGGGTTGAGCTTTGCGGCGCGACGCGCAGGCATGTAGCCGAAGATGAGGCCGATGGCCACAGATACCGAGAACGAGATAACGATCGCGCCAAGCGTCGGGGCCGCATTAATGCCTATCATCCTGCCGATCACACCTGTAAAAACAGATCCTATAACGATGCCGATCAGGCCGCCCAGGGTAGATGTCACAGCTGCCTCGATAACAAACTGCATGAGGATAGCGCTCTGCTTCGCTCCGATCGCCTTGCGGATCCCGATCTCACGCGTTCGCTCGGTGACGGAGACCAGCATGATATTCATGACGCCGACGCCCGCAACCAGCAGCGAGATTCCGGCGATACCGCCCAGCATCAGCGAGATCTGATTTATCATCGAGTTCATTTCCTCAAGCATCGCGGAATTCGCCGTAACAGTGTAAAGATCGTCATTTTTAAAAACCGTATAAAGAAAATCCTCCACAAGTCCGGTATCCTCGTCCGCCTTTGTGACGTCCTTTACCGTCAGGATATAGCTGGAAATGTTTCTGGCCCTGTTCATTTTGGCCGCCGCTGTATACGGTATCCACACGAAGTCATCGGTGCCGCCCTCCGAGAGCTTAGTCTCATCCTGCCGCGCCACAACGCCCACGACCGTAAACATATTTCCGCTGATTTTAAGATTTTGCCCAATAGCATTTTCAGGAGATCCGAACATATACCAGGCTGTGTAGTAGCCCATGACGGCAACCTTCTTATTTGACGCAAGGTCCGCATAGGAAATATTTCTGCCCGTCTCTATCTCGTACCCCTTTATGGTAATGTAGTCCTCGGAGTATCCGCCGATCTGCGTGCGTGACAGTGTCTCGCTGCCGTTTTTGATACGCGCGTTAAGCGAAACTGTTGGCGTAATATACGCAAACTCACTGCTATTTTCCTCGATAAAGTCGTACATCTCGTCAGGCTCGAGCGTTCTTGAAGCTGTATTCGTCACGCTGACATTTATCTGGTCAACACCCATTGAGGCGAAGCTTTCCATCATGGAATTCATGTAACCCGTGACCAGCGACACAAGCATGATGACGGAGGCGACACCAATGATAATGCCGAGCATCGTGAGAAATGAGCGCATCTTATTGCCCGCTATAGATCTGAAGGCCATTTTAAAGCTTTGCATATTCTTCTACACTCCCGTCAAATGTCACTTTTCCGTCGACTATATTCACCACACGCCGCGCGTTCATTGCAATCGAACGGTCATGCGTGATCATTACCACAGTATTGCCCTCATTATTAAGCTGACTGATAAAACCGAGCACCTCCTTGGAAGTCCTCGAATCAAGTGCGCCTGTTGGCTCGTCCGCAAGTATAAGCGACGGGCTGCCGGCCAGCGCGCGAGCTATCGAGACTCTCTGCTGCTGACCGCCCGAAAGCTGCCTCGGCAAGTTCCCGGCCTTATCTTTAAGTCCAACTCGTTCAAGCTGAAACATGGCGCGCTCTTTCCGCTCCCGCTCCTTCACACCCTGGTAAAGCAGCGGCAGCTCGACATTTTCAAGCACAGACATCTTCGGAAGAAGATTATACTGCTGAAAAATGAAGCCGATCATCTTGTTCCTGACCTCGGCAAGCTCATCATCTGTCATCTCCGAGGTCTCGATGCCGTTAAGGTAATACTTTCCTGACGTCGGGGTGTCGAGGGCACCTATGATATTCATTATCGTGGACTTTCCGGAGCCTGACTTTCCCACTATGGCAACAAACTCTCCGCGGTATATATCGAGGGAAATGCCGTCGTTCGCATGCACTTCTTCATCGCCCATGTAATATATTTTATAGATGTCTTTGAGGCTGATGAGCGGCACCTGCTGCTCAACGGCAAATTTTTGTAATGTGTTAGCTGTATTCATATAAAAATGTTCTATTTATAACTTTTATACGTATCAATGGCCGGGTGCGCCGCCACCGGGTCCGCCGCCTGAGAATCCGCCTTGGCCGGATCCGCCGGGCGCGCCTCCCTGGCCGCCGTTACGTCCCATGCCGCCCATCATCATATTGTTGGTGCTGATCACAGCATCCTTAACATATACTCTCTGACCTTCCTCCAGGCCGGAGATTATCTCAACATAGTCATCAGACACGATTCCGGTCTCCACAACTACTGCAGTGAATCCGTCCGGCGCGTCAGATCTTGCAGAACCTCCGGCACTCCTGCCCGAAGAATTGCCGCCCTCAGAACCTCCGGCACTCCTTCCCGAAGAATTGCCGCTGCCGCCCCGGCCGGTGCCATCGCCGCTGCCGTAGACCCGGTTGCTTTCCTTAAGGTCCTCGGTCATGACATAAACAATATTTCCGCGCTGCAGGCCGTTGGATGGAATATAAAGACAATTTTCCGACTCCTCAAGCGTGATGACACCTGTAACATTCATGCCCGGAAGGAGCCCGTCCATCTCCTTCATAGTCACCACGACAGGATATGTCGTGACACCGTTTGAAGCAGTTCCGTTAAGGCTCACATTGGACACGACACCGCTGTAGCGGCGATTCTCAAAAGCATCTGCCGTTACCGTAACAGTTTGTCCTACCTTGACATTGCTGATGTCAAGCTCGTCTATACTCATTTCAAAGGTGAGCTCTGAAAGGTCATAGATCAGCGCGAGCGAACTATTGCTGTTGCTGCCGGAGGTATTTATCTTATCTCCCGCCTTCATCGACTTGGTGATCACCTGTCCCGAAATGGGGGCCGTAATAGTATATTTATCTATAGTGTCGCCAAGCTTCGAGACCTGATTCTCGGCAGATTTCAGACTGTTTTCCGCAGTCGTCACAGCCTTTGAATAGGTCTTAAGAGCATCGGTCAGCGATTCCGCGTCAATAGTGAACAAGGGCGTGCCGACAGAAATATACTCGCCCTCATGGCAAAGCACCGTGTTGACCTTGACAGCCGACGGCAGATCTACCTTAAGGTCAATAGTCTTAATCGCCTCAAAAGCCCCGTCGCCGACAGAGTAAATGTTCCCTGTAAATGCTGTCGCCCTGTCGCTCGTGGTAAGTCCGCCGGGATTCGTCACAAGAATCTCAACATTCTTAACAAGCACTCCGCCCTCAACAGTCTCAAGCAGGTCGCTCTTATTTTTCACAAGGCCCGGTATCTGCTCGCCCGTATCGGTAAGCTCGACAACTATGTCCTGCCCGACGGCAAGGGCATCCGCTTCGGTATTGAGAAATGCCATACGCACCGTCATCTGCTGATCCGAATAAACCTCAGCGATCTTGGTTCCGTTCTGGCCGCCTACATTATCCCCGGTCTTCATCGTGATATTCTTAATATAGCCGGACTCCGTCGACAGATACGTGCCGCCGTTATACTTGCGCACGGCGTCAGCATTGTCCCTGACCGCATCATCATAACTTGTCTGCGCCGTGGAAAGCGAGCGCTCCGCCGAATCGATGTCATTAACGATATCCGACTGGTCGATCACATAGAGCGTCTGTCCCTTTTCCACCTGGTCACCCTCACTGAAATCCGCCGTCACGATCTCGCCCGACACGAGCGAGGTGATCGTATAAGTGTCCTTTGGCGACAGAGTGCCGGACGAGGTCAGTTCATTGGAAATGCTGCCCCTCGCGACGGTTCCGATATTGTTGCTGCTGACCGAGGTCGCAGACTTGGTCTGACTCTTCCTGTATGCTATGACACCAGCGATGATTCCTATTATTATGAGAATGCTGACGACCGCGATGATCACCTTCGGCACGGTGCCGAGCTTCTTTCTGCGATTAATCTTCATAATTTCACTGCCTGCCTTTATTAGTTGACCCGGTTTCCGCTGCTGTCGACCGCCACATACTTTGTCGCGTCCGAAGCAAATATCGTGTTCGAATAAGTGTTGTCACTGCCCGGGTAGAACTCGACGACTGCGATCGCGTAGTAGTCCGTGTCGTCAGAATCTGTGAACGATGTGTTGGACTTGCAGATAAGGATCACCTGGTCTCCGACCTTTACGTCGCCGTTTACCGAGAACATGAAACGCACCTCTGAGGTGTTAAGGTCATACTCGGTGTTGTCCACGACAACGGAGCTTGGAGAAGCAATATCATCGCCGTCATAATAAATGGTGTTGACGGTGCCGCGCACGCAGTGGTAAGTGTTGCCGCCTGTGTCATTTCCATAAGCCCAGATAGTGTTTGAGCCCTCATTGTAGTAAATGATGACCCAGCCATAGTAGTTAAGCTGGCTGGAAATGTAGCGTGTGCCAGCTGTACCGCTGTTCGTTCCGTTATAATAAATATTGAGATTTTCCCTGCCCCAGATAGGAATGAGTGACGGGAGCTCTCCCTCGCTCTTGATAAGCACCGGACCTGTCATGCTCGACTCCATGGCCTCCGTAACATTAAGCTCATTTCCGGTAGAGGAAAGTGCCAGTTTTATTGCGGTTCCGTAGATCGAATTGCTGTTCTTGGACGTCGTGCGGAGCAGATTGTAAATGACATTTACGGCGTCAGTGTATGTGAGCACATCGGAGGCATTCGACGCTTTAACTCCCTCGTTTAATTTAAGTGCCTTGAATTTGGAAATTCTTCCGGCGGTAACATTTGCGCCCATGTCTGAGTCCTCATAGCCGAGCATGGCAAGCGCAGCGCGCGCGGCATCCGACAGCGTGACTCCGTCCTCAGGGGCGAAAATGCCTCCGAGTCTTGTACGCATCCATCCGTTCGTGAGCGCTGTCTTGATATAACCCGACTTGTCATATGAAGCCGGAACGTCATTTGCCGCAGACGAGGCCGCCATGGCTGTCGCCGATTCCCTCGCCGCACTCGCGAGGACCAGCATTTTCGCGAAATAGGCCCTGGTACACGGTGCCTCTGAAATATAGCTCGCATCCGCCACCCCTACCGCATTCAGGACATTGATGCGGTAGCTCTGTGAGCCGGTGCTTAGGTTATCCGCAAATGATGCAAATGCTGTTGATATGGTCAGCGCCGCTGCCGCTGTGATAAATGTAAGCTTCTTTAATATCAATGATTTCTTATTCATAATAGTAACCGCCAATCAAAAAAATCCCCGTAAACTTAAGTTTTCACATTAGTTTACAGAGATTTTGTGTCGATTTTGTGTCAATGTATTTCCCCTGACGCCTTTTTTTGATTTAAACTCTTTAATCAAAAATTTTCGTCTGGCGCCATTTTTGACTAAAAGTACGCCTGTAGTTTAAATCAACTTTTGATCAGCCGCGGCCGTGCTGCAGCATGTGTTCGAGTTTTAGAGCTTCAGCATCGCTGGGAGTGTATTTTCCGCCGAAGCGGAAGCCGAACATGGCAGAGAGCCTGGCCTCTGCGCGGCGCTCCTCGGCGATCTGGCGGCTGAGCCAGTCATTGGCATCGTCGCGGATGATGGCTGAGCCCTTAAGCTCATCCCTTATGGCCTTACTTGTGCCGGCGATTCCACCATGAAGACCGGAAACGCTGACAGGCTCCAACACGTTCCTGACGTGCTTCCCGGCTCCGGATCCCGCCGATTCCGCGCTCCGCTTAGCACTGCCAATGCCGCTGCCTCCGTTCTCGCTTTTTGCTTTGCTTCCGGCAGCCGCATTCCTTTTCTTTTGCCCTCTCCATGCAAAATATACGATCAGCAAAATTATAATTAATGATGTCATTTATCTGTCTCCAAATGCTGAAGTCTCAGCTTCTTTTGTTTCCTCGGCCGTCATGCTCTCCTTAAGTGCCATAAGTGTCCCCGCAAGGTTTGACAAGTCGGACGGAACCACGATCTTGGTAGCATTGCCGTCTGCCATCTTCTCTGCGGCCTCAAAGCTCCTGAGCTGGAGGTACTTCATGCTCGGGTCAGCCTCATTGATCAGTTTGATAGCCTCTGCACGGGCACGTTCAACAGCGAGCAGAGCCTCTGCCTCACCTTCGGCCTCACGTATACGCTGCTCTCTTACAGCATCAGCGCGAAGGATAGCTGATTCCTTTTCGCCCTCTGCCATGGTAATGGCTGACTGCTTCTTACCCTCTGCAGTAAGGATGGCCTCACGCTTTTCACGCTCTGCCTTCATCTGCTTCTCCATAGCCTCCTTGATTGACTTTGGCGGATCGATATTCTTGACCTCGACTCTGGATACCTTGATGCCGTACTTATCAGTAGCCTCATCAAGAATGCTGGTTATCTGTCCGTTGATCTGATCGCGTCCTGTAAGTGTTTCATCGAGTGTCATTGAACCTACGATATTACGCAGAGTTGTTGCTGACAGATTCTCGATGGCTGCGATCGGGCGCTCAACGCCGTAAGCAAAGCTCTTGGGATCAAAAATGCTGAAGAACACGACTGAATCGACCATCATCGTAACGTTATCCTTGGTGATAACAGGCTGCGGCTCGAAGTCTGCGACCTGCTCCTTAAGTGAAACCTTTTTAACGACCCGGTCGATAAAAGGAACCTTTACATGGAGACCCGCATCCCAGGTCCCCGCATACTTTCCGAGACGCTCAATGATCCAGGCATTTGCCTGCGGAACAACACAGATATTGGTGACAACGAGCACCAGGATAACGATTAAAAGAAATAATAAAAACATAATAAAAACCATTTTGACCTCTCTCTCAATTTATTGATAATTTCAGCAGGCCGCCTCAGATCACCCGCAATAATCAAATCACTTTCCGCGGCGTGCCATGATCTCGTCAAGCAGCCCACAGTCAAATCACTTTCCGCGGCGTGCCATGATCTCGTCAAGCAGCACATTGGCCACATCATCCTTATCCATAAGCGGGCACTCCTTGACCTCATCAGGCGTAATGATAGTAACGATATTGGTGTCCACTCCGAAGCCGGCGCCGGCCTGCTTTAAGTTGTTAGCGACTATCATATCCAGGTTCTTCTTCGCGAGCTTCGCGCGGGAGTTTTCAAGCATATTCTGGGTCTCCATCGAGAAGCCGCAGAGGAAAAGTCCGTCATGCTTATGCTGACCGCAGTATGCGATGATATCCTCAGTCCTCTCTAAGTCTATCTTCATATCGCCGTCCTTTTTCTTTATCTTCTCGTCAGCAATGCTGGACGGCTTATAGTCAGCGACGGCTGCCGCCTTAATGATAATGTCAGTCTCCGGAAGTACCTTTTTAAACTCCTCAAACATCTCATGCGTAGAGGTGATCCTGATATTCTGAACGAAAGGAACAGGCTCAAGTGCTGTCTGCCCTGATATGAGCGTGACCTCCGCCCCACGGAGCATAGCCGCCCTTGCGATGGAATAACCCATTTTGCCTGAGCTCTTGTTGGAAAGATAGCGCACGGGATCGAGTGCCTCTCTCGTAGGTCCCGCGCTTACGGCAACCTTTAAGCCCTTCATATCCTTCTCATGCGCGAGTTCACGGAAGATCCAGTCCATCAGGACTTCCATCTTCGGCAGTTTTCCGCTCCCCACATCCTTGCACGCCAGAATACCGCTGTCCGATGGAATGATGCCAAAGCCATACTTCTCAAGTATCCTGAGATTATCCTGAGTTATCGGGTTCTCAAGCATGGCAGTGTTCATCGCCGGAGCCACAAGCTTTTTGCAGCGTGCAGCAAGCACTACCGTAGTCAGCATGTCATCGGCAATGCCATGAGCCATCTTGGCGATGACATTAGCAGTGGCAGGCGCAACCAGGATGAGATCTGCAGCCTTGGCAATGGAAACATGGGCCACGTCATATTTAAAGTTGCGGTCGAAGGTATCGACCATGCACTTATTGTTTGTCAATGTTTCAAAGGTAATCGGAGTGATAAACTCGGTGGCATTTTTAGTCATGATAACATGAACGTCCGCGCCGGTCTTGCGAAGCGCCGAAGCGACGTCAGCCATCTTGTAGGCCGCGATGCCGCCGGTCACACCGAGAACAACAGTTTTTCCGCTTAAATTATCCATTAGGGGGCCTCCCTGCAATAAGATTTATTTATTATCTTCACAATATTATAACACAAGAGCGGACGTCTGCAATCAAACGCCCGCTTTCTTTAAGTTTAATTAAGTTTTAAGCCGGAGCTCAGCCGATGGCTTTTTTAAGCTCCTCGACCTTATCAAGCTTCTCCCAGGTAAACTCAGCCTCATTTCTTCCGAAATGGCCATAGGCTGCAGTCTTTCTGTAGATAGGTCTCTGAAGCTCAAGGTTCTTGATGATCGAATATGGACGAAGGTCAAATACCTTTGCGATAGCATCCTCGATCTGGTTGTTTGTATACTTTCCGGTGCCGAAGGTCTCGACCATTACTGAAACCGGCTTTGCAACGCCGATAGCATAAGCAGCCTGGATCTCGCACTTCTCGGCAAAGCCTGCTGCGACAACATTCTTAGCGATATGTCTTAAAGCGTAAGCAGCAGATCTGTCTACCTTTGTCGGGTCCTTTCCTGAGAATGCTCCGCCTCCGTGTTTAGCAGCTCCGCCGTAGGTGTCTACGATAAGCTTACGGCCTGTAAGTCCTGTATCTCCCATAGGTCCTCCGATAACGAAACGGCCTGTCGGATTGATGTAATACTTGGTCTCCTCGTCAAGAAGCTCTGCCGGAATGATCTTTTTGATGACCTCTTCGATCATGTCCCTGCGAAGCTGGTCAAGAGAAATATCCTCGCTGTGCTGAGTTGAAAGAACTACCGCGTCAACACGTGCCGGCTTATCATCGATGTACTCAACGGTAACCTGGGTCTTGCCGTCGGGTCTTAAGTACTCGAAGGTTCCGTTCTTTCTCACCTCTGTGAGTCTCATGGCCATCTTGTGGGCAAGCATGGTTGCAAGAGGCATATACTCAGGTGTCTCATTGCAGGCATAGCCGAACATCATGCCCTGATCTCCTGCGCCGCGAAGGTTGGCCTCATCATCCTCGCCGCCCTTATACTCAAGTGACTTGTTAACGCCCATTGCGATATCAGCTGACTGCTCATGAATAGCATTCATAATACCGCAGGTATTTCCGTTAAAGCCCTTCTTATCGTCATCGTAGCCTATCTCGCAGACTACCTCACGAACGAGCTTCTGAACATCGATATTTTCCTTAGAGCTTGTCTCGCCCATGCAGACGATCATGCCTGTTGTTGTAAATGTCTCTGCGGCAACATGTGCCTCAGGGTCTTTAGCTATAATTGCATCAAGGATAGCATCGGAGATCTGATCGCAGATCTTATCCGGATGTCCCTCAGTTACAGACTCAGAACTAAAAAATCTTCTTGACATGTCTCTTCCTCCTTTATTTTGTGAAAACCGTAACTATTCACACCCTTGTGGAGATAACAAACTTTACAGGTGAAAGCTTGCTTTCGAATGCAAAGTTTGTTATCTCCACAGGCCGTCTGATTAGCAGACGGCCCGTGCATGAGCAAGTAGCGCGCAGCGCGGATTGCGAATGTATACCGGGTGTGAATAGTAACTGAAAAACCCCGGCGCTCTTGCGTCAGGGTCGTATCTTTAAGATTATTTAAACCCATCAGCCAAGCTTTAGCACCTTACTCACTATTTTTGAGCGGTTGCTGTGCGGTCAACGAGCTTGTCTCTCGCGCACTCTTTATAGGTATGCTGTTGATTGCGGATCATACCGCGATCATTAACTTTATAACAGGGGTACTAGGACTCGAACCCAGATTGACGGTTTTGGAGACCGGTATCCTACCATTGGATGATGCCCCTTTATTTCAAACGATGGTATATTATCATCATTCGAAAAATATTGCAAGTACTTTTTTTAGCCAAACAGCGTGCCCAGCACGCCGTAGCTTACGATGCACATAATGACACAGGCCATAAGCACACCGAGAATGCAGGCGGTAAAGGCTTTTTTAAACGGCATATGCAAAAGTGCCGCAACAAGCGAGCCTGTCCATGCGCCGGTTCCCGGAAGCGGAATGCCCACAAAAAGCACGAGACCCCAGAAGCCGTACTTTACGATCTGGTCCTGATTCTTTTCGGCCTTTCGTCTGAGCCATCCGGCAATACCGGAGGTAAAGCTTATCTTCTCCATGAGAATAAGTATCCTCTCAATAAGCAAAAGCACGAATGGAATCGGAAGAAGGTTTCCTATGATGCATACAGGAACTGCAGTCGTAAGCGGCACATCAAGAAATGCCGGCGAAGCTGCAAGAAGACCTCCTCTCAGCTCAAGAATAGGAAATAATGATATAACAAAGCATATGCCTGCCTTACCAAGCTTTCCGGCAAGCGCTCCTGTTATCAATCCAACTAACTTATCTACCATGTTTTCTCCCAAAATATTTCTTTAATTAAAATTCTGACATCACAAACTTCCGGCATCACAAGCTCCGGGGTCAAAACTTCCGGCGTAAAACTTCCAGCATCACAAAATGCCAAACAGCTCGCTTATAAACCTTACACCGACAACTTCTACCCCAAGACTCTCCATGTCAAAGCCCTGTACTCTGCCCTTTTTCAGCCCATGAACATTTATCTGAGGCATGATCACGCGCTTAAAGCCAAGCTTTGCAGCCTCCTTTACACGTTCGGCAGCCTGAGGAACTGCGCGGACCTCTCCCGAGAGTCCCACCTCACCAAAGATAACGGTATCCCCCGGTATGACCAGATTCTTCGCCGCAGAAATAAGTGCGGCGATAACAGCCAGATCCACAGAAGGCTGGGTGACCTTCATGCCGCCTGCAATATTGACATAGGCATCCAAGGCATTAAGATCAAGCCCCGCACGCCTTGACAAAACAGCCATAAGCATGCTTAAGCGGTTATAATCCATGCCGTTTGCCTGGCGCCTCGCAAGGTTATACTGCGACTCTGAAACAAGTCCCTGCACCTCCAGTAAAAGCGCGCGGCTTCCCTCCATAAGGCAGGTAACTACGGCACCTGTCGCATTTACGGGACGGCCTTCAAGCAGATACTCGGATGGATTTTTAACAGCCTTGAGACCCTCCTCGCTCATCTCAAAGACACCGACCTCATTGGTAGACCCAAAGCGGTTTTTGGCGCTCCTTAAGATGCGGTAACCAAACTGCTCACCGGACTCAAAGTATATAACAGTATCCACGATGTGCTCGAGCACACGCGGACCCGCCACAGTACCCTCCTTTGTCACATGCCCGACTAAAAATGTAGCAATGCCGAGGCTTTTGGCACACATCATCATACGCTGCGCGCACTCGCGTACCTGGGTAATACTGCCGGGAACCGACTGCGCGTCCTCGGTATACATGGTCTGGATCGAGTCTATAATGCAAAGCTCCGGCCGCTCTTTTTCAAGAAGCGCGATGATCTTGTCGATATTCGTCTCAGACACAAAGCGCAGATTATCGGAGATATCGCCGATGCGGTCAGCGCGGAGCTTTATCTGCTTCAAGCTTTCCTCTCCTGATATGTAGATGACCTGCCGGCCGCCTTCACCTGCTGCACCTTTGTTTTCTGCGAATGCCGTGTCCTGCTCGCCTGTGATCCCGCCCGCAACATTGGCCGCGGTCTGAAGAAGCAGTGTTGACTTTCCGATGCCCGGATCTCCTCCTATAAGCACAAGGCTTCCGGGAACGATACCGCCCCCAAGGACTCTCGAAAACTCATCAAAGCCGGTCGGTATACGTTCCTCCTCTGAGGCGGAAATATCCTTTATCGGTACCGGTCTGATCATCTCCAAGCCCCTGACACCGGATATCACGTTACCGGATCTTCCCTTGACGGATACGGTGCGCATGACCGGAGCCTCAGAAAAAGCTCCCCAGGCCTTGCAGGATGGACACTGACCCATCCATTTTTTGGATTCGTAACCGCAGTTACCGCAGAAAAAAAGTTCGTCTTTACCCTTACCAGCCACTTATGCACTGACCTCACTGATTCTAACTTACGTTTCTAAACAAAGCTTAAACAAAAACAGACTTTTATTAAGCCTTTCTGCCCCCGCGCTTTACTATCTTAAGCGCATCAAGCCCTCCGTCGCGGTCCACCCTTACGCGGTCGCCGTCCTTGACCTTTCCCTCAAGGATCTCATCGGCAAGGCTGTCCTCGATATACTTCTGGATAGTACGCCTTAATGGTCTTGCGCCGTACTTTTCGTCATAGCCCTTATCTATCAGCATTTCCCGCGCTGACTTAGTGATCTCTAAAGTCACGTTCTTCTCTGCCTTCAGGCGGTTCTTTACCTCCTTAAGCATAATATCCGCAATGCTGCCGATGTTTTCTTTGGTGAGCTGTCTGAAGACGATTATCTCATCGAGACGGTTTAAAAACTCCGGCTTAAACATACGGTTGACCTCGTCCATGACGCGGCCCCTCATGCTCTGATAGCTCTTTTCAAGATCCACACCGGATGAGAAGCCCATGGTCTTTGGAGCCACGATATTCTCGGCGCCGGCATTTGAAGTCATGATAATAATGCAATTCTTAAAATCTACCTTGCGGCCCTGTGAATCGGTGATGTGACCGTCATCAAGTACCTGAAGAAGGACATTGAACACATCCGGATGAGCCTTCTCTATCTCGTCAAAAAGTACGACGCTGTATGGGTTGCGGCGCACTCTCTCACTTAGCTGTCCGCCCTCCTCAAAGCCAACATAGCCTGGAGGCGAGCCTATCATCTTGGATACGCTGTGCTTTTCCATATACTCAGACATATCAACGCGGATAAGTGAGTCCTCAGAGCCAAATACTGCCTCTGCAAGAGCCTTTGAAAGCTCAGTCTTGCCGACACCGGTGGGGCCGAGGAACAAAAAGCTGCCTGTGGGGCGCTTCGGATTCTTAATTCCGGCGCTGCCTCGTTTTATGGACTTTGCCACAGCTGTTACAGCTTCATCCTGCGAAATGATGCGCTCATGAAGTGTCTTATCAAGGTAGCGTATGCGAAGAGCTTCCTTTTCGGTAAGCTTTGATACCGGGATCTTGGTCCAGCCGCTTACAACGTCCGCGATCTCATTTTCTCCGACGGTAAGGAGATTTCCGTTCTTTTTGGTCTCCCAATCAGCCCGGAGCTTATTTAAATGCTTTTCAGCGCGCTTTTGCTGCTTTGCGATATCTGCTGCAAGCTCTATATCATCATCAATAATTGCCTGCTCCTTAGCTGCTTTAAGTTCGCGCAGCTTATCATGAGCCTTCTTTATAGATGCCGGCTCCTTGATTCCGTGAAGGCGAAGCTTTGAAGACGCCTCATCAATAAGGTCGATGGCCTTATCCGGAAGGAAACGGTCGGAAATATAACGCTCACTAAGCTTTACAGCAGCCTCGACCGCCTCATCTGAGATACGGACATTATGGTGCTCCTCATATTTATGGCGGATGCCCATAAGGATCTCTATTGCCTCTTCCTCAGACGGTTTCTCGACAGTTATCGGCTGGAAACGGCGCTCTAAGGCAGCATCCTTTTCTATATGCTTTCTGTATTCTTCAATAGTAGTTGCTCCGATTATCTGCAGCTCGCCGCGGCTTAAAGCAGGCTTAAGAATGTTGGCTGCGTCAAGCGAGCCCTCGGCTCCGCCGGCTCCGATGATAGTATGAAGCTCATCGATAAATAAAAGCACATCGCCCGCGCTCTGCGCCTCAGCTATAAGCCTCTTTATCCTTTCCTCGAACTCACCGCGGTACTTTGTTCCTGCCACCATGCTGCCGATATCAAGCGAAACAAGACGCTTTCCGCTAATGGAATCCGGCACCTCTCCTTTGATGAGCATCTGCGCAAGTCCCTCAACTATAGCGGTCTTTCCGACACCCGGCTCACCGATAAGGCAGGGGTTATTTTTTGTGCGGCGTGAAAGGATCTGGATAACTCTCTCGATCTCGGTCTTTCTGCCGATGACAGGATCAAGCTTTCCGTTATAGGCCAGTTCCGTAAGATCACGCGAATGCTGGTCGAGCGTAGGTGTAGGTGAGGGAGCATTTGCCGCGCCGTTACCCGAATGTTCATTAAGATATTCCCTCGCCTCCGGAAGGTCCTCGCCGATCGTATTTAATATCTCATTGTAAAGCTTCTGGATATTGACACCAAGCGTATTGAGTATGCGGGTCGCTATGCAGTCCGGTGTCTTTAAGAGTGCAATAAGAAGATGCTCGGTGCCGACCTTGTCAGACTGAAGCACCTCAGCCTCTTCCTCACTCATTCTGAGAATGCCGGCGGCCGACGGTGTATATCCGCCCTTATCTGCCACTCTGGCAGCCGGACCTCCGGATACGAACTGATCGATCAGCGACTCTACAGAGCCGAGCTCCACATGGACGAGCTTAAGCACCTCAGCCGCAACACCCTTTCCTTCCAGGATAAGTCCGCAGAGAATGTGCTCAGATCCAATAAAGTTATGTTTTAATTTTGCTGCCTCCTCGTGTGCAAGCCTTAAGGCTTCGGCAGCATTGTCAGTAAAATATGCCATATTTTAAGTTTCCTCTGTATGAGAATTAAAGACTGCGCGGCCATTTAAAACCGCGCAGTACATTATATCATGTGCCGGTGGATAAAAGAAGTTATAATTACTCCTTATCCTCCGGATCAAAAGCTGCATCATCAGCCAAAGCATCAGCCCCATTGGTGAAATCAGCTGAGACTTCTGCCCCGCCCAAAGCATCATCAAAGGCATCAGTCCCGCCCGAAGCATCATCAAACTCACCAAGTGAAATGCCGTCAGCATTCTCCGAACCTAAAGTATCGGCTGAGCGTGATCTTCTGGCCCTGCGTTTTCTGTCAGGTCTTCTGATGACCTGGGTCTCATCGACCTCCTCCGGAGCCTCATCTCCCTGACCGTCATTTGTAAAGTCATGCTTAAGAAGCTCGCTCGCTTCCTTCAGCTCTTCCTTGTTATCGGCGATCGGCGTTACGAAATCCCTGCCCTCGCGTACATTGTCGATTTCGGCGCTTTCGTCACTTCTGTAACGGCTCAGGTTCTGCTTACGGTAGGTCTTCTGGAGACGCTCGCTGGACTGAAGTCTGATGTACATATAGACCGAAGCCATGACAGCGGCAAATGCTATAACCGCGATGACTACCATAATGATCAGTCTGGACTCAGCTGTACGATTGGCCGCATCAAGCTGTGCCTCGAGATCACTGTACTCAGCATTGCTTACGGAATCTGCTGAAAGCGGATCCTCAAAGTAGCGCTGGATGGTCTTCTCGACCATATCATAACGGTAGAAGTTGATCTCGCCCTTGTCATTCATACCATATACAACGCAGTAGTCCGGATCATCGGAAGCACCCCAAACCCATCCCTGGACCTTCTGGTCATCGATGCTGATAGTTCCCTGCTTAAAGCCGTCAGGAATGGCAACATCGGCTGATGGGTTCATAATGGTGATGGTCTTGCCCTTTGAAGAAAGCTGAACTCCGTCGCTCAAATCAACATTCGTGCCGCCCTCGATGGTGCTTTCAGGACCGCCCTCGACCTTGCTTACGTTGATGACATAATCAATGCTGGAGGTTCCGTCTGCAGCATTTACAGTAACAAGTACGACTGAATCGCCTTCAGGAAGTGCATCATTATCACTGATACGGACATTTGCGGATCCGTCAGTCGTTATGGCGTTGATGGTAAGCTTTTCCACTCCGAGACCGACTGTGACATTATATGTCATATTGTCAGATGAGAATGCCGGCTCAAGTGTGCCGGGATATACATCAAGTGAGCTGAGCGTGCAGTCCGCAGATGCGTTCTGTTCAGCCTTTACGCTGACAGTTGAATTGCCGAGATGTGTGAATTCTATCGGCTGATCCGCAGCGTCATATACCTCATAGCTGTCGATTGCGATATCAAAGCTTCCCGCTGTTGATGTTTTAAACTTAAGATTATACTCAAGATTTGCTGTTCCGCCGCCGTTTGTCGTACCGTGTACACGGACAGCGCCTGCGCCGCCCTCCGCGTCTGTTCCTGAAACGAACTCAAGTCCGCCCGACGGATAAGTCAGTACAATATTGGCATTGCTTAAAGCAGTACCCTCATCAGCGGCGATCTTCATGCTTACGTTAACTTCGTCTCCTACATTAACGCTCGGATCAGAGAAGCTGATGGTTCCCTGAGCCGAAAATGCTGTGATCGCCGACATTGCACAAAGTATTAATGTGATAATGCCTGTCTTAATAAATTTCATAATGCTCCCTTTTATATCTCTTTGTTATGATGGTCCCTGTCCAATGCTGACAACGCCCTGATCGGTGTTTACGACAGCGGAAGTCGCGGATGTCGCTGAGCTGCCGGGTCCGGAGATCACTGCACCGGAAGCTGCTGACTGCCCTGCTGTACTGCCGGGACTTACAGTTCCTGAGGTACTTCCCGGAGTTACAGCTCCGGCAGCATTGTCCGAAACTATATTAACATTGCTTGCCGACGAACCGGGTACCGCGGTACCCATGCCGGCCGTATCAGTCATGGCGATTGTGTCATCCTGACGCCTTGTGACGCTTAAGCGATAATTGCGCTCACTGCCGTTCTGGGCCCTTACAGTTATCGTAAGGTCATTCTGGCCAATATTGAGAGCCACCTGTCCGGCTCCCGAAACCGTTGCTCCCGAATCGATCGTGGAAGCATTGATATTTATAACATTTGAGCTTCCGTTAACGATAAGGCTGTAGCTTTCCGTATCCATATTGAAGGTCGGCGTGATCGTATAGCCCTCAACAGATAAAGCCGAAAGCTTGTTGTTAGGATTGCCGTCACCTGTCGGAAGACTCGTCGATTCAGGCATATTGCTGTAGATCGGGATCTTAAACTCAAGCGCCTGCGCCTTCATTGAATCAGAGTAAGCAGCCGAGACCTTTGCGCCCTCAGATGCCGCCGCAAGCACATGTGTCATAAACTGGTGATTATATTTATTGCTGCCCTGAACATTATACTTCTTTAAGTAGAAGGTATCCTGACCGGCGTTCACATAGTTGGTGCCATAAAGTCTGGCGCCGCCGATAATGGCCTTCTCAATGGTATTCCACGGTCTGTCGCCTGTTCCGCTTTCGGAAGCGTACTTAAGACCTGCAGTGACAGCACTCATTCCATCATGCGCATAGGCTCCTGTATTGTAATAATTGTAAATGCCGGGATAACTGCTGCTGTTTCCCGAGATCAGATCGCTTGTGCCCTTTCCCTGCTCCTGCAAAATAGCCGACGCAAGAACATATGGGCTTACGCCTGAAACTTCAGCGGCCTTCATGATGATATCAGCATAAGAAACCTTCTTCATCTGTCCGGCTGCCGTGCCCGCTGTGGCCGTTCCGCTTCCGGTGCCGGTGCTGATAATGCTGCCCGCGGAGGTTCCTGTACCTGCACTGATAATGCTGCCCGCGGAGGTTCCTGAAGATGAAGCCGTCGCGGAATTTACTGCTGCCGATTTGGTTTCAATGGCGCCGCTTTCATTGATCCACTTTCCGTCTTCATTTACAGCGTAACCATCAACTGTCGTGGAGACAGCAAGTGATCCGTCTGAATAGAAATAATAACACTCTGCAATGCCGTCGTTATTGCCGTCAAGCCAGTGCCAGCCGTCATTTAAGAAGGTGCCTGTGGATTTCTCATAATATACCCACTTGGAAGCATCCTTTTCATCCTTCTGCCAGTTTGCATAGGCATCGATAACGCCAAGCGCGCTCTCGACAGCTGAAAGAAGGCTGCTGCTCTTTGCAGAGCCGGTATCCGCCGAAGGTCCGGGGCCTGCTCCTACCGCTCCGACTGTGCCTGCCGCGTTTGATCCCGCGGAGGCTGTGCCTGATGAAGCTGTGCTTCCCGGTGTAACGCTGCCCATAGTCATGCCCGGGCCTATTGTAGATGAAGAAGTCGAGCTTCCAACACTGACATATCCGCCGGGACCTGCCGCATTGCTGCCTGAGGAAGTGCTGCCTGATGAGGTACCCGAAGAAACGCCTGTACCAAAGACACCATAGCTGCTTCCCTCGATTATCGTTCCGCCCGGAACCTGGCTTCCTTCCACCGGTACTATGACCTCTGAGTCAAGGAAGGTGCCTGAGATAAGCTTCTGAAGTCCTTCCTTAGTCTGAACAGAAGGGTCATAGGTCTGAAGCTCAAACTGAAATACATAAGGATCGCTTAAGAAATTTCGCGGATCCATGTAGTAGCTGATAAGCTCAGTAGATGCCTGCACCCAGGTCGCTCCGTCAAAGCCGGGCCAATAGTTGTTTGCCCAGTCGAAAGCTCCGGTCGCGATGGACTTCCAGGATGAAATAGAGCTGTTCGCAACTAAGTTTCGTCCGATCTTGGATTCCTCCGCAATGACTGTATTCCAGTCAAGACCGGTGTTTTGTGCCTTGAATATCCAGTTCGGATACTTCTGATGGAGACCTCTGAGACCATTTTTATAGCTCTCAGGGAACCCCTGGCTTGCCATCCAGTTCTCAAATGTAGCATCTGAAGCGGCATAGACTGTATTTAATGAAATTAAGTCGTATCTTGCATAACCGCTTCCGCCTGAAAATGAGATCGCGTACCACTTATAACCGTCGGTTCCGGTAGTCTCGCCGGTAACGCTTACGGTAGTTCCTGCAATAAGCGATGTCACCTTGCTGTAACCGGTACCCGGTCCCGAACGGACATTAAGCTTGTCTGTATTTACAATAGCTGACTGCTCCGCGTAAGAGGTCAGCACAAACGGATCAGCAAGGCCGACGGACGAAAAAAGAGCAGTGCCTGCCGTGTTAAGTCCAAGCACCACAGAAAATGCCGCAGCTGAGATCCTCTTGAATTTTCTAAAAAGCTTTCTCATTATATTTCCTTACATAAAAACCTTACCCGGGAGCCTAATCTAAAGCAGCCCGCATCAAAGATGCTTACTGTATCCGGCCGCTGAGCGGCTGCCCTATCTGCAAAGAAAATGGCAAAATACTCCGAGTACTTTGCCATTATATTATTCGATATTTTCTTTGTCTATAGAGTTAACTAAGCCGTAAACAATTCTTAAATTGTCGTACTAAAATTTAACCGGCGTTCTGGGTATATTCTTTGCGCAGGTTTTGAAGTATGGTGTAGATCATGTCTTCGAGTTCCTGCTGAGTTAGGTCGCCGATGCTTACTGAGGTGTCGGGCTCGAGCTCAGTTTCCGGCTGTGTTTCGGGTTCGGCGTACTCGTAGCCTTCGGCTTCGACGTTGTCGGCTTCGCCTTCGCCCTGGCCAAATTCATAGCCAAAGGCCCCGGCGATCGATGCCCAGAATTCTTCCTCGCCCACTATGTCTATAGGCTGGATGCGTCCGCGGTTCATGCTTACATATGCGCCGTCAGAATAGCTTTTTCTGAGGAGTCCGTCAGTTACCGCAAAACGTACGAGATAATCGCCATCTTCAAGGTTTCTGACATTAACATCCGTTTCATTATTGTAGATGATGTAGTCTCCTTCTACATAGCCAAGATCATTGCCCATTATATCAAATGCCGGGCGGAGGAATACGATCATGGCTCCATCCTCGAGCTTCTGTAAGAAGGTCGTTGAATTTATAGCTGCAGGACCTGATTTCGAGAATATGCCAAGTATCCTGAACTCACCTTTATCGAGATCGATGTTTTCGAGGTCAAAGCTGTATGAGGATTCAGTGCTCTCAGGTGCCCCAGCATTGGCAGAAGTATCTGCTGCGGCGTCTGTCAGTACATCATCTGCGACAGGCTCAGCTTCTTCTGTATAAGCTACTCTGAGATCATATTCATCATTATAACCATCACCGTAAACAATGACAGGTGCCGAAAGGATGCTGTATCCCTCGCCGCGCTCTGTTACCGTGAAATAAGGCATGGCGTCATCGATGAAGATAGCGCGGCCGTCAAAGGTCTCCTCGAAGATAACGCTCGTTCCGCTGCCGACTTCGGAAGCCGTGATCAGCCTGAGGTTTCCGAGCTCTGAAATGCCGTAATATGCATCCGTTTCCTCATCATAATACTCGACCTGATAAGTAACGTCGCTTATCACGTCAATGCCCTCTGTAATCTTAAGACCGATGGTCGTTCCATCTTCCGCTCCCGCTGCGCCTTCTATATCCTTCATTGAAACTAAGTCGGACATGATGCGGTAGTCTGTGGGGCAGGCTCCCTCGAGCACCTCGCCGGTTTCATAGGTTCCGGGATATGCGTGCCAGCCTAAATTGATCGCATCAAGGAAGGCAAGGTAATTTTTGGCCGGGCAGATCTCGGCATATTCATTCATTGAATCTCCATTAAGGCTGCCATCAGAGTCAAATGTAATGGACAGTCCGTTGGAGCCTGCAAAGTTACTGTTGGATACCATATAAACAACAGCATCCTCGACAGCATTTTCGACACGGTCGCATACCTTCTCCGATATGATCCCTGATACATTGCGTGCGAGGCTTACCGTATCCTTCAGGTACGGATAAACGTAGCTTCTGGTTGAGGACATTTTTGCTGTTAATGCTGTGAGCCCCGCAGGATCGTCAAGGAGCTTTGTCATTTCCAGGCCCATTTCATCGACTGCCTTTACTACTTCTTTGATTTTTGAAAGATCGAGAAGATCCGCGCACTGGAAGGCTCCGCTTATTCCATCTTCACGCATGCTTGTTTCGATTGAACCTGTGAGCATGTTTACTGCCTGCTTTCCAAGGCGCTCTGCGTCGAAATGATCAGCATTTCTGACTATGTAATTCATGGTGCTCGTAAGTCTGAACGGAACCGCAAACATCGCCTCTTCAGATGCTACCATGTAGTCTCCGAATTCAGCCATGTGTGACGCAACTGTCAGGTTGCTCATCAAACAGCAGTTAAACACAATGTCATCAAAGTGCACGCCGCTGTAATCAAACGCATAATCAAGGCCATTTAAGTCTATTGAGGCTCCGTCATAAACATCGTCTGATTCACAGCCGGACCAGGCTCCGCCATGGTCAAAGAGGAATACAGCATAATGCTCTGCCGGGTAATTGTCAGCGCCCCACTTAAGGAACTCAGCAAGGGTCTGCGGATCGCCCATATTTGTGAGCGGATATTTTTCCATCTCAACGAGTGTGTCACCATGGATCTCGAAGCGCTGCATGGCGTTGTTGTCGATGGCATTATTGTTCCAGCTCCTGCTGCCGCCGGTGGTAAGCAGGAAGTTTACGTCCTCACTGTCCTTTGCCTGAAGCATGCTGCCTAATACTGTTGTTGAATAGCCCATATATTCCTCAAGGTTTGCGCCGTCAAGGTAGAACATGACGGTGACCTTGTCCTTCGGCGCCGCGGCCGTCATGTCGGTCTCGGTAGCTACGGCTTTCTCTTCTGCGGCTTTAGCCTCCGCATAATATTCGTCTGCCGTCACGAGCTTGAACTCGCAGTATTCTACCGCAGCCGCATCATCTGCTGCGGCATTTTTGCCGTTGCCGTTATTGTCAGCGTTGCCGGAGCTGCCGCTTCCTGCTGCGGCGTCAGCATTTGCCGCATCAGCATCGGAAGCCTCGTACGGAATAAGCTCTCCGTCCTTTATGGTGATAGGAATGAGGTCGGAGGTCTTTGTCTCACAAAAGACCGTGCCGACGTTATAGGACAGCTCATAATCGCCGTCCGGAAGCGGGATCATCTCGATGGCTGTATCCCGGTCAAATGTGAAGGTCTCGCCAAGAACATAGCCTGTTGTGCTGAAGCCGTCCACCTGCGGATAAACTATCTGCAGATCGAAGCCATAGCCAAGGTCATATACGCTGCGGTCCGGGTATTCCCCCGCTGAAGAATCGTAATCATTGACTATACCGATTAGCTCGAAATATCCGTTTTCGCCGTCACCATACTCGCCGATCCACTTGTCGGCCTCCGACTGATCCCAAGGCGCTATCGATTGGTCCTTCAGGTCATCTATATTCAGTTCGTCGGCGGCGTCAGCATTCTTATAAAATGCAGCGCGGAGCATTTGCTGGCCATTACCCAAAAGCGGGCTGTAGACCGGAATGTCATAAAGAATGTAATCATCGGTCTCGCGCGCGACCTTCATTACGATATTGTTTCCGTTGATGGAGGCTACTTTTCCGCCGAATTTTGCTGTGAATGCTGAGCCGTTGTTGTCTACGGCAACGTTGCCCATCTCGGCGATCTGGAAGGTGTTGTCATTTTCATCCCGGGAGTAGAGGCCATAGGTCACCGAGCGAACGGCTCTTGCGCCCTCCTCGATAATGAGTGAATCGACCTCGGTCTTGTTCTCACTTATGCCAAGCTTTACATGGTAATCAAGGTAATCCGGCTCCGCAATGCGCTTTGTGGTTTTATAGAGACTGACCGGCGCATTCCAGCCATAATTGCAGGCGTCTATAAGTGCCAGATAGCGCGGCACGGATACTATTTTTGAATATATATTCAGGAGCTTTGGCTCTGCGGAGAAGCCCCAGAAGAAGGATATTCCGTTGTTGTAGCTGCTTTCATCAAACTGTGTGCGGTGAATGACGGCGTCGCGGACTGCATCGATGAGGTCTGCGGCTATCTCCTCGCCGACATACGGAGCCGCGTCAACGGCAAGTGAAACAAGGTCCCTTTCGAACTGATAATAATAGTGCTTTGTGTCATTGGTGGCAAGCAGCAGATATCGGAAATAATCCGGGTCTATGCTGTCAGACACACTCTCGTTGTTCTTTGCGGCGTTTTCTGCCTCCATGAGGTCGATCATTGCTTCTGTAAATGACTCGAGACTTCTTTTTACTTCTTTGAGCTTTGATGTTTCTATAAGGGAAAGTGTCGATGTTGTGCTGAAACCATTGCTATTGGCTGTAAAGTTGTCCTCATAAGTATTGCAGATGTATTTCCCGAGTGTGCGTGCTGAGCATGTCGGATTGCGTGAAAGCAGTGTCGCAAAGCCCTTATAGTCCCAGCCCAGTCCCATCTCGATCTCCTCAGATGCAACTATATAGTCTGCATAGCTTCTTAAGTTATAAAGTACATCAAAATCGGCCATCAGGCAGGCATCAAAACCAAGGAGGTCAAAATGAACTCCCGATGATTTAAGTGCATATGCAAGATCGGGAACCGACAGATGGTCTCTCTCATAAAGCTCGTTCCAGCCTATGCCGGTTACTGCTCCGCCGTGATCCCAGATGTCCAGCATAGTCTTTTTTGAAGGATAGTTCTGCTTCGCCCAGGTTATGAAGTCCGCAAAGTTTTCAGGCTGTGACATGTTAGTGAGCGGCTCGTCATAGACGCACTCTATCTCACCGCCCTGTATTATAAAGCGTTTTACCCGGTCAGAGTCTCCGTATTCGTTGTTCCATTCACTCGCTCCGCCAAGCTCAACGATATATCTTACATCGTCGCTTTTAGGTGCTTTAAGGAGTTCCTCTATGTTGTTGGTTGCAGAGCCGCCATCTGACTCGAGGTCGGTGCCGATCATGTAGATGTAGCAGCCCCACTCTGTTTCGGCAGCGGTTGCTGCGGTGGCTGAAGCTGCCGGGGTGTCGGCCTCGGCGGTGGCTGCTGTGGTTGCTGCTTCATTTGCTTTTGCATTGCCGGCGCTGCCCGGCTTAGCGAAAACTGCCATCGGTGCTGCCAGCACTGATGTAAAAATAAGCGCGGAAACACTGAATAATGTGAAGGTCTTATGAAGTCTTGTTTTTATATTTCTTTTCATAGTCTGAATCTCCCGAAGACTTTGTGATCTGAAGCTGAAACCGGATCTGGATTTGGAGCTGGATCTGATCTTTATCTGGATCTGAATCTGA
>JAUNNP010000025.1:23685-24001 GCA_030531385.1 Eubacteriales bacterium
GGTTAATTTTATATTAAATATAGGGCATAAACAAGAAGCTAATGTCTAATTCTGCTCTATTTTGCATCCTAAACCTGCCTTAGCCTGGTTCAGGATGCCTTTTTAACTCTCCCAGGCATCCTGTAATCAGTTTCTCCGGTTTCAGGATGCCTTTTTATCTCTCCCAGGCATCCCGTAATCGTTTTACCCCGTTTCAGGATGCCTTTTCACCTAAAATGTAGGCCCAGATCAGCAAAAAGTCTTTCCCAGGCCTACACTTACTTCTACTTTGTAGGCCCAGATCAGCAAAAAGTCCTTCCCAGGCCTACACTTACTT
>JAUNNP010000153.1:0-1283 GCA_030531385.1 Eubacteriales bacterium
CAGGCAGATTTTCGAGAAGTATGCTTTCTTCCGGGTCGCAAGTCTGATCCTCAGCTGTATTTGTCCTGTCTGTTAAAGCATAGCTTACCTTAAGAGGATTCTCGGAAACAAAATCATCTGATAAAAATGCCGGAGCTTCACCGGTCCCAATGAAAAATGCTGCCGGATCGCTGCCTGCCTGGCCGGTAAGCGACGTATTTTCAACAAAACCGAAGCTGTACGGAATGCTGATCTCTCCGCCGTTTGTGACAAATTCGACAGTACCTGTCATTTTATATCCGGGAGCGATGCCGGAGGTGCTGATATGGAAGGTCACATGGACTCTTCTTCCGACAAAGCTTACTGCGTCAGCAGTGATGCGGGGATCATCCGCGAAGCATATCCCCTTCATGCTGATTCCGTTGGTGCTAAGGAGTTCAATAATGAAGCCTGCATCACGACCCAAAACAAAAGTATCAAAAACAGACCCCGGCGTTATTTCCATTACCGGCGTCTCGATTTCCGTAATTCCTTTTGAAAGTCTGACTATCTTATCTTTCATATTTGACCCTGGTATCATCATACCACAGTCCATTTAAGTATTTCCATACAAAAATCGCACCGTTCATCAAATCGGTAACGACACAGTATGTGATTTTATGCTATACTCAATACAATATACTTCTTAAGGAGAACTCACATGATACAGGAACCTGAAACTTTATACAAGCTTATGTCTTTGTATATGCTTGAGAGGGTCAACTTTCCGCTGACCAATTCCCAGCTTTCGCAATTTTTCCTCGATAAGGAGTATACTACCTATTTTACACTTCAGAGCGTTCTGACCGACCTGGTCGAGTCCAATCTGATAACCTCTCACCAGGTAAGCAACGCGACTCACTATGAGATAACGGACGACGGCAAGGAGGCTCTGGATTTCTTTTCAGGAGATATCTCAGACGCAGCCATTGCCGATATGAACGAGTATCTGGAAGCCAATAAATTCAGTATGCGTTCAGAAGCCGGTGTAACAGCTGAGTACTATAAGAGTGAATCGGGAAATTATACCGTGCACTGCACAGCCAGAGAAGGAAAGTCAACTATTTTATCCATAGACATTTCCATCCCCGACGAGACAGCGGCGGAAAATATGTGTACCAACTGGAAGAACTGCAGCCAGAAGGTCTACTCTGACATCCTTCACACACTTATGAATTCCGCAAATTAGCAGCTTACTTTTTAAGCGCCAGCGTCTTCTCATAAGCAGCGGTCACAGCTTCAAATACAGCGCTTCTGAAACCGCC
>JAUNNP010000153.1:1383-4128 GCA_030531385.1 Eubacteriales bacterium
GCTGCCGGAGTATTCGGCATTATCCTTATTACAGGAAATTCAGCTCCCAGCATTTCACATATACCGCTGATGCTTAAGCCCGCTGCCATCGTAACAAGTACTATATCCGTTCTTCCTGCAAGGATGTCTTTTATTGAGGCAAGCATTTCCTCCATCATCTGGGGCTTCACACCAAGAAAAAGAAAATCCGCTTCTGCCGCTGCCTTACCGGCATCACATACCAAAATAGAATTATTCCGTTCTCCTGATATTTCAGCGGCGAGCCTCTCAGCCTTTTTGGCTGTGCGGTTCGCGAGAAGTATGGTAATGCCTTTATCGGTTTTTGATGCTGCCTTCGCAAGCGCACCTCCCATATTTCCCGTTCCAATAAATCCAAGCTTCATGCTGTTTTTCCTCCACTTTTGTCTTATAGGTGTTTTCTTAAGTCTCCGGCCTTTTACCTTATCTGTCCGGAACCATAGATCACATATTTGCAGCTCGTAAGCTCTTCGAGTCCCATCGGGCCTCTGGCGTGAAGCTTCTGAGTGGAGATCCCTATCTCGGCTCCGAGTCCGAATTCTCCGCCGTCTGTAAATCTTGTAGAAGCATTTACATATACCGCAGCCGCATCTATGCGGTCAAGGAATTTCTGGGCTTTGGAATAGCTCTCCGTAACTATCGCTTCGCTATGGCCTGTTCCATGTGTATTGATAAATTCAACCGCTTCATCAAAGCTCTCAACTGTTTTTACAGCAAGAACATAGTCACCATATTCTGTATCCCAGTCCTCTTCATTTGCCGCTTCTGCCCTGCCGCTTCCGACGACTGCGAGTGCCTGCTCATCACAGCGCAGAGCCACCTCATATTTATCAAGAAAAGGAATGGCTTTTTTAAGGAACTCAGCCTCAATATCCTTATGTACGAGAACGCATTCCGCAGCATTGCACACAGACGGCCTCGAACATTTGGCATTCTCAAGTATCCTTGCTCCCATATCAAGGTCTGCATCATTGTCTATATAAATGTGGCAGACGCCTTCTCCCGTACGGATGACAGGAACAGATGCTTCAGTGGCAACTCTTCTTATAAGCCCGCGTCCGCCTCTTGGAATAAGGACATCAATATAATCATTCATATGCATGAGTTCATCAGCTGTCTCATGGGAGGTATCCTGTACGAGCTGTATGCACGCCTTTGGAAGTCCTGCCTTTTCAAGCGCATCCTGCATGATACGCGCAGCGACCTTGTTCGAATTGATTGCCTCTTTTCCGCCTCGTAAAATGCAGACGTTTCCCGATTTAAGGCAAAGTACCGCTGCATCAACAGTAACATTCGGTCTTGCCTCAAAGATTATGCCAATGACGCCGAGCGGAACTCTTCTTCTGCCAATGATAAGGCCGTTTGGTCTTTCGGACATCTTATCAACGACACCGACAGGATCGGGAAGCGAGATCACCTGTCTTACTCCGTCCGCAATTCCCTCAATACGCTCCGGCGTAAGCCTGAGCCTGTCAAGCATGGTTTTTGAAAGGCCGGCCTGCTTAGCCTTCTCCATATCGATATCATTTGCTTCAAGCCACTCCGGCTGTCTTATGATGATCTCATCTGCAATTGCCGCAAGTGCCCTATTCTTTTCTGCGGTTCCGGCATTCATAAGTATAAGTGCTGCCTTTTTCGCATCAATGGCCTGTTTTTCTAAATCACTCATTTTTATACCTTATTTCTGATTTTATTCTGCTGTGCTTTTATTACTTCTCTTTGCAAAAAAACGTGTTCCTACTGTCTTTCCGTCTACGATATCATAAAGATTATCGATATTATTGCTGTTGGCGATGATCATGTCGATCCCCGCCTCAGTAGCGATCCTGGCTGCGGCAAGCTTTGTTATCATGCCGCCCGTACCGTGCGCTGTACCCGCTCCGCCTGCCATCTCCTCTATCTGGGGGGTTATCTCAATAACATCATGAAGCAGTCTTGCATCCGGATTTGTTCTTGGATCCAGATCATAAAGACCGTCGATATCGCTCATAAGAATGAGCAGATCCGCATTTGTGAGCCTTGCAACTATTGCCGAAAGTGTGTCATTGTCTCCAAGTACCTTCTGATGTCCGCTCTCGATCTCGGAAGAAGCTACTGAGTCATTTTCATTAACTATCGGAATGACGCCCATCCCAAGCAGGGTCTTAAAGGTGTTTGAAAGGTTTTCCGCCTTTTTGGCATTTTCCACATTGTCATCTGTAAGAAGGATCTGGGCAACAGTGCAGTTGTACTCTGAAAAAAGAGTATCATATATGTGCATCAGCTGGGCCTGTCCGATCGCCGATACCGCCATCTTGGCATAGAGCTCCTTCGGTCTTTCCGAAAGTCCAAGCTTAGCAGTACCTGCTGAAATAGCCGCAGATGTAACGATGATGACCTCATTTCCCATGCCCTTTATATCAGCTGCCGCACGCACTATTCTTTCCATCTGGCGAATGTTGAGCTCTCCCGATGGATGAGTAAGCGTTGAGGTTCCAAGCTTAATGACTATTCTTTTGTCACGCATTTTTATAAACTCCGTTGTTTTTATTTTATCGCCCTGTTTTTCTGAATAAGTTCCCATTATTTATAAAAGGTGAATGCCGCACTTTTCACATTCTTCACGCATTTCATCAGGCCAGATAGACGCCTGGACCTCACCGATATGTGCGCGTCCAAGAAGCAGCATGCAAAGTCTTGACTGACCGATTCCGCCTCCGATAGAATATGGTATCTTCTTTTCAAGTA
>JAUNNP010000026.1 GCA_030531385.1 Eubacteriales bacterium
TAGGCTCGATGCCATTTTTATTGAGCTTCATGTAGAAGTGCATCGGAAAATGGCAAGATGACTTAAATCGATGTAATGGGCAGGAACTAATAGTGTGTTTGGGCATCGAGAATTTATAGAAAATACAAATATCGATGCCAGGGAGGCTTAGAGTTAAGCAAAGTGACATCGGAATGGAAGAAAAGGATCAATATCGATGCCCGCATTGTGCAGAGTAGGGTGTAATGGCATCGAGATGGCTAAAATAAACTAATCCCGATGCCCGGAATGAAAATAGTAAGCATATTTACTGAATTACCGACAAATAAAAACTAGATTTTGAGATATTATTTCGTATTGCGAAATATATAGTGCTATGCTATACTCTGTAACTGTCATAAGAGTTACTATTTTGCAAATGTCAGGCGATGCCTGCATTTTATTTTTAAATTTTATTTCGCATCACGAAATAAACGGGAGACCCGGCAACCTGTCAGCCGGAATAACAAGATCACAGTAGACAACAGGAGACCACATGATCACATTTAACAACACCAAGACAATCTACGACCTTATAAAGAACGTAGGAAAAGAGTATGAAAACCGCGTATTTTTCCGTTATGAGATCGACGAGGAAATCTTCGAGAAGGGCTACGGCACCTTCACGGCGGACACACTTGCTCTCGGACATTATATTTTGGAAAAGACCCAGAAGGACGGACACCAGCTTCATGCTGCCATCCTCGGAAAGTGCTGCTATGAGTATCTTGTGGCGCTCATGGGAGTTCCGTGCGGCGGCGGCGTAGCCATGCCGATGGATGTTCAGTTAAGCGCAGAGAAGCTTGCCGAGAACCTCAAGAAGGCAGACACAGACATTCTTTTCTTTACAAGAGACTTCGCTTCACAGGCTCATCTCGCACAGCAGATGTGCCCGTCGATCAAGCGCCTCATCTGCCTCCACAGCATTAAAAACGGAAGATCACTTCCTAATATCGTAAAGATCCACCGCGGCGAGACCTACAAGTCACCGGCAAGGCCCGAGGACTGCGCGATGATCATCTTCACATCGGGAACCACAGGCCAGGGCAAGGGCGTAATGCTCTCGCACGGCAACATTATTGACAATATGTTCTGTACCGATGACGACACAGAGGTATGCCTCAATGTACTTCCGATACACCACATTTTCTGCATCAGCGGCGACGTTATGCTTGTGCTCCGTTACGGAAGCACGCTCTGCCTCTGCGACGACCTCACAAAGATGCTTTATTATATACAGCGCTTCCAGCCAAGCATGATCCGCGTGGTTCCGGCTATGGCCAAGATGCTTGTAAACCGTATTGCTGCCCTTCAGCAGAAGTACCCTGAAAAGTCCAATTCCGAGGTGCGCGAGATGGTACTTGGAAAGCGCCTTACACGTATGACAAGCGGCGGCGGATATCTTTCAGAGGCACTTTCCTCAGCACTCCTTAAGCTCGGCATCATCACAGGCCAGGGCTACGGCATGTCAGAGTGCGCGCCTAAGATCTCGGTTCCGGATTATGAGTGGAAGGAGAAGGTAACTTCGGTAGGCCACCCGGTAACAGGCTGCAAGATCCGTATCGTGGACGGAGAGATCCAGGTACAGAGCCCTTCTGTAATGATGGGTTATTACAATGATCCCGAGCTTACCAAAGAGGCGCTTACCGAGGACGGCTGGCTTTGCACAGGTGACTTAGGTTACCTTGATGAGGATGGCTTCCTGTACCTTAGCGGCCGCAAGAAGAATCTCATTATCTTAAGCAATGGTGAGAATGTTTCACCTGAGATGATCGAGAATCACTTTGACGGTGACCGCCTTGTAGCGGAAATCGTAGCCTATGGTCAGGACGATGTTATCGCGGCTGAGGTTTATCCGAACTTCGAATATGCCCAGACAAACGGCATTACCGACATCAGGGCGGCAATTAATGAGATAGTTGCAAACCGCAACAAGGAGCTTCCGACCTACGCACAGATCGCGACAGTTACAGTCCGCACTACACCGTTCGAGAAGACATCTTCAAAGAAGATCATCCGTAAGGCATTCTTCGACAAGAAGGCGGAGCAGGCTGCACAGGCTAAGAACCACAAGCTTCCGGAGACAGCATTCCAGCAGAAGATCTACGATCTTATCGCAAGGACCCTCGGACACAGCGACTTCGGTATCGATGACAATCTCTATCACTGCGGCATGGACTCAATGTGCAGCATGATGCTTATCTCAGATATCGAGGAGGAGCTTGGTGAGAATATCACTCTCGGCGAGCTTATGGAGCATCCGTCAGTTATCGAGATCGAGGAGTTCTTCCTTGCCAAGGCAGGCGAGGAGAAGATCGACCTTTCTCCGCGCGAGGTTTACCCGCTTACGGGAATGCAGAAGTATTTCGCATATATCATTCCGGGCAATACTACAGGAAACCTGCCGTTCAGCTTCCGCATGAGCAAGGAGGTAGACCTTCTGAGGCTCCGCGATGCCATCCACGCAGTGCTTGATGCGCATCCGTCACTCAAGGCGATCGTAAAGCCTACCGAGCAGAAGTATTATGCTATCTTCCGTGATGACAGCAGAGTGATCGACATTCCGATCCAGCCTATAAAGGATGCCGAGGCAGAGGAAATGATGCAGAAGCTTATCGTTCCGTTCCGCTTCAGGGCAGACGATGATCTCGTTCACATTTACCTTTTCGAGGGCGAGGAGCACAATTACATGTTCTTCGACGTGGCTCACTTCATGGGCGACGGCATGACCATGAACATTATTATGGAGGACCTTAAGAAGGCTTATGACGGCGAGGAATTCGAGAAGGAGACCTACACGACCTTCGAGTACATCCTCGAAGAGCAGATGCGTGAGACAAACGGCATCCGCGCAAAGAACAGCGCTTATGTGACTGAGCTTATGAAGCCGGTACGCATGGACCGCAGTATCTTAAATAAGGCAGAGGAAGAGGATCTCAGTAAGGGCCGTTTTGGCGTCATCAAGAAGAGACTGGGTTCAGTGGCAAGAAAGAACGTTCTTTACTACGGCAAGCAGCATGGTGTTTCTGAAAATGCTATGTTCCTTACGGCCTTCAACTATACGATAAGTCTCTTCTCCGATCAGGATGAGGTGTTCTGCAGCTCGATCCATTCGGGCCGTACGGACAGCCGCTGGAGCAGGCTTGCGGGCTCACTCTTTGAGACCTATTACTACCGCTACAGCCGCGTGGATCATGAGAAGGTAGAGGACCTTTTAAGGAAGGGTGCAGACCAGATCATGAATACCATGAAGTGCCTCGTCAGCTGCCCGAAGGAGAGCGAGATGTTCTTCCAGTTCCAGGGCGATATCCTCGAGGTAGAGCAGGTCGGCGGAGCTTCAACTGAGCGTATCCATGTTCAGCTCAACTCGCTTCCGTTCCACCTTCAGGTAATGTATGACGAGAAGGGCTACTATGTGGAGCTCAGATTCTGGGAGAACCGCTTCGACTATGACATGCTGAATATCTTCCTTACCTGCTTTGAGGAGATACTCCGCGCAATGATGACTGAGACCTCAGTTCGTCTCTTAAAGAATCATCTTCCGGACGAGGTTTATCCGAGCAAGTTCCATATCGAGACAGGAAAGCTTGAGGAAGCTGCAGGAAAGAAGCTCTTTAAGTATACCGACGGCGAGGAGAAGATCAGGATCTACATTTTCGATGAGAGCTATAACAAGAAGCCTTACGGCGCATGGGGCCCGCTCTACATCTTCAACTACGAGCCTATGGAGTTTACTGACCACGTTCAGTTCCCGTACGGACCGGGCACCATTTATAACACCGGACTCATTGCCCGCATCATGCCTGACGGCTCTGTGGACTTCCTTGACAAGGTGGGACGCAAGGTGCTGACCGACGGTCTCCGCGGAGTTAACTACTTCGACCTTAAGAAGGCTGAAGAGACTCTTATGAGCATACCTGAGGTGGCTAAGGCTGAGTGCTTCTTAAGCTTTGACCAGGAGGCCAACGAGATGATGCTCGCGGCTGATATCAGGACTGCAGGCGGCGCAAAGGCCGGAGAGGGAAGCCTCGCTGAGGATGCGATCCGCGGATATATGAAGGAAAATGCCGGCGACCTGTTGGTTCCGAAGTTTATTAACTTTGTGTAAAGCGTGTCAGGTGATATAAGCAGCGGCCTTGGTAAATAGAATTGCAATAAAGTCTGGTCGCTTGCAGCATTTTGCAAATAAAGTTGCGTATTGTTCGGCATAGGAAATTTGGATTTTCAGGTTTCCTATGCCGAAATTTTCTGTGAAAATAGTCAGGTGGCATAGATAATTTGAATTTAAGAATTATCTATGCCAAAATTTAGCGGAAAATGTGTTAAAATTTTCTTGGTCGGCATAGAAAATAGATTTTTATGTTTATCCTATGCCGGTGACAGTGCAAGGCGACCTATGAAAATCGATAGTGTAAAGTGACCTATGAAAATCAGCAAAGACAAGAGCGTAAAAAATCCTATTGTAAATACAACTGCCGGCCCGGTGCGCGGCGAACATAGAAAAAAATGTGACAGGTGGCTTGGCATTCCATATGCTAAGCCGCCTGTTGGCGATTTAAGATTTAAAAGGTCAATTCAGGCAGATGCCTGGGAGGGTGTGAGGGACTGCCTTAAATTCGGTGCGGGACCGGAGCAGATGGCGGGCGGCCGCTTTCAGGCACTGTCGGATATAGACAACAAAAAAAGCGAGGACTGCCTGTATCTTAATGTGTGGGCGCCGAAGGGAAGCGCAGTCGGTGCTGGGACTGCAAGGCAAGCTCCTGACAGACGTTCAGCGGCAAATGCTGCCGCTCCGGTCTTTATATGGATCTACGGCGGCGGCCAGCATGCGGGAGATGCGTCGGCGCCTGAGTATGACCTCGAGTCTTTTGCAAGGCGCGGCATAGTTGCCGTAAGCTTTAATTACAGGCTGGGGGCACTCGGATTCTATGATTTCAGAGATGCGGCAGAAAATAAGGCAGCATTTGACTCAAACTGCGGAGTGTCCGACATGATACTCGCCCTTAAGTGGGTGCATGAAAATATTGCGGCCTTTGGCGGTGATCCGGAAAATGTCACCATGGCCGGGGAGTCTGCAGGCGGGACTGCGGTAATGGCACTTTTATGCGCACCGACAGCGAGACCTCTTTTTAAACGCGCCATAATCATGAGCGGCATCGCAAGCAACATTACCCGCGAAACCACGCAGGAGATAAACAATAAGAAATTTTTTGAGTGGGCAGGAATAGATGCAGGAGATGCGGATTTAAAAACCATGCCTGTGGAGAATATCAAAAAAGGCTGCGCGGCATTCTTTACGACCGAAGATAACGTGACGCCCGGCATCATGGTGTCGGGACCTGTGATAGATGACCTGGTAACAGAGACTCCTGAAGAAATGTTTCGACGCGGCGGAGCCGGGGATAAGCAGATAATGTTCGGTACCTGCGCAGATGAGGGCGGACTCTTCAGCTTCTTAAAGATTTGTCCGAGAAAATGGGATGAGATCGAGACCATGCTCAGATTCAATCATTACGAGGAACTCATACCTGAGTTCCACCGCGTATATGGCGGGAAACAAGCTGAAGCAGTTAAGGCCATCAACCGTGACCGCATGTTCTGGGCTGACACCATGAAATGCGCCATAGCACAGAGCGCATACAGCAGGACATATATGTACCGTTTTAATTTTGTGACGGGGATGTCGCGTGCCCTTAAAATGGGTGCAACTCATTCAATGGATGTGTGCCCCGCACTTAATACCTATGAGGGAGCAATGAGCTCACTTTACAAAGGTGTGCCGCCGAAAAAGCTTAGAAAGCTTCATGCCGAGATGCACGGCTCCTTTGTGAACTTTATAAAATACGGAACTCCGCGGCTTAAAGGCTGGAAGCCGTTCACTGCTGAAAATTGGGAGACATTTGTATTTTCACGCAGCTCCCATGCTGAAAGCAGGGCGTTCGAAGCCGATGCAGCCGCCGAACCGGCTGCTGAAATCGGAAAAACTGCCGAAGGCGGTCAGTCTGTCAAAACTACTGAAACCGGCAATGCTGAAGAAAGATACAGACTCTGGGAGAATATAAAGCTCTATTGATGGTGTCACCGTATTGTTTCGATAAGTAAGTTGTGCTATGCTTCAGAATAAAAGAGGTATTCGGGTGTCATCGGGGACAGCCCAGTCTGACACTTTCGCCGCGCATCCGGCACTTAAGCAGAAAGGAATCGCAGAAGCTTGTTTCACGTAATTCCGGGGAATTTTTTCGTCCCGCTTTCCTCACAAAATAAACTTGTATACTGGGAATGTATAAGCCGGCTGTACTCTGTGATGGAGCATCAGCTTTCTTTTGGCGTGGAAAGAGAAGTTCTGGCAGATGAGCTGCAGTATTATTTTGAACAGGCAAATGCTGCGGACATAGTGGATGAGGAATTTTCAGCCTCGGACAGCAGAGGAAAGGCGAACGGTATCCTGAGAAGACTTGAGAACTATGGCTGGATAGAGATAGAGACTGATAAAAGCTATGTCCAGCGTGTTAATTTTAAGGACTATGCGGTAAAGCTGATCAAAACCCTACTGGAGATAAGGGACGGAAAGAAGGTAGAGTACCAGGGCTACATCTATACTATCTACAGCCTGGTGCGCACACAGACGGATAATCCGGGAGTTGTACTTCTTCAGATCCTGGACAATACAGATATGCTGATCACAGGGCTTAAGAACCTGAACTCGAGCATCAAGCATTATATAGACGAGCTCACAAGGCACAGCACAGTTTCCGAGATCATGGACGCGCTCTTTAATGATTACATCACGAACATAGTTGACAAGGCCTATCACCGTCTTATTACCTCTGACAATGTTTCCAAATTCAGGCCTGAGATCATAGAGCGCCTCGAGCAGAAAAGCAGAAGTGCCAAATACATGGATCAGACGGCAGCTGAGATAGCGGCCATGCAGGAGATTTCCGCAGAAGATGCGAAGGATGTGGTCTACAGGTATCTGCATGAGGTCATCGAAGCTTTCAGAAACATGGATGACATCCTTTCTGAAATAGACCGGAAGAATACCCAGTACCAGCGCTCTGCAGTGAATCGTGCCAAGTTCCTGCTTTCGGGAAATGAAGACGTAAGGGGACAGATCAAAGAGCTGCTGATGGGCATAAACGAGGTCATGAACCGTGAAAATCCGGATCCCGCCGCAATTTATGAAATCGAATTTCTCGATGGACTTGTCCGCTTATACGGAAGCTCATTTCTGGATGAGGCATCATTCTATTCGCCTATAGAAGGCAAAAAAGAATTTATCCCGGCTGAGCTCGATTATGATGAGGTTTCCGAAGAACTTAAGAGAGAAAAGCTGCGCAGGATGACAGAAAAAATGGCAAGGATCCTAAGTAAGGAAAAAATCGGCCGATATGTTTCCGAGCAGCTTGCGGGAAGAAATGAAAAGAAGGCCTCGGAGTTTCCGCTGGATACGACGGAGGATTTCATCAAGCTGATTTATGTGAGATTATATGGTCAGCGAAAGGATATGGACTACAAGGTAGAGGTCTTGGGAAATGTCGAAGTCGGAGGGTTCAGCTTTCCGGACTTTTGCATTTCCCGAAAATGATGAAAAAGGGTGTCAGGGGAGGATAAATTGGATTTACTGGATGGAATGCTGCAAAGAGATAAGGACGAATTCAAGCGCGTATGCAATAAGCTGATCAGCACCTGTTTTATCTGCAAGAGCGGGGAGAACAGGGGCGACTATTATTTTGTGCAAAAATATAAGGAAAAATTTGCGGCCTTTCTGGAGGTGCTGGGGTACAGGCTTGAGATAAATGAGGAGTACGGAGTTATACAGCTTACGAATCCGCAGAATTACAACAGGCTGAATCTGAAGCTTTATGAATCGATTATTCTGCTGATCCTTCGTATTCTTTATGATGAAAAAAAGAGGGAGCTTTCAGCAAGTGACGAGGTGATCGTCAATCTGGGCGATATTCAGGAAAAGTACTTAAGCCTTCAGATCCGTCAGAAGCTTATTGATAAAACCACCATGCAGAATGCTCTTAAAGTATTTCGCAGGTTTGATCTGGTGCAGCTTTTGGACCGGGATCTCGGAAATGAAGAGAGCCGCGTGCTGATCCATGACTCCATACTTATGGCCGTAAGGGTCGAGGATATTAAAAAGGCTTACGAGAAGCTCGAAATCTACAGAAAGGGAAAGAGAAACGATGAAGAAGCTAACGAGAATGAAGCTGATCAACTGGCATCGCTTTAATAACTGCACCATCGAATTCGGCGACTCGACGCTTATCTCGGGCGAAAACGGCGCCGGAAAATCCACCCTTTTAGACGCGATTCAGTTTGTGATATTATGCTCGACCAATTCCTTTAATAAGGCAGCACATGAAAACGGAAAGCGAAAGCTGACGGGCTATATCCGCTGCAAGACAGGAAAGGAAAATAAGCCGTACGAGCGTACCGGAGAGCTCAGCGCTCATGTAGCGCTGGAATTTTATGAGGAGAGCAGAAAGAAATATTTTATTATCGGAGCCGCAGTTGATTCGTCCTCAGAGGGACAGGAAACGACTGCAAGATATCTGATTGAAAATACACAGCTTGAAGACAGTATGTTTTTCAAGGGCAGGGCGCCGAGATCCATCAATGAGTTCAGGGGAGCAAACAGTAACATTATCAGGCAGTGGTGCAAGACCAATTCCGAGGCCAGAAAGATGGTCACCTCGCGCCTCGGCAGAATAGAGAATAAATTTTTCAGACTTATCCCCAAAGCACTGGCGTTTAAGCCGATAGACGACATCAAGGATTTCGTCTATTCCTACGTGCTCGATGAAAAAGAGGTCAATATCGATGTCCTCAGGGAAAATGTGCGCACCTACCAGGACCTCGAAAGAACGCTCGAATCGGTAAAGTCCAGGATAACTAAGCTCGAGAAGATAAACAGCCATCATGACGACGTGATGGACTGCATACGCCGCGACAATATGTATCATTATTTCCTGGCACACGGACACGCCGACCTCATACAAGATGAGATAAACAGGCTGAAGCAGGAGATAAATCGCACGTCCATCCGCCTTGAAGAGGAGGAAAAGGCACTTAAAAACCTGGAATACGAGAAGGACCAGACACAGGAGATGGAGACGAATCTCCGTGTGGAACTTCGCGAAAACTCTGATTTCAGGGCACTTGAGCAGCAGAGGAAGGAGCTGTCCGAGCTCGAAAATAAGCAACTTGAAAACAGCGGAAGGTTTACGGAGCTTAAAAAGCTCATAATGGATACCGTGCGCCGGACGGAGAGTCTCATCAGGCTGACGGCAGAGGAGTCCGGAGCCGCGGCAAATGCTGTCGGTGCGGCAGCATTTGCAGAGCTTTCCTCAAATGTCCCTGAGGAATTCATCGAGTGCTTTAAAAAGCCGGAAAAGCTGGAGGATGTTTCGGCGGCAAAGCAGCTCAGCGATGAACTTAAGGGCTACAAGGAAAAGCTCTACGCTCTTTCGCAGCGTGAGAGGGCAGAGCAGGATATAGTGCTTAAGGACGGGCAGGCTAAGGCACAGCAGCTCAAGGTAAAGATCGAGGATCTAAAGCGCAGCAAGCTTTCGTATCCCGAGGCGGTGGAGCTCCTCCTCGATACGATCAGGCAGGAGTTTGTCCGCCTTGGAAGGAAGACGGAGCCGCATGTGCTTTGCGAGCTTTTGGAAATCGAAAAAGAGGACTGGAGAAATGCTGTCGAGGGTTATCTTAACACACAGCGCTTCCATATCCTCGTGGAGCCGGAAAATTATGATATAGCGCTCGGCATTTATGATAAGCTGCGTAAGGCAAAAAAAGTCTATGGGGCAGGTCTTGTGAATCTCGCAAAGCTGGATGAGTATGCTGATGCGCCGGAGGGCTCTCTTGCCGAGGCTGTTTCCTCGGGAAATGTTTACGCCGCGCGGTATGTGAATATGCTTCTCGGAAAGGTGCATTGCTGTGACCGTTATGAGGATCTTAAGAAGTACCCGGTATCGATCACGAGGCAGTGCATGCGTTATCAGAACCATGTGGCAATGGCGATAAAGCCTGAGGTCTTCAAGGTTCCGTTTATCGGAAAAAATGCCTTTAAGGTGCAGCTTGAGCTTGCCGAAAAAGAATATGATGAGCTTGCGGCAAGGATCTCGGAGGATAAGAAAAGGCAGGCAAGGCTCGATAAAATTATATCCATAGCGACTCCCGGCAGTGAGCTTCAGATAAAGCATGATCTGGATGTTATTACCGCGATAAAGGAGACTGGGCTCGCCATTGAAACGCGAAAAAAAAGCATTGCCACCCTGGAAAAGGATGCCACGCTGATACAGAAAAACCTCCAGCTGGAGATGCTTTCGGGGATAAGAAAAGAGCAGGAAAACAGCATTGCCATAAAGAATCAGGACATAGGCTCAGAGAAGCAGCGCCTCGAGGGTCTTAAGGCAGGCTGTGAAAATAAAGAGATCGAGCTTTCGGAGCGCAGGGCTGAATGGCAGAGACTTGCGGAGGATGCCGGGGATATGCTGCCCGTATGGGAGAAGGAGTACGAAAGGGCCGGAAGAGGCAAGGATACCGCGCGCTTTATCGAAAATTATGAAAGGCAGCAGAAGAATAATGATACGCAAAAAGCCAATGCTCTCAGCCGCATGATCGATGTGATGATCACATACAAGACCGAGCATGATTTTGGCGCGGCGCCAAGCCTTGACGGGTATCCGGAATATGCTGCCGTTTACGACAGGCTTAAGACCTCGGAGCTTTTGGAGTACGAGGGCAAGGTGCAGTCGGCAAGGGCGGCCGCGGAGGAAGAGTTCCGCGAGCAGTTTCTTTCAAAGCTGCAGGAAAATATGAAGCAGGCGCAGAGTGAGTTTAAGGAATTAAACCGGGCTCTTAAGGATATTGCCTTCAGTAATGAAAAATATGAGTTTTTATATATGCCGAGCAAGGCTCACCGCAGCTATTATGAAATGATCATGGATGATTTCAATGCTGTGCAGGGCGAGTCTATTTTCAGCGGCCTTTTCCATGAGGCTCATAAGGAAGTAATAGATGAGCTGTTCGACCGCCTGGCTCTTAATAATGAAAACAGCGCGGCGGCGCTTGATCTGTTTACAGACTACCGCACTTATATGGATTATGATATCAAGATCATACACAGTGACGGAAGCTATTCATATTATTCCAAGGTCTGTGAGGAGAAGAGCGGCGGCGAGACCCAGACGCCTTTCTATGTTACGGTGGCAGCTTCCTTTGTGCAGCTTTACGGCAATAATATAGGAGGTGAGGCTGCGGGGCTTGTTATGTTTGACGAGGCCTTTAATAACATGGATGACGAGAGGATAGGCGGCGTGCTGGAGTTTTTGAACAGGCTTCCTCTGCAGTTTATTATTGCTGCTCCGCCGGACAAAATTCAGTATATAGGACCTTCCATGGCGGAGACACTGCTCGTAATGACGGATGAAAAGTCAAGCTTCGTCGAGGAGTATGTGCAGGTGGGATGATGCTGACACTCGAGGTGAAATGCTGTGAGCTTTATGTATGAGAAAAAGATACTGACCGGGCTGCTGGACTCGTATGAGAACAGCTTACTTTCGACAGGGGAAAATAAGGTAGCGATCCGCATAGCCTACGCATTTACGGCAAAGCAGCTGCCGGCTTATTTTGATGAGAGTTCGACTGCCTACGAGGAGATCCATGCCGGGCTTAAGGCCCTTCAGGACAGGGGCTTTGTGGAGATCCTCTGGAAAAAGGGCAAGGAGGGACATATCATATCCAAGGTGTTCCTTAATGCGGAAAATGCCGGCGCAGTCTATGAATATATGAAGCGTGAACCCAAGACCGACATGGAGCGAAGCGCCCTCAGGGCGCTGCGGGAGATAGGAGATGAGCTTGCGGCGTCAGCATTTGCAGAAAACAGGACTCCGGTGACGCTTAAGTTTATCACATATCTGAGGGAGCGTCTCACGGAACACAAAAGCGTGAAGGAATACGCGGATATCGGCGACATTGCCGGCATAAGGCGCCTGATACATGCTTTAAGATGCGTGGAGGAAAATGAGGAGCCGGCTTACATACGCGAGTTTTCGATCAGAAGCTTTGGCGATTCAAAGATCTTTGAGAGCATGATCGGTCTTATCGGAAAGGTGTTTAGGAATTTTGGCGAAAGCGATGCGAATGCTGATGCCGGAAAACTGATGGATGATAAATCCATACTTGCTGAATATGGCATATATCACACTCCAAACTATGTTTATATGAAGGGCACGGGTGTGTTTACGCTGGGAGGCGCCGGAGGCCGCATAGATCTTAGTGCGCTTTCGCAGGGAATAGGTATTTCCGGCGCAGACATCGGGGCACTTGGTCTGATGGAAGCCGGCAGCATAAAAAGGGTCATAACCGTAGAAAATCTGACCTCATATTATGCTCTGCAGGTCCCGGACAGCCTCATTATCTATCTTGGCGGCTACCACAACGGGGTCAGACGTCAGCTTTTGAAAATTATTTATGAAAATGCTTCCGGCGCTGAGTATCTGCATTTCGGCGACATAGATATCGGAGGCTTTGAGATATATGAGGATCTCAAAAGACGTTCCGGAATTGATTTTAAGACCTGGCACATGGGAATAACAGAGCTAAAACGCTATGAAAAATATGCGAGAGAGCTCACGGAAAATGACAGGAAACGGCTCGATAAGCTGCTGCAGGAAAAAAGCGGGGAGGACTGCGCCTACTACGATGTGCTGCTTTATATGAAGGAGCACGGCATAAAGCTTGAGCAGGAGTGCTGCAGCGCGGGCGCCGATCGGGACCGTTTCCGGTGACACATTGATTTTAATTGAACCCGTAGATCTTCTGCGCGATCTTGTAGCAAAAGGAAGTGAAGGTAAGCCCCGGCTTGGAGTTAAAGTTCATGGCTATGCCAAAGAGGGACTTTCGCTGACGTTCATATTCCTCAGCATTTACAGACTTAAGATACTGCCAGAGCTCATCCCTCTTTTTGAGATTTTCTTCTGTGCCGGAGCGGATCGCGAGTATCGAGGATACCGCCAGCATGATATTGAGATAGCTCCTTAAGTAATTCGCGAGCTTATCCGGCTGTATCTTCGCCAGGTCATAATAATCGATAAGGAGCTTGTTGACCCTCAGCTGCTGGTCGATCCTGCCTATCATGATCTGCTCATTTACGGACTGATCGGCGCGGCCGATGTAGTACATATAGAGATTTACATCCATGTAGTACATGCGCTTAATATAGGGCAGCGGATAGTATACATAGATATTGTCTACGTAGAAGGTATGCTTTGGAAGCTCAAGGCCGCATTCGCGGAGCATCTCGGTCCGGTAAATGACACTGTGCATCAGTATGTACTGGCCCAGACGGAAGCTTCCGACATCTTCCCAGCTAAACACTTTTCCCTGCGGGAGGACGTTTCTGTAGGCAATCACCTTCTGATGACTGCTGCTTTCTCCGACTTTGTCATAAACATAGTTGCAGATAAACGCATCCAGCTCAGTCTCGTCCGTATTGAACTCAGACTCGAGCTTATCGAGCACCTTCATATAGGCCTCGGTATCGAGGTGATCGTCAGAATCCACCACCTTAAAGTAACGACCGGAAGCATTCTTAAGGCCGGTGTTTACAGCCTCACCGTGGCCTCCGTTTTCCTGGTGGATAACTCTTACGATATTGGGATGGGCAGCCTCATTCTGCTTTGCAATCTCGAGGGTATTGTCCTTCGTCGATCCATCATCCACTATGATGATCTCAACTCTGTCACCGCCCTTAAGCAGTGAGTCTATGGTGTCCTGCATGTATGCCGCCGAGTTGTAGCACGGCACTGCGATCGATAAAATCTTCATGATATAAATTCTTTCTGTAAATGTAATTTTCCGGGACTTGTGATCGATCTGTACATCATAACATTTTGGGAGGGATTCGTAAAGCCTTGCGGCACGCGATAGCTGAACTGATTGAATCGGACGAACTATAGCGAAATGGAATTGGATTTCTTGTAATTTCCTGTTAATTAAAAAGATTTCCGATTTCTTTGTTATAATTTCCTGTTTTCGCTATGATAATTTCTTGTTATGGTTGATTAAATTTCCGATATTAGCTATAATAATTTCGGAAATGGGGGGGGCCATGCGGCATGGATAAATATATAGGAACAACAGAAGCATCAAAACTGCTGCATATTACCGCCAGAAGAGTTGTCGGATTATGCCGATCCGGAGAAATCGAGGGCGCCATCCTGGACGGGAAAAGATGGAAGGTTCCTGAAAGCGCAGTGCTTGAGCTTGCCATGCACAGGGGAGTTTCAGCAGATGACAGAAGGGCAGCGCCGCAGATAAAACCCTGCGCGGTAGGAAACACATCCTATGTATCTGTAGTCAGGGATTGCTATTATGTTGACAAGACACTGCTGATCAGGGAGTTGATAGATGACCATAATATGGTAACTCTTTTCACCAGACCGAGACGCTTTGGAAAAACACTTGCACTCAGTATGCTGAAGACCTTCTTTGAATTAAGCGATGAGGATACATCTGTTTATTTTAAGGATAAGGCTATCTGGAACTGCGGAAGCATGTACCGGGAACTGCAGTCAGCATTCCCCGTGATTTTTCTGACACTTAAGGATATTAAGTATGATACATGGGAGGAATCCCGGGAAGCTATATATATTATACTTAAAGAAGAGTACGCGAGACATAAAGAACTCGAAAACAGCGAAATGCTGGATGACATATCACGCAGCTATTATCGCAGGATGCTCCGCGGAGAGCTTAGTGATGTGGAGTATAGCAGAGCACTCCTCAATCTGACTGCCATGCTGAGCCGGCATTACCGGCATCAGGTTATAATACTTATTGATGAGTATGATACACCGATTCAGCAGGGTTTTATGAAGGGCTTTTACGAGGAAGTGATCTCGTTCATGAGGATACTTCTCTCGGGCGGTCTAAAGGATAATGAGAGTCTGGCCTTCGGAGTGCTTACAGGTATCCTGAGGGTTTCCAAAGAAAATCTCTTCAGTGGTCTTAACAACCTGGTCGTAAATACGGTACTGGATGAGAAATACAGCAGCTATTTCGGATTTACCGGGGAGGAGGTCCTTGCCATGGCAGAGTATTATGGAAAAAAGGACCGGGTGTACGAGCTTCGGGAATGGTACAATGGCTATCGCTTCGGCAGCATGGAGATATTTAATCCCTGGTCGGTATCCTGCTATTTTAACAATGACTGCGTACCCAGGAATTTTTGGGTCAACACAAGTGATAATGGCATCATGTCGGAAATTATGCGGTCTATGACGCAGGATACGGCAGAAGAACTTCTTCAGCTGATGCAGGGAAATCGGGTATCTACGCAGATCGATACAGAGGTGATCTATCCGCGCATTTCGGATGGGGCTGATGATATATTCAGCTTCCTTCTTCTGTCCGGTTATTTGACACCCGAAAAGACACCTGAGGAAACAGAAACGGGTACTTACGCTGAGCTTCGGATTCCAAATATGGAGATCCGAAGAGTCTATAATGCTGAAATACTCACCTGGGTCAGGGAGATTGCGGGATCAGGCGTAGTCACGCAGGTGGAAAAATCGATCTATCTTAATGATCCTGACCGGCTGCAGAAGGCGCTTCGCGATTATATGATAAATTGCATAAGCTGTTTCGACGGAGCGGCAGAAGGCTTCTATCATGGGATGGTTCTTGGCCTGATAGCTTCCATGACCGCAAGGTATTATATAAGATCGAACCGTGAATCGGGAGACGGGCGTTTTGATATTCAGCTGGAGCCGAAGCAGAAAGCTTTGCCGGGTATCATAATGGAATTTAAGACTGCGAAAGCCGATGAAAAGAATAACCTTGCTGCAATGGCGGAAGAAGCACTTGATCAAATCACGGACCGTGCCTATGAGTCTGATATGCGTGAACGTGGAGTGATAAAGATCGTCTGCTACGGTATTGCATTTGCAGGTAAGCAGGTAGAGGTTCATGTGAAAAGGATATAAAAATGAAACTGATTTGAGGTTGGTTTTCGAAATAAGATTTATAAAAGAAAGTGATAAAGGATATGTACGATTATTTAGTAGTAGGTTCAGGACTTTACGGCGCGGTCTTCGCGCACGAGGCAAAGGCAGCAGGTAAAAGCGTGCTCGTCATCGACAAGCGCCCCAACATTGCGGGAAATGTCTACACCGAGAAGGTAGAGGGCATAAATTTCCACAAGTACGGCGCCCACATTTTCCATACAAACAATAAGAAGGTGTGGAACTATATAACGCAGTTCGCGGAGTTTAACCGCTTCACGAACTCGCCGGTCGCAAACTATAAGGGCGAGCTTTATTCCATGCCGTTCAACATGTACACCTTTAACAAGATGTGGGGCGTGGTAACTCCGGAGGAGGCCGCAGCCAAGATCGAGGAGCAGAAAAAAGAGATAACCGGAGAGCCTCAAAATCTTGAGGAGCAGGCCATTTCACTCGTGGGTCGCGACATTTACGAAAAGCTCGTAAAGGGCTATACGGAGAAGCAGTGGGGCAGAGACTGTAAGGAGCTTCCGGCATTCATCATAAAGCGCCTTCCAGTAAGACTTACCTTTGATAATAACTACTTTAACGCGCTCTATCAGGGCATCCCGGTGGGCGGCTACACCAAGATGGTAGCGAACCTCCTTGACGGCATCGAGGTAAGACTGAACGAGGACTATTTGGCGAAGAAGGCGGAGTACGATGCCATGGCGGAAAAGGTCATCTATACCGGCGCCATCGACGCGTACTTTAACTACTCACTCGGCAATCTCGAGTACCGCTCGGTACGCTTCGAGAACGAGGTCCTGGACATCCCCAATTTCCAGGGAAATGCTGCTGTAAACTACACTGACCGCGAGACCCCGTGGACCCGCATCATCGAGCATAAGTGGTTCGAGTTCGGAAAGGACGAGGACGGAAACGACCTCCCGAAGACCATCATTTCGAGAGAGTATTCCTCAGAGTGGAAGCCGGGCGACGAGCCGTACTATCCTGTAAATGATGAGAAGAACGGCGCGCTTTATGCCCGCTATAAGGAGCTTGCCGCAGGCGAGAAGAAGGTCATCTTCGGCGGACGCCTTGGCGAGTATAAGTACTATGACATGGATGCAGTAATTGCTTCGGCACTTGAGATGAGCGAGAAGGAGCTTAGCTGAGTACATAGTATCATGGGTGTCAAAAGAACCGTCCCCCTGACACCCCCTGTTTACTTCAGCAGTCTCCACACCGTGCTGCGGCTGATGCCGAGGTGCTTTGCGGTCTGGGACTGGTTCATATTTTCGGACTCATAGACAGCGCGTACGATATCCCGCTCGATCTCGTCCAGGGTACGGTCGAGGTCAAATTCTGAATACGCAGAAGATGCTTCTGCCACGGGCTTTTTACCTCGTGAGAGCTGGTTTCTTACAGTGTCTGCCGAGATATGGGCTGTTTCAGATTTAAGCACAAATTCCTGCACGGTCTGGAAAAGCTCATAGACATTGCGGTTCCAGCTGTGATTCTGAAGTATGGCCATGGCATCCTGAGTAAAGCCCACGACCTGGGTGCCGTGCTGAATGTTGATAAGGTTGATGTAAAGGCTGATCAGCGACGGAATCTCAGTCTTTCTTTCCGAAAGCGAAGGAATAGAGATCCTGAGACAGTTGGCCTTCTCATTTAAATAAAGGTAGAGGTCGTCTGTAGGCTCGCCCGATGAATCGACCGAATAAGAAAACATCAGGCGGCAGCCCTTGAAGATACCTGATTCCTTAAAGTAGAAAACAAGCTTTTGCTGCCAAATGGTCGGAATGAGTTCCATTCTTTTAAAGTAGATCGTGATCCCGCGTGTGTTTAATGGAGAATCATCGTTTTCAAGAAGATACTTCCAGCCCTTTTCATCCATAAGACCCGAATCAATAATGATCATGGAGCTTTGTCTTAAGCGGCTCTTTGAGTAGATGGTATACGCGAGGCGCTCCTTGCCTGTGCCTCGGCCTCCCAGAATCATGACCGGACGGTCGATCAGGGCATACTTTTCGCAGGCATCCATAATAGAGGCGGTCGTTTCACTGTTTCCGAGATAATATTCTATCGGATATGCATCATTGATATCCGTATCTACGGAAACCTCTCTTATGGAGTACTTATCATACATCTCATTTTTCTCAGTGATCTTTATATTATAAACACAGAAATCCTTTCCCTTTGTCGAGACCCTGCGCCCTATAATATTGTATACATAACCACCGCGGTTTCGTATCAGATTTATCTTTCCGCGGGCAATGGCGACGGCGGAAGTCCTCTCTAAAAGCTCGTTTATCTCATCGGGCAGCTCCGGATTGGTGCAGAAATATTTTTTTCCTGTCGAGGTATAGATAATGGTGTCCTGAGCGTCATTGGTCTTAAGCAGCTCTGAGAAAAGATCGATTTTCTGGTTCATCGAATCATATCTGGCGAGAATATCCACAGTAGAGTCGATAGCGGACTCGATGCTTTCCATGCCGGAGGTCACGAGGAGACTGTGCATATCCATCTCGCGGGCGTACTGGACTGCCATCATATCGCCTACTATCAGCTGAAAGCCTTCATTCTTAAGCAGGCTGACATTCTCCAGACACTCCTCCTGACTGTGTATGGTACACACTCTGAAATCATACTGAATAATATTTCGCAGCATCTTTGCGGCTTTGGTAATGCTGGTATAGCCTACAACAGCGAATTTCTCTCCGGTCTCATTGGCTGTACGGATAACACGCAGGATATCATATACCGAAGGAGCTATATCTGTGGTAAGCTGTGACACGTTTTCCCTTATTATTTCTGTGGTGCATCCGCGGGAAATGATGGCATCGATGCTGTTGTCCCTCTGATTGACGGCTATCTTAAGACCCTCCTCAAGATTTCCCTGATGAACAAGAAGTTCAATATCGGAACGTCTCGCTGCAATATTTTCTACCAGATCACGCATTCCCTCATAGGGCGGAATGCAGAGTATACGGAATTTTCTCATAATAGGCTCCCTTCACGACTGTGCTTCATATTTTAACACATAGCTTCATAAAAATCCAATAGCAACTGCACAAAAATGAAACACGTCCCTTGTGACTTGTTTTCGATTCAAACATAAAAATATTGTGAATTTGTTGAGGAAATGATGGGCTTTTCCTATAATTACCGCATAAATACGAAGTCGGTTGGACAATTTTAACAACATTCGTATACATTGCACAAATATAAAACACATTTTATGTTGATTATGCAGCAACACAAGCTGCTAAGCAATTAAGGAGGAGCAAAATGCTTACAAAGTACAATTTGAAAATGCCAAGAGAGGTCTACAGCGGCGAGAACGCACTTGAGAACATCAAGCCTATCCTGGAGAAGTCAGGCGCAAAGAAGGTCGCTTTATTCACAGGAGTGGATCTTGAGAATGCGGGACTCACAGAGTATCCGATCAGCCTTATTAAGGAAGCAGGCTGTGAGCTCGTGATCTATGACCAGATCCCGAGAGAGCCGAGCTACATCGAGGCACAGGCTGTTATTGACGAGTTCAAGAAGTCAGGCTCTGATTTCATCATTGCCATCGGCGGCGGAAGCGTGCAGGATACAGCTAAGCTTGCTTCTATCCTTGTAACAGACGAGTACGGAGTAAAGGAGCTCCTTGACACACCTACAAGAGGAAAGAAGTGCGTTAAGACACTTATGATCCCGACAACAGCAGGTACAGGTGCAGAGGCTACACCGAACTCTATCGTAGGTGTTCCTGAAAAGCAGGTAAAGATCGGTATCGTAAACACTGATACTATTCCGGATTTCGTTATCCTTGATTCAGTAATGATCAAGAAGCTTCCGAGAAAGATCGCCGCAGCCACAGGCGTAGATGCTCTTGCACATGCTATCGAGTGCTACACAAGCGCAAAGGCAAACCCATTCAGCGATACCTTCGCATTAAGAGCTCTTGACCTTATCCTTAACAATATCCTTGATGCATGCAATGATCCTGAGGCTATGGAAGCAAAGAATCAGATGATGATCGCAGCTTTCCTTGCAGGTGTTGCAATCACAGCAAGCGGCACAACAGCAGTTCATGCACTCAGCTATCCTCTTGGCGGAAAGTATCACATCTCACACGGTGATTCAAATGCCATCCTGCTTGCTCCTGTAATGCGCTTCAATGAGCCTTACTGCAGAGACAGACTCGCATCAGCTTACGATCAGTGCGTACACGGAGAGAAGACCTGCACTACTGTTGAGGAAAAGAGCGCATACATCATAGAGTGGCTCGGAAACATCGTAAAGGAGCTTGATATCCCAACAAGCTTGAGCCAGGCATACGGCGTTCCGGCAGAGGACATCGACTTCCTTGTAAATGCAGGCATGCAGCAGCAGAGACTTCTTGTAAACAACATGCGCCCTGTTACACCGGAGGACGCAAGAAAGCTCTACGAGGAGATCCTGTAATTACATTCCCACGGATCCTTATCTTGCGGGACGAGGACCGAAGCAGGATCAAAAATGAAATATAGTGCAATGCCTGCCATGGGCAGCATTGGCAGAAAATAAAAATCAAACAAATTTTATGAAAGGAAAGCAATTATGAAAACTTGTGACATCAAGGGAATTATCGTTCCGATCATCACACCTATGAATGATGATCCGCAGCAGTCAGTTAACCACGCAGAGCTTCGCAACCATATCGAGAGAGTGCTTGCAGGCGGCGTACATGGTATCTTCCCATTCGGCACAAATGGTGAGGGCTACATCTTAAGCACCAAGGAGAAGGAAGAGGTCCTTGCAACAGTTATCGATCAGGTAAACGGCAGAGTTCCTGTTATTGCGGGTTCAGGCTGCATCTCCACATATGAGACGATCCAGATGAGCAAGAGAGCTGAGGAGCTCGGCGCTGACGCTATTTCAGTTATCACTCCAAGCTTTGCGGTAGCAAGCCAGAAGGAGCTTTACGATCACTATGCAGCAGTTGCTGAGGCAGTTGATCTTCCGATCATCCTTTACAACATTCCTCCTCGTACAGGCAACAAGATCCTTCCCGAGACAGTACAGGCTCTCTGCAGAGATTTCGAGAACATCGTAGGCGCTAAGGATTCAAGCGGAGATATCGACAACCTTAAGGCTTATATCAATGTCACCAAGGATCTTCCGAAGAAGACCTATATCATCGCCGGCAACGACGGCTCCATCCTTACCTGCCTCAAGAACGGCGGTGTAGGCGGAATCGCAGGACGCGGAAACATTTACCCAAGAGCACTTGCTGATATTTATGACAAGTTTATCGCAGGCGATATCGCAGGCGCTGAGGCGGCTCAGGAGAAGGTCGTAAGCATCCAGAGAGTATTCAAGTTTGGCAACCCCAACACCTGCATCAAGAAGTTTGTTAAGGAGCTCGGATATCCTGTAGGCGACTGCCGCAAGCCGTTCAACTACCTTTCAGACGAGGGTCTTGCAGAGCTTAGGGCTGTTATCGCTGAGAACGAGGCACTGGGACTTAAGTAATTTGGTAATGCTAATGCCGGGAGCCGCTTATGCGGCGGCCTCCCGGGGACTTGAAGAATATAAGGAAGTAAAGACATGAAGGTTACTATGACTGAAGCCCTCGGTCCGGAGGGAATGGCCCTTGTCGAGAGCAAGGCTGATACAGTATTTGTTGCACATGACTCTCATCCTCATAACTATCTTGACCAGCTTGAGGACACAGACGCGTTTATCGTCCGTGTTGCCGATAAGCTTGCTATCGATAAGAGAGTAATGGAGTGTAAAAATCTCAAGGTCATCGGCAGGACCGGAATCGGCTACGACAGCGTTGATGTTGATGCTGCAACTGCTGCAGGCATCCCTGTAGTTATCACACCGGGCGCAAACAACAGAAGTGTTGCGGAGCATGCTATTACACTTATGATGGCGCTTACCAAGAACCTTGTGGAGGGCGATGTTGAGCAGCGCAAGGGCAACTGGAAGATCAGAGACGCCAAGAAGGCCTTTGAGGTAGAGGAGAAGACCTGCCTTATCATCGGTCTCGGAACTATCGGAAAGATCATTGCACATCTTGCGATCGGTCTTGATATGAAGGTCATCGGCTTTGATGCTTTCCTTTCAAAGGAGCAGATGGCTGAGCTCGGAGTTGAGAAGTATGACGATAAGATGGAAGCTATCAAGGCCGCAGATGTCGTTATCGTTCAGATGCCTCTTATAGAGGGCGTTACAAATAATACGATCGACAAGGCTGAGCTTGATGCAATGAAGAAGACGGCGCTCCTTATCAACTGCAGCCGCGGCGAGCTCGTTAATGAGCCTGCACTCTGCGAGGCCTTAAAGAGCGGCAGCATTGCCGGAGCAGGACTTGACGTATTCTATCATGAGCCGACACTCGTTGATGATGAGATCCTTCACTGCCCGAATGTTATCGTGAGCCCACACTCAGCTGCACAGACCCGTGAGGCTGTTATCAGGATGCATACCATGTGCGCAGAGGGCTGCTTTGCGGTATGCGAGGGCAAGAAGTGGCCTTATGTGGCTGATAAGAAGGTTTACGAGCACCCGAAGTGGGCAGGAGCCGAGTGGGCTGAGGTATAAGCCATGATTTTTGAAGAGCAGTCCGAGATAAGGAAGATTTTATCGGATATTAAGATTCCGAAGTTTGCTCTTGTAAGGCAGAAGTTTGCTGACGATGAGATAGAGGATGTGGTTTCCTATCTCAATGGAAAGCTTGATGATCCTGAGCTTAGGAGCAGGATAAAGCCTGGCATGAAGGTCGTTCTTACAGGCTCAAGCCGTCAGATCGACAACATGCCAGTGATACTCAGGGAAACGGCGAATTTTGTTAAGTCCTGCGGGGCATATCCTTACATCATTCCCGCGATGGGGAGCCATGGCGGAGCGACTGACGAGGGACAGAGAGAGCTCCTTGAGAGCTACGGCATCACGGAGGAGTTCTGCGGATGTCCGATCTTTTCAAGCATGGAGACGGTGCGTATAGGCTACGTTGACGGCGATGAGGTCCGCATGGATAAATTTGCCCACGAGGCAGACGCGATCATCCTTGTCGGAAGGATCAAGGCGCACACAGCATTTCGCGGGACCTATGAGAGCGGAATGGCCAAGATGATGGCGATCGGACTTGGAAAGCGCGAGGGCGCCGACAGCCTGCACAAGTTCGGCTTCGGAAGGATGGGAGAGCGCATCCCGAAGTTTGCAAGGGTCGTATATGACAACTGCAATATAATTTTCGGCGTGGCGCCTATCGAAAACGAGCATGACAGGACCTGCCGCATAGAGGTCATTAAGGCTGAGGATATCTTTGAAAAGGAGCCGGAGCTTCTGCTTTATGCCAAGACCAGACTGCCGCGCATCAATGTGCCGTATACGGATGTTCTGATAGTCCGCGAGATCGGTAAGAATTTCTCCGGAAGCGGCATGGATCCGAACGTTACAGGTACCTTTGCGACACCGTTTGCTTCAGGCGGCATTGACAAGGAGATAGTTACTGTGCTTGATATTTCGGATGAAAGCCACGGAAATTATCTCGGTATTGGAAATGCCGACCTTATCAGCAAGCGTGCCTTTGACAAGATAAGGACCAATGGGTGCTATACGAACATGCTTACAAGCACAGTCCTTAAGGTGGGTAAGATCCCCATGATTATGGAAAGCGATGAGCTTGTTTTAAAGGCGGCGCTCAAGGTGCTGACGCATGGCGACAAGACTAACCCGCGTATGATATATATTAAAAATACGCTCAGTCTTGAGACCATTTATGTATCGGAGGCGCAGCTTGAGGAGGTTCGGCAGCACGAGGATATGGAGATCCTTGAGGAGCCGCATTATCTGGATTTTGATGAGGACGGGAATCTTATGAATCTGGCGGACTGACCGGCGGGAAAATTGCCCTGGAAAAGGCTCAATCACAAATTTTATGTGATGGCTGATTCCTGACATACTCCTTCCG
>JAUNNP010000154.1 GCA_030531385.1 Eubacteriales bacterium
TGCCGCCGGGTCAGCGGCTGAGCTATCACATAGAAAAAATGATTGACCCATTATTTTCTTAAAACGATCCTTCATAGCCAATACCTCAATTGAAGTCATGGTCAGACACGGGGGAGATCATTCCTTAAGTCCGGCCGTATCCGCAGCCCCACGCTCACCCGCGGACTGCTGTAAGATATTCGGTTACCGTTTTCTCAAGTTCATCGAAATCAATAGGCTTTGATATATGTCCGTTCATGCCGACCTCTATCGCATGACGCTTATCCTCGACAAAAGCGTCTGCAGACAGGGCAAAGATCGGTATGGTCGATGCATCGTTTCTGCTGAGCGCCCTGATCTGTTTCGTCGCGTCATATCCGTCCTGCTCAGGCATATGAATATCCATGAATATAAGGTCATATTCTCCTGCCTTTGATGCGGCAAACTGCTCAACTACCTTTATTCCGTCGACCGCGCGGTCCACTGTCATGCCCTTAAGCTCAAGCATCGCAATGGCGATCTCAGCATTGATATCATTATCCTCAGCCATGAGCGCATGAAGTCCATCAAGTGTGACTCTTGTGCCCGGGATATCAGCTGCGGCGGCTGTCTCCTCCGCCGCCGGTGCGGTTCCGATCGGAAGCGTTACATAAACCGTAAAATCGCTGCCCTTTCCGACTACGCTGTCCACGACTATCTGCCCGCCCATAAGACGGATTATATTATCGGAAATGGCCATGCCCAGTCCCGAGCCGCCATACTTTTTGGTGACTCTTGTGCTCTCCTGCTCAAAGGGTCTGAAGATACGGCTTAAAAATTCAGGCTCAATGCCCTTACCCGTATCTCTTACACGGATCATAAGGTGCATCTTGTCATCGATGATACCCATCTGGCGGTAGGTTATCGCAATAATCCCGCCCTTTTCTGTAAACTTTACCGAGTTTGAAATGAAGTTGATGACTACCTGGCTTAAGCGAAGCTCATCGCCAACTACATAATCCTCCGTAAAGTCCTTCATCTCGAGCACGAATTCTATGCCCTTTTCCTCGATGGTGCGCTGGAACATGGTGCGGAGCTTTTCTGCCATTGCCGTCAGACTGAAGGAAGCCTTTTCAAGCTCCATCTTTCCGCTTTCCATACGCGACATATCAAGGATGTCATTGATAAGAGAAAGCAGGTGCTTTGAGAGCTCCTCAGCCTTCTCAAGGTACAGCTTTACATCCTCGCCCTTGTCGATATTGATGCGGGCTAAGGACATCATGCCGTTTATTCCGTTCATAGGAGTACGGATCTCATGCGACATGTTTGAGAGGAAGCGGCTCTTCGATGCGCTCTCCTGCTCTGCCTTATCGAGCTCCGCACGAAGCCCTGCCATTTCACTGTGCAGACTCGTGATATCACGGAAAATGACAATGTAATATCTGTCTGTGTGATCGGCGAAGATGCGAAGCTCCGCATAGCGCTCTGCAGCGCCACGGTATGGAAACTCGTGCACCAGCTCGCCCTCGCGGGTCTCATCCCACTTGGCAAAGCTCTGCTCAAACTCACGCCTGTCATGATTTGGAACAAACTGAAGGAGACTTCGCATATCATAGCTCACAAAGCCCTCTGTGTCCCCCAGCATCCTTTTAAGGCTTTCGGACACATATTCCGGCTTTCCGTCGGAGATCCTTATAAGCGCGTATGCCTCGGTGCCGTCCCTGGTCACCGCATCAAAAAATGTCTCCTTTGCTTTAAGGCGATGCTCCTTTTCGTCCAGCCTCGCCTTTACAGCTACCGCATAAATAAACACAGCAACAGCTGCACATATAATGAGCAGTAAAAGGATAAGGAATATAAGGTTGTCCGAAAAAAAGATATACATGTGTAAATTATAGCATTTTAGATAAGGTTTTAACAAGTTCTTTCCATGCCTCTCCTTATCTTCCTCAGATTCCATACCTCTTTCTCGTGCGGTGTTGGGATTTTCGGGGGTAGTGCCGTCAGTGATATGTTTATTTTCGGTTTAAATACGGTTGTTTTGGTTGATATGCGGTGTTTAATGTGTTATAATCAAAACAGAAAATTTGAAAACGATAGACTGAAACCATGAAAGGAGCATTGCCATGACTATAGAGGAAATGAAAAAACGTAAGCAGGAGCTCGGATACACCAACGCCACTCTCTCAGCCAGGACCGGCATACCGATAGGGACCCTTCAGAAGATCTTTTCCGGAGAGACAAAGGCACCGCGCAAGAGTACCATTGATGCCCTCCTTAAAGTCCTCGGGAATAAGGAACCGGCTTACACACTTTCCGCAAAGGAGCATCTTTTCATAATGCGTGATTCTGCCCGGGCCGGCTCACAGTATAGCTGTGACCGGGCTTATGACCCTGCCGCTGAGTATAAAAGAAAGTATGGGTGCCTCCCGCTTGAAAAGCATTTTACTATCGACGATTACAGAGCGCTTCCGGATGACCAGCGCGTTGAGCTCATAGACGGAGTATTCTATGACATGGCAGCCCCATCCTCATATCACCAGATAATCGCAGGAGCTGTTCACCATGCTTTCATGAGTCATGTACGTGCAAACAAGGGTTCATGCATGCCCATGATCTCACCTGTAGACGTGCAGCTGGACTGCGATAATGACACTATGATTCAGCCTGATGTGCTGATCATCTGCGACAAGAGCAAGATCCGCTATGCCAATGTCTACGGTGCTCCCGACTTTGTCATGGAGATTCTGTCACCATCGACCAGGAAAAAGGATATGCAGCTTAAATATAGCAAATATGAGGATGCAGGCGTCAGGGAGTACTGGGTCGTCGATCCTGACAGCAGGAAAATAATAGTCTACGATCTCGAGAACATGTCATTTCCAACTATATATACTTTTGATGACGAAGTACCTGTCGGTATATGGGGCGGAGCCTGCAAAGTGGATTTTAAAGAAATAGCTGAGACTTTGGATATGCTGAATAACTGATAAAAATAACTTCAAAAATGGCGGGTCATATCTCTGACCCGCCATTTCCCTGATCGGCACTACTTATTCACATAATCCATATATATCGGATACCCTCCTGTATGGATAAATAATACATTTCCGCTGATCCGTCCCGCCTCTATTTCCTTCAGCATCCCATAGAAGGTCTTGCCTGTATAGGTGGGATCAAGGGGCACAGCATGCGCCTCTACTGCCTCTTTTATCACAGCCTCTATATCTTTATCATATTTTCCGTACCCGCCGCACAGGTAGTCGTCACGTATCTCTGGAAGCTTATAGCCGCCTCCGGGCTCTTTGGGCATCTCACTGGCTTCGCAATTATTTTCAGCTGTCACTTTGCCTGCTCCATAATTTTCAGAAATACTGCTGCCCTCGGAAAATTTCCCAAGATTTTCCCTTATGACATCAAGCTCCCGCTCCCTTTCACGGGCAGCCGATATGCCAACAAGCCCTGCACTGCTTCCCGCATCCTGCATTGCGGCTGCAAGTCCGCTGATAGTCATGCCGGTCCCCGCGGTAAGCACCAGATAATCAAAAAAGCTGCCCTTTTCTCCTGTTGCCTCTTTCTTAAGCTTCTCATTTTCAAATGCCGCTATTTCCTCATACTCATTATATGAGGCACGCATCAGGGTAAGCTCGTTGCCCTTACCCGAGCTGTCTCCGTAAATATAGTAGGGCTTCTCGCCTCGTCCCTCTGACAGTGCGATCACACCTTCCACGCACTCCCGCACATTATTGCCGCGGCAGTATATCACCTCTGCTCCTGCAATTCTGACGAGCTTCTCATTCGCAGGGAGCTTATGCCATTTCCTGACCTTCTGCTCTTCAGACGCGCTTACTATTGTATCGCTGCCATCAGCGCTTTCAGCTTCGCCCTCAAGCTTGATCACCACATAGCATTTAATGCCCTCGCGCTTTGCCATGGCAGCAACGGCGCGGTTCATATTTGAGCCCGCGGAGCCATAGGAAATAACCGAGGTATACCCGCCTTTCTTTATCTCCTTAAAGATCTCCTCCGCGATCCTCACCTTGTTCCCGCCAAAAGAAAACGGGATGAGATCGTCCCGTTTTATGTAAATGCTGCTGCCGCAGTAATCTGTGAGATATGTTATCCTGCTCTCCGCCTGTT
>JAUNNP010000155.1 GCA_030531385.1 Eubacteriales bacterium
CCTCAGGGGAAAATTTTGATTTAAGCTCAGCAGAATCAAAAATCTCCTCAGGGGAAAAAAATGATTTAAGCTCCGGGCTGGAGCTTAAATCGAAAAAACGGCCGGGGGTGTTCACAGTAAAGTACAAAGCAAATACAGCATATTTTGTTTCCCTTTTCCGGTAAATATGTTATAGTTTTAGTTCAAATGGGTCGATTTTGACTGCGTGCCGTTTAGAGCTTACTACGGCTTTCATGGAAAGCCACAAAAAAGCGCAGTCAGCATTTGCCGTTTTAAAAAGTTTTTAATTATATCTGTAACAAGCAAGATTTTCTAAGGAGGAAAAAAGAGAATGAAAAAGTTCGTTTATCTTTTCTCAGAGGGCGACGCTTCGATGCGTGAGCTCCTTGGAGGAAAGGGCGCAAACCTTGCTGAAATGACAAAGCTCGGTCTTCCGGTACCGCAGGGCTTCACAATTTCTACAGAAGCCTGCACACAGTACTATGATGACGGCCGCAAGATCAACGATGATATCATGAATGAGATCATGACTTTCGTTGCAAAGATGGAGGAGATCAACGGAAAGAAGTTCGGAGATCTTAAGAATCCTCTTCTTGTATCTGTTCGTTCAGGTGCTCGTGCATCTATGCCCGGCATGATGGATACCATCCTTAACCTTGGTCTTAATGACGAGGTAGTTGCAGCTATGATCGCAGGAAACCCGGATCCTAAGTTCGAGCGTTTCGTATATGATTCATATCGCCGTTTCATCCAGATGTTCTCTGACGTAGTTATGGAAGTTGGTAAGAAGTATTTCGAGCAGCTTATCGACAAGATGAAGGAAGAGAAGGGCGTTAAGTTCGATATCGAGCTTACGGCAGCTGATCTTAAGGAGCTCGCTACCCAGTTCAAGGCTGAGTATAAGAAGCAGCTCGGCGAGGATTTCCCGTCAGATCCTGTTGCACAGCTCAAGCTTGCTATCGAGGCAGTATTCAGATCATGGGATAACCCGCGTGCAAACGTTTACCGCCGTGACAACGATATCCCATATTCATGGGGAACAGCTGTTAACGTAATGCCTATGGTATTCGGAAACCTCAACAACGAGTCAGGTACAGGTGTTGCCTTCACACGTGACCCTGCTACAGGTGAGAACAAGCTCATGGGCGAGTTCCTTATCAATGCTCAGGGTGAGGACGTTGTTGCAGGCGTTCGTACTCCTATGCCGATCGCACAGATGGAGAAGGAGTTCCCTGAGGCTTATGCTGAGTTCATCAAGGTCTGCGAGACACTTGAGAACCACTATCATGACATGCAGGACATGGAGTTCACAGTTGAGAACAAGAAGCTCTACATGCTCCAGTGCCGTAACGGAAAGAGAACAGCTCCTGCTGCTCTTAAGATCGCATGCGACCTCGTAGATGAGGGTCATAAGACTCCTGAAGAGGCAGTTGCAATGATCGATCCGCGTAACCTTGACACACTTCTTCACCCACAGTTCGACGCTGCTGCACTTAAGGCTGCAAAGCCTCTTGGCAAGGGCCTTGGCGCATCACCGGGAGCTGCATGCGGTAAGTGCGTATTCACAGCAGAGGACGCTGAGGCGTGGGCTGCACGCGGTGAGAAGGTAGTACTTGTTCGTCTTGAGACTTCACCTGAGGACATCACAGGAATGAAGAGCTCACAGGGTATCCTCACAGTTCGCGGCGGTATGACCTCACACGCTGCAGTAGTTGCACGTGGTATGGGAACCTGCTGCGTATCAGGCTGCGGCGATATCGTTATGGATGAGGAGAACAAGAAGTTCACTCTTGCAGGCGTAACATTTACAGAAGGATCAGAGATCTCTATCGATGGTACAACAGGTAACATCTATGCAGGTCTTATCCCGACAGTTGATGCTCAGATCGCAGGCGAGTTCGGCCGCGTAATGGCATGGGCTGACCAGTTCAGAAACCTTAAGGTTCGTACAAATGCTGATACACCGCACGACGCTAAGAAGGCTCGTGAGCTCGGCGCTGAGGGTATCGGACTTTGCCGTACAGAGCATATGTTCTTCGATCCTGACCGTATCGCAGCATTCCGTGAGATGATCTGCTCAGATACAGAGGAGGAGAGAGAGGTTGCTCTTGACAAGATCCTTCCATACCAGCAGTCAGACTTCAAGGCTCTTTATGAGGCTCTTGAGGGCTGCCCTGTTACAATTCGTTTCCTTGATCCGCCGCTTCATGAGTTCGTTCCTACAGAGGAAGCTGATATCGAGAAGCTTGCTAAGGCTAAGAACAAGACAGTAGAAGAGGTCAAGGCTATCTGCGCTTCACTTCACGAGTTCAACCCGATGATGGGTCACCGCGGATGCCGTCTTACAGTTACATATCCTTCGATCGCAAAGATGCAGACAAAGGCTGTTATCCGCGCTGCCATCGAGGTTAAGAAGGCGCATCCGGACTGGCTTAACGAGCCTGAGATCATGATCCCGCTCGTTTGCGAGCTTAAGGAGCTTAAGTATGTTAAGCAGACAGTAGTTGAGACAGCTGACGCTGAGATCGCTGCTGCAGGCGTTGAACTTAAGTATCATGTGGGTACAATGATCGAGATCCCGAGAGCCTGCCTTACAGCTGACGAGATCGCCAAGGAGGCAGCATTCTTCTGCTTCGGTACAAACGATCTTACACAGATGACCTTCGGCTTCTCACGTGACGATGCCGGCAAGTTCCTTGGCGCTTACTATGACACCAAGATCCTTGAGAACGATCCGTTCGCAAAGCTTGACCAGAACGGCGTTGGCAAGCTCATGAAGATGGCTATCGACCTTGGTAAGCCTGTAAATGCTGACCTTCATGTTGGTATCTGCGGCGAGCACGGCGGAGATCCTTCATCAGTTGAGTTCTGCCACAACATCGGCCTTGACTATGTATCATGCTCACCATTCCGTGTTCCAATCGCTCGTCTTGCGGCAGCACAGGCAGCAATCAAGAACCCGAGAAAGTAATAAGCGGCGTGCGCATTAATTTTAAATATTAAATTTTTCAGGCCCTTCGGAGGAAGTACTCCGGAGGGCCTTCTTTTGCAGCAAAGAGTTGTTGAAAATAGCTATTCATTAAATTATAATTATGAATAAATTATTAAACCGTTTTCAAAAGGGGATAATATGAAATCAAATAAATTTATCGCGTTAGCTTTAACGGCGGTGCTGGGGGCTTCAACAGTATTGAGCTATGTTCCATCCGGCGCGGCTCTTTATTCGTATGCTGCCATGGGCTCGGCGGCTTCCGGCAGGAACGTTGCCACAGCCACAGACATGGCGGGTGCAGGTGCCGCATCAGGCGCATCATCAGCTTCGGGCAATGCTGCCGCAGCAGGCGCTTCACCGCGTGCAGCCTCTGCATCAGCCGCAGCCACGGCCACACCGACGGATCTGCCGCTGAACAACGCTGTTGCCACAGCAACTGATATGTCTTCAAATGATGCCCTTGCAAACACCAAGGTCACCTCGAAGGGCGTGCCGGGGCTTTCGTCCCTTTTCACATACCGCACGGACGAGGAGATAGAGGCTGAGGTCGCTGCGCTCACTAAATATCAGCGCTATGAGAGCTACACGGCACTCGTTGTAGTGAAGGACGTTGAACTCGGTGAACTAGAGGCAGGCAGCACAGTCACACTTACTGTCAATGATGACGCTGGGTCAGCATTTGCCGCCACGCTCACCACGGAGGAACTCTTAGAGGCCATGGGCGTTGACCCGGACGACACCGCGCGCATCGCAAAGATCAGGACGGCCGAGGAGCTCATAAAGCTAAGCGGCGAGGTCCTCTTTACGGACGATACGGACAGGGTATCGATCATTTCGGTCACAAACAAAGCCTACTCCGTAAAGAGCCTGCTGAAGGTCCTCCTTTCGGACCCGAGAGTCGTATCCGCAGACCCGGACTACACCGTCAAGGTCGAGACGACGCCAATCACTTCGGCCCCGACGAGCGACAAGACGGGCGAGGACGGGAAAACATACATAATCGCGGACTATTACAACAATGTCACATCCTCACAGTATGCCTACAGCACGAGTGCGGCCAAC
>JAUNNP010000156.1:0-1603 GCA_030531385.1 Eubacteriales bacterium
ATGTAGGAAAGCAGATCGCCATTATTTATGATAATGAGGTCGTTTCGGCACCTGTAGTAAACGAGCCGATCACAGGAGGACAGTGCTCCATCACCGGCGGCTTCACCCAGGAGGAGGCGTTCAATCTTGCCCAGACCATCCGTCTTGGCGCTCTTAAGCTTGAGCTTAATGAGATCCGTTCGAATGTTGTAGGCGCAAGACTTGGACAGCAGGCCATTACGCTCTCACTTAAGGCAGGTGTTATCGGACTTGCACTTGTTATCGTCCTTATGCTGGTGGTATACCGCATTGCGGGCGTGGCTGCTTCTGTTGCACTCAGCATGTATGTTGGACTTATCCTTATACTGCTTGACGCGTTTGAGATCACACTTACACTTCCGGGTATTGCCGGTATCATCCTTTCAATAGGTATGGCGGTGGATGCGAACGTAATCATATTCACCAGCATCAAGGAAGAGCTTGGTATGCATAAGAGTGTTGACGAGGCTATTCTCGCCGGCTTCGACAAGGCGCTTTCAGCCATTGTTGACGGCAACGTGACTACTCTTATTGCCGCTGTGGTCATCTACTTCAAGGGCTCGGGTACAGTAAAGGGCTTTGCCCAGACACTTGCCCTTGGTATCATCCTTTCAATGGTGACCGCTTTGTTCGTTACAAGATGGCTCATTCATGCTCTTTACTGGCTTGGCTGTGATAAGCCGTCATTATATGGAATAAAGAAGCCTGTTGAGAAGCCTGTTGATTTCATTAAGAAGAGCAGGATCTGCTATACCATTTCCCTGATCGTGATCATTATCGGTTTTGTATTTATGGGAATAAACAAGAGCAGCACAGGCGATATACTTAACTTCGGACTTGATTTCAAGGGAGGTACATCGACCAACGTTACCTTTAATGAGGATCTTGACCTTGATTATATTTCAGCAAATGTTTCACCTGTTGTAACAGAGGTAACAGGTGATGCCAACCCGCAGATTTCAAAGGTTGCCGGAACAAATGAGGTACTTATCAGAACTCTGTCACTTGATGCTGACGGACGTGACGCGCTCAATAATGCTCTTGCCGAGAAATTTGGTATAGATAAAGAACTTATTACTGCTGAGAATATTTCGGGAAGCGTTTCCACGGAAATGAGAAATGACGCTATGATCGCGGTTGCGATAGCCGGCGTGCTGATGCTTCTTTATATCTGGTTCAGATTTAAGAATATCAATTTCGCGGCTTCGGCAGTTATCGCGCTCATGCACGACGTGCTCGTGACTGTCACCTGCTATTCGGTATTTAAGTGGTCGGTAGGTTCCACATTTATTGCATGTATACTTACCATAGTAGGTTATTCGATCAACGCGACCATCGTTATTTTTGACCGAATCAGACGTAACCGCAAGAATGCGCCTTATGGCGCTGATGTTGCGAACATTGTGAATCTGTCGATCACAGAGACTTTGTCAAGAACAATATTCACATCGGCAACGACCTTCATCATGGTCCTTAGCCTGTTCGTATTCGGAACATCTTCTATCAGAGAGTTTGCGCTTCCGCTCATGGTCGGAATTGTATGCGGCGGATATTCTTCAGTATTTGTAACCGGACCGCTCTGGAA
>JAUNNP010000156.1:1613-4023 GCA_030531385.1 Eubacteriales bacterium
GAATCTTCTTTATAACAGCAGCAAGGCTTATAAGGAAAAGAAGGCGGCAGAGGATAAGAATGCTGCTGAGGACAAGAAGAATAAAAAGAAATAAATATTATGAAATATGAAATAGTTGCCGAGCAGGGCAGGGCAAAATCCGCACATATTGAGACTGTACATGGTGAGATAGAAACACCGGTATTCATGAATGTCGGAACTGTTGGAGCCATAAAGGGAGCTGTTTCCTCGGTGGATCTTAAAGAGATAGGCTGTCAGGTGGAATTATCCAATACCTATCATCTTCATGTAAGGACGGGCGACAAGCTGATAAAGGAATTTGGCGGCTTAAGAAAATTCATGAACTGGGACCGTCCCATACTTACCGACAGCGGCGGGTTTCAGGTATTCTCACTTGCCTCACTCCGTAAGATAAAGGAAGAGGGCGTAAGCTTTAATTCCCATATCGACGGACATAAGATCTTTATGGGCCCCGAGGAAAGCATGCAGATCCAGTCAAACCTTGGTTCAACTATAGCAATGGCCTTTGATGAGTGTCCCCCGGCGCTTGCTGAAAGGAAATATATAGAGCAGAGTGTCGCGCGTACCACAAGGTGGCTTGCAAGGTGCAAAAAAGAGCTGGAGCGTCTTAATGGCCTGGAGGATACGGTAAACAGGGAACAATTGCTTTTCGGTATCAACCAGGGCGGCATCCTTGAAGATGTAAGGATACAAAATGCCGAAGAGATCTCAGAGATGGAGCTTGACGGCTATGCTGTAGGAGGACTTGCAGTCGGTGAGACCCACGAAGATATGTACCGCATCCTTGACGCTGTGGTACCGCATCTTCCGAGAAAGAAGCCGACCTATCTTATGGGAGTCGGAACTCCGCTCAATATAATCGAGGGAGTGGCAAGAGGCGTAGACTTCTTCGACTGTGTGTATCCGAGCAGAAACGGTCGTCATGGACATGTTTACACCCGGATGGGCAAACTCAATATGTTCAATAAGCAGTTTGAGCTCGACTCAAGGCCTATAGAAGAGGGCTGTGACTGCCCGGCTTGCCGGAATTACTCAAGGGCCTATATAAGGCATCTTCTGAAGGCCGGTGAAATGCTTGGACTCAGACTTTGCACATTGCATAATCTGTATTTTTACAATAAAATGATGAGTGACATCAGAACATCGATAAGAAACGGAAGTTTTGATGATTACAGACGAATGATGACAGAGGCGCTGTCTGAGGATAAAAAGAACTGATGCTGCGTACTTGAGATTTAAGGAGGAAAAATTAATGTCAACTTCAATTTTAATAATTTATATTATTGTTCTTATTGGTGTTTTCTATTTCGTGGGAATCGCTCCGCAGAAGAAGGAAAGACAGAAGAAGGAGGAGCTTATGGCTTCTCTTGCTGTAGGTGACTATGTTCTCACAACTGCAGGAATGTATGGACAGATCATTGATATCACAAGTGATATGGTCATCATCGAGTTTGGCGGAAAGAACTGCCGTATCCCCATGCTGAAGGCTGCCATCCAGAGCGTTGAGAAGCCTGATGTAATGGCTACAGGTGAGGTAAGTGAGGAAGCTAAAAAGGCCGATAAATAAAATATAAAAGGCTGCCGAAGCGGCAGCCTTTTTCTATGTAGAATGTAGGATACAAAAGGAATGAGTGCTGAATAATTTCTTTTGATGGTTGAAGTATAACATGCGGCCAAAAAAAGTGTTTGAAGTAAGATTGAATTAATTCTTATGAAATTCTTAAGTCATAAATTGGTACTTTCAGACAAATAAAAGCCGTTCGGAGAGGGAAAAAATGGATAAGAGAAATATTGCTGTAATATTCGGCGGACAGTCATCCGAGCATGACATTTCCTGCATTTCAGTGTGCAATGTTGCGGAAAATATCGACAGCGGAAAATGGAACCTTGTGCTTGTCGGAATCACAAAAGAGGGAAGATGGCTTCTCACAGACAGCATTGACAGCATAAGGGACGGAAGCTGGGTGAATTCTAAGGAGAGCGCTGAGCTGAGTCCGGATGCTGTAAAGAAGCACATGATCGTAACAAAGGCCGACGGCAGCATTTACGATATTAGGATAGACGTTATCTTTCCTGTGCTGCATGGAAAATATGGTGAGGACGGAACTATCCAGGGACTTTTCGAGCTTGCCGGTATCCCTTATGTCGGCTGTGGCGTGATCGCGTCGGCTGCAGGTATGGATAAGTTTTATACCAAGATCATTGTGGATGATATCGGTATCCGTCAGGCAAGGTTTGTCGGAGTAAGGGCCTATGAGCTTAAGGATATGTCTTCAGTGATCAGGCGTGCGGAAGAAAAACTTGAGTACCCTATGTTTGTCAAGCCAAGTCAGGCCGGATCCTCCTGCGGAGTTTCCAAGGCTCATAATGCTGCTGAGCTTGAGGCGGC
>JAUNNP010000027.1 GCA_030531385.1 Eubacteriales bacterium
TGCTGCCTCTGCTGCAGGAGCTGCTGCAGGTGCCTTGGATATCATTCTGTTGTAAAGCTCATCAAGCTTAGGATCTGCAAGGAAATTGCCGATGTCGATAAGCTCTGCCTGAGGAGCGCACTTTGCTGCTCTCTCCTTAAGAATAGTCTGGCAAACTACGATGTCAGCATCTGCCGGAATGTTGTCTACAGAAGTATTGGTGACCTTAATGTCAGGGCGTTCTGCCTTGATGCGGTTTCCGAACTTTGTAGCGCCCATGGCTGATGAGCCCATGCCTGCATCGCATGCGAAGATGATCTTCTTAACATCAGCGGAAGCCTTAACAGCACCTGCTGCAGCTGCTGCCGGAGCTGCCTGTCCCTTGGACTCAGCCTTCATGGCTGCGACCTGGCTCTGAGACTCCTCAAGACTCTTGGCTCCGGACATCTTGATGATAGGTGACGCAACGATGAAAGAAACTGCTGTTGCGATCGCTACGCCAAGAATGGAGATGATCATTGAATCACGCGGGCTCATCATAAGGAATGCAATAATAGATCCCGGTGACGGAGGTCCGATAAGTCCTGCCTTTGTAATTGTAAAGAAAATAATAGCGCAGATATTACCTGCGATAGGTGCGAGAAGAAGTACCGGGTTCATGAGGATATATGGGAAATAGATCTCATGAATACCGCCGAAGAAGTGGATAATGATGGCACCCGGAGCTGAGTCCTTGGTCATCTTGTCCTTTGAGAATGCCCAGTATGCAAGAAGAACGCCAAGGCCGGGACCCGGGTTAGTCTCAAGCATGTACATGATAGACTTTCCTGCTGTTGCAACCTGCTCTGCTCCAAGAGGAGTGAATACGCCGTGGTTGATGGCATTGTTAAGGAAGAGGACCTTCGCCGGCTCAAGGAAGATGGCAACGAGCGGAAGCACGCCCATGTTGATAAGGACATTGACACCGCCTGAAAGGATAACAAGAATAGCTCCCATGAAAGGACCTATAGCATAGTATCCGATAATAGCCATGAGCATGCCGAGTATACCAACTGAGAAGTTGTTGATAAGCATCTCGAAGCCTGCAGGAATATGTCCTTCCATAGCATCATCGAACTTCTTGATAACGTATCCTGCAAGAGGACCCATTAACATAGCGCCCATAAGCATAGGATGATCGGTGTCACCTGCGATACAGCCGCAGACCGCGATCGCAGCTATAACACGTCCGCGCTCTCCGCCTACCATCTTGCCGCCCTGTGAAGCGATAAGGATAGGAAGCAGATAGCTGAGCATGTACGGCTGAATTGAAGCGAGTCCCTCATTCGGGATCCAGCCTGAAGAAATGAACAGAGCTGTGATAAATCCCCACGCGATAAACGCGCCGATATTAGGCATGACCATTGATGATAAGGCCTTACCCATTGCCTGAACCTTTTGTTTCATAATTACCCCTTTCTTGACCCTGATTTTTCATTAAGATCGTAAAATTTTAATCCAAGCTCAATTATACACAATTCACAAAAAAAGTTCAGTATTTTATTTGTATTTTATTCTTTTTCACAAAAAAATAAGGGCGAAATTGTCAGAAATGCTACTTCAATAAAAAATACCGGAAGAACCTTTTTCGTTCTGCCGGTATTTTCTTTACATGCGGCCCATAAAGTGAGCAACACCGTACACGATCCAGGCGATAAGCACGCCCACCGCCGCGCCGAGCCATATCATGAAGCCGATAAGGCCTATCGCGACATTCCACGGAATATACTCTCCGTCTGTGCCGAATACCCCCGCAAGCAGCATGACAATGAGCGCAAGCAGGACCGTAAGCACATACACGGGAATCAGCCTTACCGCGGTACGCTCCTTAAACTTACATAAAAGGAGCTGTACCGCAAAGCCCGATGCAGTTATCACTGAAAAAATCAAACTGTTCATAGTCACTGTACCCAATCATTTCACAAGGTCATTCGCTGAGGTATGCACCCGGTATCTGCCGGTCACTCTACCCATACGCCGTCGGCGTCTACCTTATATCCATCAGGTGTAATATCGCTGCGGTGCATTACGCCAAGACTTGACTCAAGGCTGCTTCCGCTTCCATCCTCAAAGAAATGCCACCTGCCATCGATCTTTCTCCAGCCGATTGCCATTTCTCCAAGCGTATTGTCTGAGGTCGTATTTAAGTAGAAGGTACTGCCGACACTGTCCGTATACCAGCCCGTCTTCATGAGAGTATCCTCTCCGAAGTAGAACCATCCGCTGTCATTCTGACCGAGCTCCACGATAGCATACGGATTATATACATGGAGCCAACCCTTATTATAAGGAACACCGTTTATAAGGAACTGCCAGGAGCCTCTTACCACTATTCCGTCAGGTCTGTAGCCGGTGGTTCCCGGAAGTCCGCTGCGAGGAATATACGCCGTACCATCGATTACCCTGAGTCCCTCACCGACCATGATATCAGGTATGAATCTCCATTCACCTTCAGTAAGGCCATTGCCAAGAGGTCCGTTCTGAACTCCGGCAATGCTGCCGCTCCTGCCTGTTCCGCCGCCGCCACTGCTTCCGCCGCCGCCGCTTACACCGTCAACGGGTCTGACGATAGGATTTGGAGCAGGAGGATCCGGAACAGGAACAGGTTCCGGCACCGGGTCCGGATCCGGAACGGGATCCGGTTTTGGAGCAGGCTTTATATTCTCGATCCAAAGCGCATAAAGCTTTACCGTCTGAGAGTCGATATCCCATGGAACATAGCTTATGCCATCTGCAGCATAGTACATCCCGCCCTGTCCTCCGAGCTCAGTGAAATATCCTCCGAAAATATATCCGCTCCTTGAAGGTATTCCGACCGAAGGCGCCTTGCTTCCGTACTCAGCATTTACAGAGACTGCTCCTCCCGTACCTCCCTGCATGTCAAGGGTGATGGTTGTGGTGTGGGCCTTCCATGCCGCATAAAGCGTCATATCGCTAAGGACCGTACCGGCAGCCAATGCGACCTCTCCCGCAGCGTCAAAGTACTGCGTACCTGCTCCGCCTGCCTCAGTATAATAGCCAAGGAAGTCATAGCCCGTGCGTACGGGGATGCTCACCGCAGCAGATGGTACGGTGCCGGTCTCGATCTGAAGTACAGAGTCTCCGCCTGTTCCGCCCTGCTTATCGAGGACAATGCTGACCCTGCCGGTCTCTACCCAGTACGCGTAAGCAACAGCATCGTGGGCGAGCTCATAAATGACATTATTTATTCCGTCAGCTCCGTAGAACTGAACGCCGCTTCCGTCCATTCCGCCAAAGAATCCGCCAAAGGTATAGCCGGCCCTCGTTGGAAGCTCCGCAGCGCTAAGGTCCTCAAGGTACTCTCCGTAGTAAGCATCAACGCTTTTCTTCGCTCCATCTACAGCGTCGTCGGCATTCTTATTTAAGGTAAGCGTATACCTTATAGGTATCCAGTTTGCGTAAAGAACAAGTATGTAAGTATCATTAGGTATCACAGCTGTTGATACCGGTACAGGCTGACCCGCGGGATCTGTGCCGGCTTCGTAATACTTGATATCAGGTCCTTCCTCTATAAAGTCCGGACTCGTGCTGTAGCCGTCGAAGATATAGCCCTCGCGTACAGGTGCCATTATAGGAATTCCGGCGTCATCCTTAAGCTCAGGCGGTGCTCCTCCGGCGATGCCCTCGATAACAGAAGGTCCGCCGCTTCCGCCATTCTGGCTGAAGACAAGCCATACATACTCATAGTCCTCGACCCACTGGGCATAGAGCTTAAAGCCTCTATCCACCATGGCCTTTGTGACATCCGAGGTCCCAACGCCCTCGCCGGAAGCATCGATATAGAGCTCTCCTTCTCCCTCGTCAGGTGAGGTGTAATATCCGATAAAGAAATAACCTTCTCTTACAGGCTCCTTTACATTAGGGATATCCTCGCCGTAAACAAAAGTTACAGAGCCGCTTCCGCCGCTTCCGCCGTTATCGTCAAGCTCGACCTCGCACTTCTCGCCCTTCCAAAAGGCATAGAGCGTAAGGTCTGACTGAACCTCCGCTGCCGTATCGGCAACCTTTCCGTCTGCCTCAAAGTACTTATCTCCGCTTCCGTCTGCCTCAGTATAGTAGCCGTTAAATTCATAGCCCGGACGTGTCGGAACTGTGATTTTAGCTTCAGGCCTGCTTCCTATATCGAGCTTCACGGCATCGATTCCGCCGGTTCCGCCCTGCTTATCGAGGAAAATGCTGACCTTGCCGATCTCTACCCAGTACGCATAGGCCCTCTTATCGGAAGTAAACTGATAAATAACATTGTTCATTCCGTCAGGCCCGTAGAACTGTGTTCCGGAAGGCATTCCGGTCGCAGTGTCAATGCTCTCATAGTAGCCGCCAAAGGTAAATCCGGTCCTTACAGGAAGGTCTGATGCGGTAAGGTCTGTAAGTTTCTTTCCGTAATAGGCATCAACGCTTTTCCTGCCGTCTGTGGCATCTGCCGCGTTCTTATTTAAGGAAAGCGTATACCTTATAGGTATCCAGTTTGCGTAAAGAACAAGTATGTAAGTATCATTAGGTATCACAGCTGTTGATACCGGTACAGGCTGCCCCGCCGGGTCGGTCTCATTTGCCGCGTAGTACTTTGTTCCCGCACCGTCCGGCTCACTGTAGTAGCCGTCAAAGGTATAGCCGGTAAGAGTCGGGGCGAGTATCGCTGTTCCCACATCGTCTTTGAGCTCAGGCGCGGTTTCTCCCGCTTTTCCTTCCATCATGGACGGTCCGCCGGTGCCGCCTGCCTGGTCAAAGAGGATCCATATATCGTTATAGTCCTTCATCCACTGTGCATAGAGTATTACGCCGTCAGTCGTGATGTCAGAGGTTCCAAGACCCTCACCCATGAAATCATAATACTGCACGCCTTCACCATCAGTTTGTGATGTAAAGTATCCAAGGAAGGTATATCCGCTCATTACAGGTACCTTTACCTTAGGAGGCTGCTCTCCGTAAATAAAGGTCGCAGAGCCGCTTCCGCCGCTTCCGCCGTTGTTATTAAGTGTTACTTCATGCCGCTCACCAAGCCAGGAAGCATATAGAGTCGTGTCAGTCTGTACTGCCTCTGCAGTAGCTGCAACACTGCCATCCGGCTCAAAGTACTTAACTCCGTTTCCTCCGGGCTCTGTAAAGTATCCAAGGAAGCTGTAGTGATCACGTGACGGAGCCGTTATGCTGCCTGACGGCTTCGTTCCGATCTCGACCTGAAGAACAGAGTCTCCGTCTGTTCCGCCCTGCTTATTGAGGAAAATGCTGACCTTGCCGTTCTTTACCCAGTACGCGTAGGCGTTCATATCGGACGCATACTCATATACAACATTGTTTACTCCATCAGCTCCGTAGAACTGAACGCCGCTTCCGTCCTTTTCGACAAAGAATCCGCCAAAGGTATAGCCGGCCCTCGTCGGAAGGTCTGCTGCGCTAAGGTCTGTAAGCTTCTTTCCGTAATAGGCATCAACGCTTGTCCTGCCGTCTTTGGCATCAGCCGCATTCTTATTTAAGGTAAGCGTATACCTTATAGGTATCCAGTTTGCGTAAAGAACAAGTATATAAGTATCATTAGGTATCACAGCTGTTGATACCGGTACAGGCTGACCTGCCGGGTCGGTCTCATTTGCCGCATAGTACTTTGTTCCCGCGCCGTCCGGCTCACTGTAGTAGCCGTCAAAGGTATAGCCCGTGCGTGTCGGAGCCGGAATAGGAGCCTTCGTGGTCTCGTCAACAAGTGCCGGTGCCGTATCTCCTCCGGTACCCATAACTAATGAAGGTCCGCCGCTTCCGCCGTTCTGACTGAAGACAAGCCATACATACTCATAGTCCTCGACCCACTGGGCATAGAGCTTAAAGCCGCCATCCACCATGGCCTTTGTGACATCCGAGGTCCCAAGGCCCTCACCCGTGAAATCATAATACTGCACGCCTTCACCATCAGTCTGTGATGTGAAGTATCCGAGGAAGGTATAGCCCTCTCGTACAGGTATCCTCACATTGGGGATTACCGATCCGTAGGTAAAGGTGACTGTTCCGCTTCCGCCGCTTCCGCCGTTATCGTCAAGCTCGACCTTGCACTCCTCGCCCTTCCAGAAGGCATAGAGCGTAAGGTCTGACTGAACCTCCGCTGCCGTATCGGCAACCTTTCCGTCTGCATCAAAGTACTTAACCCCGCTTCCGTCGATATCTGTGAAGTAACCAAGGAAGCTGTAGTTCTCACGTACCGGAGCTGTTATGTTCTCTGACGGCTTCTTTCCGGTCTCTACCCTGACCTCGTCTGTTCCGTCTGAGCCACCCTGCTTATCAAGAAGGATGGTCACCTTCGCATTCTCGATCCACTTTGCATAGACAGTTATATCCTCTGTCCTGTCATAAGCTCTCGTGCTTATACCGTCTGCTCCGTAGTACTGATCACCGCTGAGGTCACAGATTCCGTCTGTGCCGACATTTCCGGTATAGAAGCCGCCGAAGGTATAGCCTGTCCTTACAGGAAGGTCTGATGCGGTAAGGTCTGTAAGCTTCTCTCCGTAGTAAGCAGGCATGCTTGTCTTCGCTCCATCTACAGCGTCGTCGGCATTCTTATTTAAGGAAAGCGTATACTTTACCGCTTTCCAGTTTGCGTAAAGCCTGAGGCTCACGGTTCCGGATGGCAGTACTTCAGCTGTCGACTGAGGCTGTCCTGCCGGGTCGTTCTCATTTGCTGCGTAGTACTTCTTCCCTGCGCCGTCCGGCTCACTGTAGTAGCCGTCAAAGGTATAGCCCGTGCGTGTCGGAGCCGGAATAGGAGCCTTCGTGGTCTCGTCAACAAGTGCCGGTGCCGTGTCTCCCGCTTTTCCCTCCATCACGGATGGTCCGCCGCTTCCGCCTGCCTGGTCATACAGGATCATTACTGACGGAGAAGTCTTGTCTTCTATCCAGTATGCATAAACAGTGATCTCGGCTGCATGCCTTCCGTCATCGTTAAGCACATATCCGCCCAAACAGTCAGGACCATAGTACTGCGTTCCGGCCGGAGCCCCTGTTGCCGCATCTATTCCGGCATAGTAGCCGCCAAAGGTATAGCCTGCCCTTACAGGTGGCGTTATCGCCTTAAGTGTATCTCCGTAATAAAGCGTGGTACTCTCTGGTCCGCCCGAACCTCCGTTCTTGTTTAATACAAGCTTTACAGGAATAGCCTTCCAGTATGCGTAGAGCGTCGTATCCTTTGTTATGCTGAATGCACTTACGACCTTTCCGGAAGCATCGTAGTACTGCGTACCTGCACCATTCTTTTCAGAATAGTATCCGCCGAAGGTATAGTTTGATTTGGTAGGAACTGCTGTGACCGGTGCATTATTGTCATTGATCACATCATCCTCTGTGAACTCATAGATTGCAGTCGCTCCGCTTCCGCCCTGGTTGTCAAAGGTGAGCTTATACTTTGTCTTCGCGCTCCAGCCCGCATAAAGAGTAGTTGCGCTTCCGTCGTAAACAATTCCGCTCTTTCCGTTGGTATCGTAGTACCGCTTTCCCGCTCCTGCTCCGTCTATTCCTGCCTCGGCATAGTAGCCCGTGAACTTATAGCCCTTCCTTGCAGGGATCTCAGATGCACTGAGTGCCGGAAGAGTGCTGTCTGTTACAGCGCTGATCTCTACGGTGGTCTTTGCAGCATCTCCGCCGTAGCTGCCGCCGTTTCCGTTAAGTGTTACATTCTTGGTTTCTGCTATCCATCTCGCGTAAAGCGTGATGAGTGTCGTCTTCTCAGGAAGCTTAACTCCCGCTACCGGCGCCAGATCCGCTCCGTAGTACTGCGTTCCGCCTGTGGCAGCTGAGGTATCATAGTAGCCTCCAAAGGTATAGCCTGTCCTGACAGGTGCTGCCTTTCCATCTCCAAGTACCGGAGGCTCGGCTGCGCACTGTCCCTCTATGCTTGAAGGTGCAAGACCGCTTCCGCCGTTTCCGTGGAAGCTTATCGTGATCTTGTCTGCGGTCCAGTATGCATAAACAGTGATCTCGGCTGCATGGCTTCCGTCATCGTTAAGCACATATCCGCCCAAACAGTCAGGACCATAGTACTGCGTTCCGGCCGGTGCTCCTGTTACTTCATCTATTCCGGCATAGTAGCCGCCAAAGGTATAGCCTGACCTTACAGGTGGCATTACCGCAGGAAGCGCGCTGCCATAGGAGGTATCAAGTTCTGTGGTGCCGCCTGTTCCGCCCTGCTTGTCGAAGCTGATTACAACAGGAGTGCTCTTCCAGTTTGCATAGAGCGTCGTATCCTTTGTTATGCTGAATGCACTTATGACCTTTCCGTCAGCGCCGTAGTACTGCGTGCCTGCACCATTCTTTTCAGAATAATACCCGTCAAAGGTATAGTTTGATTTGGTAGGAAGTATTGTGACCGGTGCATTGCCATCATTGATCACATCATCCTCTGTGAATTCAAAATTCATGCTTGGGCCGCTTCCGCCCTGTTTGTCGAAAACAAGCTTGTACTTTGCCTTTGCGCTCCAGCCTGCATAAAGAGTAGTTACGCTTATATCGCAAATAGTGCTGCTTTTTCCGTCAGCATCGTAATACTGCGTTCCGGCGCCAAATCCGCCTCCGGCTTCTGCATAGTAGCCTGTGAACTTATAGCCTGTCTCTACCGGGATCTGATCTGCCGTAAGCGGTGGCAGTACTTTTCCTATCTCAGCCGTTACTGTAGCACTTTTTTTAGTTTCATCACCGCCATAGAAGCCGCCGTTACCATCAAGTGTTATATCCCTGATTCCACGTGTCCACCTTGCATAAAGCTTAAGAGACACTGCTTCCGGAAGAAGCTCGGCTGTCGGCTTAAGATTTTCATCATAATACTGCTTTCCGCCTGTCTCATTGATGGTGTCGAAATATCCCACAAAGACATAGTCCTGCCTTGTCGGTATCGTGATTCCGTAAGCATCGATATTCGGTGCCGGCTGAGCCACATTACCGGTTGCAGACAAAGGTCCTCCTGTTCCCCCGTTACTCGAGAAGCTGATGGCTATACTGCCTGCGACCCAGTATGCATAAACTGTGATTTTATCCAAATGCCTTCCGTCATCGATAAGGAGATAACCGCCCACACAGTCAGGACCATAGTACTGTTTGCCCTGAGGCTTTCCTGTCTCTGATATGCCCTCATAGTATCCTGCGAAGGTATAGCCTGTTTTTTTAGGCGCAGTTATCGAATTAAGCCGGCTGCCATAGGAAGTATCAAGTTCAGTGGTGCCGCCTGTTCCGCCCTGCATGTCGAAGCTGATGACAACAGGGATGGTAGTCCAGTATGCATAGAGCACGGTGTCCTTGGTAATGCCAAATTCAGCTATGACTTTACCATTTTCATCATAGTACTGTTTTCCGGCTCCATCCCTCTGATCGAAATAGCCCCGGAAAGTATAATTTTGTTTTATGGGAGTCGGGCTGGCAGGAGCATTCACATCATTGATCACATCATCCTCTGTGAAGTCATAGACCCGGACCACTCCGTCTCCGCCTTCGTTATCAAAGCTCAGCTTATACCTTGCCTTTGCATTCCAGCCCGCATACATATTGTCGGTGCCGTCGTAAGCACAAAGTGCCCTGCCTTCCGAATCGTAATACTGGGTCCCGCTTGTCTGTCCTGTAGCCGAGTCAACTGCCGCAAAGAAGCCTGTAAACGTATAGTCCTTCCTTACCGGGATCTGATCTGCCGTGAGGTCAGCCAGAGGATTCGCGTAGGTCGCGCTTAATGTAAGCTTATCGGGAGCTGACGCATCCTTGCCAAACTTACCTCCGTTTGCATTTAACGCATACTCCCTGGTCTCCGGAGTCCAGACAGCATAGAGCTTAATTGATGGCACATCCGGAAGGGGCTCTGATGTAGCATGAAGAGACTCGTCATAGTAGCACTTGCCGGATGCATCCTGCTTATCGTAATAGCCTTTGAATATATAAAAGTTCCTTGTCGGCCGCCCTTTTTCCGCAGGAAGCTCAGGCGCGGTCTTGCATGCGTAGCCTGTGATGGTGTCAGGCCCGCCGTCTCCTCCATTTGCAGAAAAGCTTATGCTTACCTTGTTGGCTGTCCAATATGCATAGATAGTAAGCGCAAGCCCGGTATCGCCCATGGTGCAGTCGCTTTCCTGAAGCACATAGCCTCCCTGGCAGCCCGCATCGTAGATCTGCTTTCCTTTTCCTTCCGGCTCCGTAAAATATCCGCAGAAGGTATAGCCTGCATAAGCAGGTGGATCCAGCTTAGGCATAGCCTCTCCGCAGTAGGCAATGATCTGTGTCCTGCTGCCGCTGCCTCCCCGGTCGTCAATGCTGATCGCTGCCCTCTTAGCCTTCCAGTAAGCGAAAAGCACTGTCATGCTCCTGATATTGAACGGCTTAATTACCCTTCCCGAGGCATCATAATATTGCGTGCCCGTTCCGTTTACATCGGAATAGAAGCCCGCAAAGTCATAGTTTGTCTTGACCGGAAGCGCGGACGCATTGATCGCGGCATTGTTATTGTTGATCTCCTCGTCCTCATTAAAGTAAAATTTCGGAACAGTTCCCGAACCGCCCTGGTAATCAAAGGTCAGCATGAATCTGGTCTTTGGATACCAGTGTGCATAAAGACCGTTTTCGCCCAGCTTATGCGTGGTGACGCTCTCAATGTCTACGACCCTGCAGGCATTTCCCATAGGATCATAGTATATGGTTCCGCGGCCATTTTGCTCTGTGTAATAGCCCAGGAAGTAATAACCGGTGCGCTTTGGAAGCTGCTGATCCGAAAGCTTCGGAAGCTCCTCGCCGACCTTTGCCGTAACAGTTCCTGTTTCAGGCACTGCGGTGTGATCTCCTGTGTCATTCTTCAGTGTGACTGCAAATACTGCCGGGGTCCAGTATGCGTAAACATTGAGCGTTCCGCCGGTCTTTATCTCGACCTTCTGACCTGCGCCCGCAGCATTATAGAAGCAGGTGCCCTGTCCGTCTGCCTGCGTATAGAAGCCGTTGAAGGTATAGCCGTCACGGGCCGGTATCTCAGCTGCGGCTAAGTTTACAAGCTGCACAGTGCCGGAAGAACTAAGCGGCACGTTCTTTGGTGCCGGAACGATATCGGCATTTGTAATAAAGTTGATCGTGCAGATGACCGTGCCCCACTTTGCGTAGAGTGTGATATCGCCCGTTACCTTAGCTGCAAAGTCATAAGGATCACCTGTGCAGGTGCTGTTTAAATACCAGCCGTCGAACGGATAATCTGTGCTTACGGGATCCGCCGGCTTGGCAGCTGTGCCGCCGTAATATACCTCCTGCACTGCAGGTGCCGTACCCTGCCCGTTATTATTGAAGGTGACCTTATACTTTATAAGATCATAGTAAATGTTAACGACCGTAGTGCTGTCAGCCTTTATGGTCTCCTGTGAAAAGCTCCTTACTGTATAGCCTGCATCGGGAGTCATGGCAGCAGCCTGAGTCCTTGCTCCTTCCACTCCCGCATAACCTTCCGTCTTTATGAGATCGTACTTAGTGGTATCCTCAACGGACTGCTTATAATGCTTAACTGTGTACTCAGGTCCTTTGAGCCATATTTTCTGTACTATACTGTAATGATACTTTGCTTCTGCAGCGCTTCCCGCAACCACTGTCATAGGATTGTTTGCTGTACCGATATTTGCAGTCTCATCGTAGGCCTGAAGGCATAGAGATTGGTATCACCTGCCGATTCGAGTGCATGGTTATATCTGCCTGCGGCCACTGATGTATATTCGGTACCGTCAAAGCTGACCTTGTCGTTATTGGCATTTTCCTGTGTGAAGAGATATACCTTGTAGCCCTTGCTGTTTACCGGGTCACCGGCAACGCTCTCAGCCTTAACAGAGCCTCCGTCTATGACGGTGCCGGAAGCTGTATCTCTCTTAAAGCCATTTCCATTTGCGCCCACGCCAATGCTGTCCGGCTTTGTCGATGCCGAAGGACAGCTTCCCGCAACAGCTGTTACGGTTCCGCCTGTGATCTTTACATTCTTGCAGGCCTCTATCGAATAGATCTCTCCCGTAGTTGTGTTGTAGTGGAAGCTTATACCTGAACCGATTCCGGCTCCGTTGCTTCCGCCTTCCGCCCTGATGATCCCGCCGCTTACCGTAAGCTTGTCAAGTACTCCGCCTGCACCGGCTCCGATACCGGGAGCATCAGTTCCGCCTTTCGCGGATACTGTGCCGCCGCTGATGGTAATGTTGGACGCATTTCCGCCCTGACCTGCACCTATGCCGGCTCCCGCTCCGCTATTGTTCGCGTCATCACCGCCTGTTGCTTTTACAGTACCGCCGCTGATGGTAATGCCGTCGGCATTTGCCCCATTGCCTGAACCGATTGCCGCCGCAGAACCGGCAGCGGTTGCGGTCACTGTGCCGCCGCTGATAATGATATCTTTTACAGATGAATAAAACCCACCGCCTATGGCAGCGCCCTTTGAATCAGTGTTGCCATAATCATATGCTGTTACCGTGCCGCCCTTTATCTGTATATTGGAGCAGGTCGCTTTACCGGAACTGTTTGCCGAGCCGCCCGAGCCTATTCCCGCGCCAAGCTTACTTCCGCGCGCGGTTATAATGCCGCCTTCAATAATAATATTGCAGCAGCTTCCATTATCCGAACCGATTCCGGATCCTGTCTGGTTCCTCGCCTGACCGCCCGCAGTGATGGCTGTAAGCGCTCCTGTTCCCGCGGTACCGCCCTTGATGGTGAGCGTTCCGCTCGTTTCTGAAGTATCGCCGTTTTTGGAAATAGCCGCATAGCCGGTTGAATTGCTGACAAGCTTATTTGCGCTTCCGTCGGCAAGGGTTATGGTAATGTTTGTATCCTTATTTATTAAGATAGCAGGACCCGGGCTTGGCTGTCCGAGCTCTAAATTATTGGCCGTGCTGATATTAACATTATTAAGGACTATATTTATGTTGTTATTTCCCGCTGCTATTTCGATCCTGTCGAGGGTCGGAGTTTCAGGATCTATATTTGCTATGGTGATCGTCTCCTCATTTTGCGGGTTTATAGTAAGCACACCTACATCCTTACCATTATATTTGCCGGTCACCCGATAGCCATAATCCACACCCAGCTTTCCGCCTGTTACTGTAAATGCTCCGCAGTTGTCATCTGTGAGCATGATGGTGTATACAAGGCCGCCTATGGTGACCTTCATCCACTCCTCGGTGTTAAATGGCTTAAGCGCTGTGATGATATAAGCTCCGTCAGCATTTGCAGCTGCTAAAGACTCTGCGGTTGCGGCATCTGCCGCGGTGTCTCCGGTGGAAGCACCTGCTGTGGTCGTGACACCGATAAGCTCAGGATCACTTACAGTCACCGCTTCCGGTGTTCCGCTGATATTGAGGGCTGAAAGGATCTCGGAAAGATAAACTGATTCCGATCCTTCAAGCACATATTCAAAGCCGCTGAAGGTAAACTCCACTACATAGTAAGAGAAGCTGTCGGTCACAGCTGTTATGATAAGTCCCTCTGCGGCATCGGCTGCCTCCGTAGCGTCCGCTGCTTCTATGGCTCCTGCTGCTTCTGCGGTGCCCGATGCCTCTGCAGAGTCCGCTGCCTCATTGCTGTCTATGATGCCTGTTTCCTGGGTGCTTTCAAGCCTCTTTGCTGTAAGAGAAGAATCCTCCTTGTTTTCTTTAACATGATAAACATCAGCCTTAAGACCTGTTCCCTCAGGTATATTTTCAAGCGCAAAGCTTACCTGTACCTCGCCGTAGGAGGTGTCAGGCTCTACTTCCTCGCCGCTTAGCATTACCTTTATGTCATATGCATAGCTTGCGGCTGCATCATTTCCGGATGCTGCGGCGGTTTCTGCAGCTTCTGCGTCAGCCCCGGCATCCTCCGCATCCTCTTCAGCCTTCGCCTCATCGATGGCATCACTGATCCTGCTCTTCGTCTCCTCGTTTACTACCTTCTTTACAGAAAGCTGGGCACCATTTGGGAACACCTTTTCAGGCGCTTCAATGCTGATAATGACACCGTCGATGGTAACAGACTGACTGAACGGAGCAACGCCGGTAAGTGAGATCGCAGGTGACACTACGACCTGGGTATCTATCTCCTCACTGCTTTCCCTATAGTCAACATATTCAGGTTCCATATCTGTCGGAGTCGCAACCGGCATATCTGTCGGCGTGCCAACATTTATAAAGCCATCCTCACCATAAAGGATATCTGCAGCTTCAGCAGCATAGCCGCCGTCACGCATATCCGTGGCAGTAGCCACCTCTGCAAAAACCGCATTGGCGATGTCGGCATTTTCCACAGCGATCCGGTCCGCTATCGAATTAAGCCCCGCAGCCGGCATGGCCTCAAGCGGTGCTGATATCGTAAGTATTGCCGACAATGCTCCTGCCGCAAGTCTCTTAAGCTTCTTAAGTTTCCTGAATTTCATCATATACTCAAAGCCTCTGCAAAAATTCGTACTCAAATAAATCCGGAAGGCACCCTTACAGCGTCTTTAGAAAATTCTCTATAAAATAACTCTCATACTCATGTGCCGCGGCATTCGGATGATTATTTACACCATAATTTACTGCCATGGCTTTGGTGCGCATAAGCCGGGCCTCCTCAGAGTGAACAGGATTGGATGATCTTATCATCATTGGTGTCCTCTCATCCCCATTTAGATCGATGTAAGGAATTCCCCACTTCTTTGCTATCTCAATAGTACGCACCCTGTACTCATCTCTGTCCATACCGTTTGAAACTATGATCCCGATATGCGCAAATGGCCGGTTTTCAAGAAGCCACCTAAGGACCACATTATACGCACCGCAAAAGGTCGAGGTATCTTCATCAGCTGCCGTGCCGATAAGCACCGGTCCGGCCTTGGCCTCTCCGTCATCCCCGTGAGTCCCCGGCTCATGATGAGAGTCATTTATGCCAAAATAGAGCGTAATATAGTCAGCATCCTCAGCTATATCCTTATAATTAAACCACTCCGGATTATACTCATTACATTTCATATCCGTGAAGCTGTTATGAAAGGACCCGTCCGGCGGGCAGGCAAGGCACTTGCCGCCGTACGCCAGAAACTGTATGTCCATCTCATTGCGGTTTCCTATGATATAGCCATAGACCTTTTTAAAGCCCTGATACGTTCCCGGCTCAGTGATCACATTCACCGCGTCCTCCGGTCCTTTTTTAAAGTCTCCCGAGCTGAAGCTGTCTCCGCAGACCGCCCACTTTTTTCCTTTAAGAATGCTGTCTCCCATCAGATCTTCTCCCAAAAAGCGCCGGCGATAAATACCGCCGGCACCAAACTTACTTACTTTTATCAGACCGTCCCCAAAATCACTGCTGGCAGGCTGTGGCAAAACTCATCTTGCGGTTACTGCTGGCATGCTGTGATAAGGCTCATCTTGTAGACCTCGTCTGCGTTGCAGCCGCGTGAAAGGTCGTTGATAGGAGCATTAAGTCCCTGAAGGATCGGGCCATAAGCCTCATATCCGCCAAGTCTCTGAGCTACCTTGTAGCCGATGTTGCTGGCCTCGATGCACGGGAAGATGAAGGTGTTGGCCTGGCCTGCAACCTTGCTGCCCTTGCACTTAACTGCTGCAACGTCCATGGAAACCGCTGCATCGAACTGAAGCTCGCCGTCGATGGCAAGCTCAGGAGCCTTCTGCTGAGCGATGATGGTAGCATCATGGCTTAATGGAACTGTAGCGCCCTTGCCTGAGCCCTTTGTTGAGAAGCTGAGTACTGCAACCTTAGGATCGATACCGAAGATCTTAGCGGTCTCTGCTGTGGTAACTACTACCTCTGCAAGCTTCTCAGCGCCTGACTGCTTAACCTCTCCTGTAGCCTTGTCGATGGTGTCAGGATAGTCGATATTAATAGCGCAGTCAGCCCAAGCTGTCCTTCTTAATCCCTCCGGTCCGTCCGGACGGTCAAGGATCATAACTGAGCTTACGAGTGAAGCTCCCTTCTTTGTCTTAACGAGCTGAAGTGCAGGACGAACTGTATCGGCTGTTGAATATGTAGCTCCGCCGAGAAGGCAGTCAGCCTTACCCATCTTAACGAGCATGGTTCCGAAATAGTTAGACTTCTTAAGAGTAGCTGCGCACTCCTCAGCTGTCATCTTGCCCTTACGGAGCTCAACCATGGTGCTTACCATCTCATCGAATCCGGCATAGTTCTCAGGGTCGATGATCTCAGCATCTGCGATATCGAAATTGCCTGCTGCTGCGGCTGCCTTGACCTCTTCAGTATTGCCGACCATGATAACCTTAAGGATCTTGTCAGCAAGAAGTCTTGATGCTGCGCTTAAAATACGAGGATCGTTGCCCTCTGTGAAAACAATTGTCTTAGGATCAGCCTTAAGCTTCTCGATTAATGGTGCGAACATATCAGTCATGTCGGTCTCCTCCGTAAATTTATTAATGCCCGGGATCACGATCCTTATGCAAATGCTTTATTCCGCTCACCCGCCGCTTTTTCATACCAACACTTATTCTATCACAACAAAAATATCGGCTCAAGAATTTCCTTCAAATTCACGAAAATTCTTAAGCCGCTCATTGTTCTTTTGTGAATGTTGCCGAGTGGCAGATGTGTCAGGGGGACGGTGACACCCCATGAGATTTATGCGTTCTTGCCGCAGCACTTCTTATACTTCTTGCCGCTTCCGCATGGGCATGGATCGTTCGGATAGATCTTCTTACCCTCTCTTCTTACTGTGCCCGAAGCCTTGTTCTCCTTGTAAAGCTGTGCTCTCTTCTCCTCAGAAAGAATGTCGTTCCACTCCTCCAGGCCGTAAAGCCATGTAGCCTTAGCACCTACCATGTTGTAGTAAAGCATCTCGGGATCGATCTCGATCTTGAGGACTGTGGTCTCATCCATAGTCTCGATCGGGTTCTCATAGCCCTTAAGAGACTCATTGATTCCGTCAATAAATCCGACCATGGTCTGCTGATCTGTACCAAACTCCCCCGCAAGCTCATCGACAGTTCCCTCATAAACCTTTGAAGGATCCTTAAGAATGCGCTGATAGATGCCCTTCTCTACCGCAAAGTAATCGTTCCAAAGCTGGTCTCTTGTTCTTGCATCGAGCTCATCGCCGTATGCCTTTACTCTCCACTGCTCTAAAAGTGTCATAATTTTATCTCCTCATCACTTTCTGTTTCTAAACTCTCAAAAACCTCGGCCTCCGCCTCAGCCTCGCCTTCAGCGTTATCAAATTCCTGTTCTTCGGCCTCGGCCTCCGCCTTTTTCTTCCTGCGCTTAAGCACTGCTGCTCCCACGATATACAGGAATACGACCGCCAGGCTGAAGCCCGAAATAAGCATGCCTTCCCTGATTCCCCGCGGCTCATAGTGCATCTCAATGTCATGAGTGCCCGCCGTAAGATAGAAGGCCACAAACGTATCTAATCCTTTATATATCTTAACAGGCTCGCCGTCAACAGTGACTTTCCACCCCTCATCATAAGGAGTCGTTATCATCATCTGCGTCTTGGCTGAGCTGTAGCCAAGTGCCGCCGGGTCCACGGTTGCGGTTCCCTTTATATAATCGTCCCCGTGTTCGGTGACCTTAAGCACATTCTCAGACATTTTATCATAGATCTGTCCAAGAACGCCATAATCAAATCTGTAAAGTCTGATATCAAGCGCGGCGCCGTCCTCTGAATTTATTTTGATAAGGTCGCCCTTATGGCATTCGCCAAGCTCAATAAGATACCTTCTGTCTAAATGCTCGAAGGTCTTCTTTTTATCCGGCCAGCTTACCGTTGCCGAATCCGCCTTTGAGCCCGCTGCATAAGCATAGTACTCTCCGTCCTCGCTGAGTGTCACCTGATACCTTCCGGACTCTTCAGTGCCGCCCGGCACAGTGACCAGCATCTGCCCTACCGAAAGCTCATCGCAGAACGTATTCTGCACGAGAGTCGGATCCTTAAGCTCCAGCATCCAGCCGCCCGAGATAGAGCTTGGCAGCGCGTAGCCCACAGGAAGCGCGTAGTCATTCTTATAAAGATAAGCATTGCCCTCGTTTCTTACAAAGCTCTTTCCCTCAGCATCCTTCTGCTCGGAGTCAAACACCGCATATCTTACTCCGAGGAGCATGTCCGCGAACGGCGTGGAGCCTGTTATGCTGTAAGCATTCGTAGACGACTCACAGCCTATCGACTTAAAGAAATCAGAGCAGCCCTTGTTTGCCATGGAGCTGAAAATGCTGACCGACGGAAAGCCGAGCCACGCTCCGTCATCCTTCGTCTTCCGGTTCACTCTCTCGACGCGGTATATGTCCGTATCCTCGATCTCCGAAACCAGCGTGCGGATCTCATTGTTGTTCTTCATATAAGCGCTTCTCGAGGTCATCGTAATGCTGGTCGCGGCCGTATTTCCGCCTGCCTCAGCGATAACGAGCACTATCAGCGCTATCGCGAGAAACTTTTGTCTGACCCTGCCGTCCCTGTAAAGATACAGGATGAGCGCGTACAGCGCAACGAGCAGGAGCCCAACGTAGAACACAAGAAAATGAAACTCATCATTTTCCGAAAGAAGGTTCTGGGCGAGGATTATAAAGCCCGCCGAAACCAGAAAGGCCGTTCCGATGTCCTGCTTATTTATGCTGTCGCGGTGTTCGAACACCCTGAAGCACATGACGAGGACCAGGAAGCAGTATATAAAGGACTGCCTTGCCGGAAGCGAATTCGGATACCTCATGCCATGCCAGATAAAGTTAAGCACATTTATTGAAAAGCCCGCAAGCATGAATATGGCAAGCGCCACATAGGCCGACTTTTCCTTGAGTCCGATCTTTTTATTTTTAAGATACAGATAAAACAGGACGAGCACGGCAGTTCCGCAGTATATATTCGGGAAATGCTGGAGCCACTGCTCTGTCTCCACTCCCGCAAGGTGTCTCGCGAGCATGTCGATAATGCTGAAATATTCTGTGAAAGTCTTGGGGAAATTGGACTCGCTTGATGCTGTGGCACCCAGGGCATAGATCTCCGGAAGCAGCATCAGGGCCGCAAGTCCTCCCGCAAGAAGGCTCCAGGCGGCAAAGCGAAGGCCCGCCCTCACAAAATCCCTGAAGCTCTTATAGCCGTTCACGATGCTGAACATGAAGAAATAAAGCACCAGGAAAATGCAGACCATTATCGAAATATAGTAATTCGAAAAGATGCAGTAACCAAGTGAAACTCCGTAAAGAAGGCCGCTCTCGCGGTTTATGATCTTTTCAGCGCCGAGCACGACCAGAGGGAAAACAGCTATGGAATCAAGCCACATTACATTCCAGTAGTATGCGCAGAAATACCCGCTTAAGGCATAAAAAATGCTGAATAAATACGCTCCGAAACGCTGCTCCGGTGCCTTATGCAGAAGGTAGACCGACATGGCCGCTCCGCTTAAGCCCGCCTTCAGCACGATCATCACTGTCATGAATTCTATGACATAATTTTTTCCGACAAATGCGATAAGCCAGTTAAACGGGCTTGCGAGATAGTAGGCCATAATGGCCGCGAAGTTTACTCCGAGACCAAGATTCCAGGTAAACTTTAATGAGCCGCCGCTCTGAAGCTTTTCCCGAAACTCAGAGAAAAACGGCGCGTACTGATGATACATGTCTGTCTTTAAAATGCAGTTGTCCCCGATCGGGTAAAACGTCGAGCAGATCATTATTACCAGGAGTATGAGCACCGGTGTGAGAAATGCCGCAAGATAGACATATTTGTTTTTTGAAGCTGAATCTGTCATTTGCTTATTTTTGAGCTTTTCCTGCCGTTTCCGGCATTTGCAGGCTCTTTACCACTTACTTATTTTTAAATATAAAAAACTTACTTGCGACATAGTTGAAAATGAGATTGAACGCAGACGAAATTATCTTCGCTATATACTCATTCATGCCGCAGCAGCTTACAGCGACCCACATAAAGATAAGCACTATAACGCCGCTCATAACTCTTGCACTCACAAAGCCGGCAGCTTCCTTCAGAAGATAAGCCGGACTGAAGTTAAAATTCTTAAATACCGCGAGCTTATTTGCAATGTACGCAAAGGCAACTGCCGCTACCCACGAAACTATGGTCGCAATGACCACCGGATCCAAAAATCCCGTTCCGCTTACTTTTAAGCTCTCATTTACGACAGCAAAGACTATATAGTCCACAGCGGTCGTAAGTACGCCCACGACTATATAAGATATAGTCTCATAATTTATCACTTTTCTGATCAGGTCATTCATGTCTGCTGCGCCTCTTCCTGCTTCTTGACTGCTTCTGCTCAACGAGCTCGCTGAAATCCTCCTCGCTCATATCAAGCTCGGCAAGCCTTCTTCTTCTGTTCCGCAAAAGCCTTGCGCGGCGCTCTGCCTCTTTCCTTCTGTTAAAGCTGATGACCAGCGCAATGGTAAGGATAACTATCAGAACAGCAGCAGCACCGGCTATACTAAATACGACCTTAGGCGGGATAGGTATCCTGAAATTGCCTATCTTAGTCTCATTTTCCTCTACATAATCGATCGCAAGGCTGGACTCACGGTCATTGATCACGTAGGTGTGTCCGACCCTTACATCCGCGTAGCGGAAAACCAGAAGCGCAACAGCATTATCCGGCGCGCCGTCCGGAATATTGTAATCATAGGAGACAGTGACCTCATTTATGTCCGCTCCCTTGGGAAGTGTGACCACAGGATCTGACATAACGATGATATTGTCTCCCGGCCCCGCAGTTATCTTGTCCGCAGCAAGGCGCTGGATAATATTATATTTTGTGACCGGATCCTCTATAACATAATCATCGAAGCTGTTAAAGCCGAAATTCAGCATCATCCTCGTATCCTTGTAGTGATCGGGATTTTTATCCTTAAGCACTACAGCCACAAGTCTTTTGCCGTCCTCCTCGGCTATCGTCACAAGTGTATTTCCGCTGGCCGTTATATAGCCCGTCTTTCCGCCGATGACCCTTGAATCCGTATAACCGGTACCCTTTACGATCATCTTGTGCTCGGCATTTACCGTAAAGCCATTTGGATAAGCCGCCGTCGCTCCCATTTTATGACTCTGGTGCGACTCTATCTCGAGAAATTCCGGCTTCCTGCTTACCTCCGCTCCGATCAGCGCCATATCATAGGCTGTGGTCAGGTTTTCCGGCCTTGTAAGTCCGCTCGGATTCTGGAATTTGGTATTTTTGCAGCCAAGCTCCGCTGCGCGCTTTGTCATAAGAGCCGCGAAATCCTCGATACTTCCCGAAACATGGCAGGCAAGAGCATTTGCCGCATCATTGGCCGATCGAAGCAGCATAGCATAAAGGAGGTCCTCGACGGTGAGCGTATCGCCCGCCTGCAGCTTTACAGACACGGCGCCCCACTCAAGCTTATCCACCGCCTCGGCTGCAACGGTCACGACCTCGTCCGGCGCACTGTTTTCAAGCACGACAAGCGCCGTCATGAGCTTTGTTATGGACGCGGGATAGTAGGTGTCGCTGATATTCTTTCCCCACAGCACAGCTCCCGAATCCGCATCGATAACGATGGCAGCCTCGGCTACTGTATCACTCCCGGGCGACACCCAGCCTGCTGCGAATGCTGACAAAGGAAGCGCGGCGCTTATACAGGCCGCAATTCCCGCCGCAAGGGAGCGCATGGCTGCTTTTTTCAGTTTTGCAAGCTCTTTTCCGGCTTTTAAAAATCTGCTGAATAACAAGTTCAGATCCCCACTTTGTTTAATCTGGCATAATTGAACATATACTGCTGAAGAACGCCCGCATAAGGCCTGTATTCCTCAGGAAGCGATCCGTGATAGACCGTATCTATGACTCTCTTCATCCACACATCCACAGGCACAGTGTCCAGCCTGTGGCAGCCAAAAAGCGCCACGCAGGAGGCCACCTTTATGCCCACACCCTTTATTTTCATAAGCTCCTCTATAAGAGCAGGTGTCTCAAGCTTATTAAGGGCCGCAAGGTCCAGCTCCCCATCGCATACCATGCGGGCCGTATCCCTTACATAGTCTATGCGGTAGCCTAAGCCGCAGGAGGCAAGTGTCTCAGTGTCAGCCTTCGCGAGAGCCTCAGCCTCCGGAAATGAGCAGAAGGCCGGAGCGAAGTCAGTTTCTATCCTGTGACCGAAATTTTCGGAAAGGCGCTCTACAGAGGTGCGTATCGCAGGCACTGATTTTCTCTGTGAGATAATAAAGGATATCAGCATTTCCCACGGATCCTGCCTGAGCATCCTTATGCCGCTTCCAAAGGCTATCGCTGTTTTTAAGTATTCATCACAAGGAAGCGCAAGGCTGCGGTATGCGCCATAATCTGTGTCAAGGTCGAAATAGTCCTTCCAGACCTTGGTAAATTCCTCTTCACCGCAGGAAAACTCATAGCAGCCGCCGTTGCTTTCATGCCCGCCGGTGTTCTCATTGCCTTCGCCGGTATTTTTTACCTTAAGGACCCTTCCAAACGCATTTACATAGTAACCGCCGTCATCCGATGGCACTATCCTGAAGCACTGTCCGGATTCAGCTATGGCCTCTATCGAAAAATCTTCAATTGTCTTTGTAAATTTTGTCATGATCTTACTTTGCGGCATAAATCCTTATCGGGAAGTTTCCGAGCTCTCCGCCGTCTGCATAATAAACTACCACATTGTCGCCGCTGTCAGTGTTCATGGCACCGTCTTCTATGCGGCAGTTATCCTTAAGGAAGGCGATCTCCGCTCCGCCTGCCGTAGACAGGGTAAAGGCACTCATGGTATTGCTGAGCGTAGTTCCCTCGGCTCTCTTTATCGCATATTCCCCATCCGGAAGTATAGCTATAAACTCAAGATTTTCTCCATCTCTTATGACATCTCCGTGGAAAAGGATCGCAACGTCTGCCCCGGCAGTTATCTCTGCCTCTATATATCCGATCTCGAGTCCGGTCACAGACCAGGCATTTTCCGGATCGCTCTTATCCCTGAAGGAATAAACTGTCTTACTTTCTCCGACATTTCCATTTACATCGAGCACACTCACGTACATGATCCCGTAATAAGGTGAGGCCTCCTCATTAACACCGGAGACAGCCACGGACTCCTCATAGCTTCCCTCGAACTGCGGCTCCTCAGCGCTTGTTTCCTCTGCCCCCGCCGTGCCAATAGTGTCTCCCGATGAAGCTGTACTGCTCCTTCCTCCGCAGGCTGTAAGCAATGCCCCAAGCATAATGATAAAGGCAGCTGCCGCAGCCTTTTTATATATAAATCTATTTAAACGCATTTCAACTATCCTCTTAAATCTAT
>JAUNNP010000028.1 GCA_030531385.1 Eubacteriales bacterium
AGAGGCAGCACCTGCAGCAGAAGAAGCAGCTCCTGCAGCTAAGCTTTCCATCGCAGAGGAAGCAGTAAAGCTCGGAAATGCAAGCACGGATAAGGAAACAGCAATCAGGGCAGCAGGCCAGATGCTTGTTGATCTCGGATGCGTAAAGCCTGAGTATATCGATCTTATGATCGAGCGTGAGAAGATGGTCACCACATACATGGGTATGGGTGTTGCTCTCCCTCACGGCACAACACATGATGAGACCATTATCCAGAAGACGGGCGTAGTTGTAATGCAGTATCCTGACGGCGTTAAGTTTGACGACGAGGAAGCAAACCTTATCTTCGGTATCGCAGCTAAGGGCAGCGAGCATCTCGATATCCTTGCAAACATCTGCTCAGTTCTTGAGGATGAGGAGCTTCTTGAAGAACTCAAGAAGACCGGCGATGTTGATAAGGTCCTTGCAGCATTTAACGGTAAATAATCAATATACGGAAGCAGACCGCACAGGTTTGGAATCATGCCTTATGCGGTCTGCTCACGGTAATTTAGATAGTGTCAAATGACCTATGAAAAAAGCGGCGTAATTTATTCCGGAGGCAATTTATGAAAACAGCAATTCAGCTTGGCTGTGGAAACATCGGCAGAGGCTTTATGGGACTGCTTTTCTTCCAGTCAGGATATGAAGTAGTATTCGGTGATGTAGTACAGTGGATGGTCGACAAGATCAATACAGACAAGTGCTACACAGTCCATGTTAAGGACAAGGAGTGCGAGGATATCAAGGTAGAGAATGTCAGAGCCTGCATTTCCTCTTCACCTGAGATGATCGATGAGATGGCTAAGGCAGACATCATCACCACAGCCGTAACACTCGGAGTATTTCCTAAGATAGCTCCGACTATCGCAAAGGGCATAGAGCGCCGCATGAGCGACGGCTCCACAGCATTTATGAATGTTATCTGCTGTGAGAACGGTATACGTACCACATCGATGCTCAAGGAAATGGTTTACGGAAACCTTTCCGAGGAAGGAAAGAAGTATGCTGATGAGTACATCGGATTCCCGGACTGCGCGGTAGACCGTATAGTTCCTCCTATCCGCATCGAGGGCTCTGTAGATGTAACAGTTGAGTCTTATGTTGAGTGGGACGTAGAACGCGCCGGAATCAAGGGAGAGATCGATCCGGCAGTGAAGAGCATGACTATCGTAGACAGCCTCCCGGCTTATCTTGAGAGAAAACTTTTCACACTTAACACAGGCCACTGCGTAGCAGCTTATCTTGGTGTTATGAAGGGCGTTAAGACTATCGGTGATGCTATAGCTGACGAGAAGATATATCCTATCGTTCGCGCTGCAATGAAGGAAAGCGGAGACGGACTCATCAAAAAGCACGGCTTCGATCCTGAGGCACACTATAAGTATATTGACAAGATCTTCAGCCGTTTCACCAACCCATATCTTCAGGATGATGTAACAAGAGTAGGACGTGATCCTCTCCGTAAGCTTTCACCTAAGGACCGTCTTATCGATCCTATGATGACAGCATACGGATACGGACTTCCTGTAGATCACCTTATCCTTGGTATCGGCGCGGCACTTCATTATGACAATGCTGACGATCCGCAGAGCGTTGAGCTTCAGAAGCTCATTGCCGAAAAGGGTATAAAGGGTACGATCACCCAGCTTGGTGAGGTTACCGATGAGGCTATCCTCAGCCGCATCGAGGAAGCTTACAATACAGTCGGAAGCGCGATCTGAGCAAACAGCGCGAAGCGCGAAAAAGCGAATGTATACCGGGTGTGAACAGCAACCGGGAGTTTAAAAAATACAGACAGGAGAGATGTAATTATGAAAGAATTTAATTTTACTATCAGCGATCCGCTTGGAATCCATGCACGTCCTGCAGGACTTCTTGCAAAGCTTATCAAGGGCTATGACGGAACAACCGTTACCTTTGAGAAGGACGGCAAGGAAGCTAAGGCTACCCAGCTTATGAAGCTCATGAGCCTCGCTATCAAGCAGGGTGATACGATCAAGGTCAAGGTTGACGGCGGAGCAGAAGGCGACGTTGCATCAGCTATCGAGGCATTCCTTAAGGAGAACTTATGATTACATTTAAAGGCAGCGGAGTTTCAAAAGGCGTTGCATCCGGAAAGGTCTGCTTTTATCAGCATCCGGCAAGTGAAATTGTAAAGACAGCGGCTGCGGATCTTGAGTATGAGAAAATGCGTATTCATGATGCACAGATGCAGACTATCGACCAGCTCAATGCACTTGCGGACAAGTGCCGTGAGGAGGCAGGAGACGAGGCAGCCGTACTTTTCGAGACACATGCAATGTTCGTAGAGGATGATGACTTTGTAGAGTGCATTCAGACGACTCTTGAGGATGAGCAGTGCAATGCGGAGTATGCTGTTTCCGAGGCAGGAGCTCAGTTTGCGGCTATGTTCGCGGCTATGGATGATGCCTATATGGCAGCACGTGCGGCAGACATCAGAGATGTTGCGAAGAGGATCGTCAACAACCTTATGGGAGTTGCAGACGGCGGTATTGCCTCTGAAGAGCCTATCATTCTCGCGGCAGACGATCTTGCGCCGTCAGAGACAGTTCAGCTTGATAAGAGTAAGATTTTGGGCTTCATCATGCGCGGAGGTTCCGGCAACAGCCATACAGCCATCCTTGCAAGAACGATGGGCATTCCGGCTATCTGCGGAGCAGGCGATGCATTAAAGGATGAATATGCTGACCGGGTTGCTTATATCGATGGTGAGACCGGACAGGTAGTTCTCGATCCTGATGAGATGACCTATCAGATGCTCCAGGAGAAATTCAAGAAGCAGCAGGAAATGAAGGAGCTCATGGATACCATGAAGGGCCAGCCTGATGATACGCTTGACGGAGTTCACATCAATGTTTACTGCAATATCGGATCTGTAGAGGATGTAGAGGCAGTTCTTACAAATGACGGCCAGGGAATCGGACTTTTCCGTTCAGAGTTTTTATATCTTGCTTCTGAGGACTATCCTACAGAGGAAGAGCAGTTCGAGGCTTATAAGGCTGTGGCATCCAAGATGGGCGGAAAGAGAGTTATCATCCGTACTCTGGATATCGGAGCAGACAAGCAGATCGATTACTTCGACCTTACAAAGGAAGAGAACCCGGCACTTGGACTCAGAGCTATCCGTATCTGCCTCAACCGTCCGGAGATATTCCGTACACAGCTTCGCGCACTGTACAGAGCGTCAGCATTCGGAAAGATCGCTATCATGTTCCCGATGATCACCTCTGTATGGGAGGTAAAGGAATGTAAGAGAGCCTGCCAGAAGGTTATGGCAGAGCTTAAGGCTGAGGGTATCCCGTACAATGAGGAGACAGAGATCGGTATCATGATCGAGACTCCGGCATCTATCTTTATTGCAAATGATCTTGCGAAGGAAGTAGATTTCTTCTCAGTAGGAACAAATGATCTGACTCAGTACACGCTTGCGTGCGACCGCCAGTCCAATGATCTCGGAAAGTTCTTTGATCCGCACCATCCGGCAGTGCTCCGCGCTCTTAAGATGGCAGCTGATGCAGCACATGCAAACGGTATCTGGATCGGCATCTGCGGAGAGCTCGGCAGCGACCTCGAGCTTCTTCCTACCTTCCTTGCCATGGGCATGGATGAGCTCAGCGTTTCACCTTCCAAGGTGCTTCCGCTCAGGGCAGCTATCAGGCAGAGCATCGCAAAGACCTGCGATCTTTCAAAGCTTGAGATCGTGTAACATTCAGGTAACATTTTTAATTTTTTATAAAGGGGAATAAATATGGGCAAAGAAATGATTGCTATGCTCCTTGCAGGCGGACAGGGCTCACGTCTTTATGCGCTTACACAGAAGCTGGCAAAACCGGCAGTTCCTTTCGGCGGCAAGTATCGTATCATCGACTTCCCATTATCGAACTGTGTTAACTCAGGCATTGATACCGTAGGTATTCTTACACAGTATCAGCCGCTCGTACTTAATGAGTACGTTGGCAACGGACAGCCTTGGGATCTTGACAGACTCTATGGTGGTGTTCACGTTCTTCCGCCTTATCAGCAGGCTAAGGGCTCTGACTGGTACAAGGGAACCGCAAATGCTATCTATCAGAACCTCTCATTCATCGAGAGATATGATCCTGAGTATGTAATCATTCTTTCAGGTGACCAGATCTGCAAGCAGGACTATTCTGATTTCCTTCGTTTCCACAAGGAAAAGAATGCAGAGTTCTCAGTAGCAGTTATGGAGGTTCCGTGGGAGGAGGCTTCAAGATTCGGACTCATGGTAGCAGACGGTGACGACCGCATCACAGAGTTCCAGGAGAAGCCGAAGAATCCTAAGTCAAATCTCGCATCAATGGGTATCTACATCTTCAACTGGGATATTCTTAAGAAGTATCTTACAGAGGATGAGGCAGATCCTAACTCAGAGAATGACTTCGGAAACAATATTATTCCTAACCTTCTTAAGGACGGCCGTCGTATGTACGCTTATCACTTCAGTGGCTACTGGAAGGATGTAGGTACTATCTCATCACTTTGGGAGGCCAACATGGAAGTTCTCGACCCTGAGCATTCGGGAATCGATCTTTTCGACGAGAACTGGAAGATCTACAGCCGCAACCCGGGCATGACAGGTCATAAGATCTCCAAGGGTGCCAAGGTTGAGGATGCTATGATCACCGATGGCTGCCGTGTAAGCGGAACAGTTAAGCATTCTATCCTTTTCGCAGGTGTTACTGTTGAAGAGGGTGCCGTCGTTGAAGATGCAGTAGTAATGGGTAATACCAAGATCAGAGCCGGTGCTGTTGTTAAGCACTGCATTATCGCTGAGAATGTTGAGATCGGTGAGAATGCTGTTGTAGGCGCAGCTCCTACAGCTGATGAGAAGGGTGTTGCAACTATCGGTGCCGGCGTTAAGGTTGGCGCAGGCGCTAAGATCGGTCCTACAGGAATGATCAGCGAAGATGTTAAGGAAGGGGAGGAAAGATAATGAGCACAAATACTAATGCAATCGGAATCATTTTCCCGAACACCTATGATGAATTTGTTCCTCAGCTTACAAATGACCGTCTTATGGCGTCTATCCCGTTTGCAGCACGTTATCGTCTCGTAGACTTCGTGCTTTCAAGCATGGCAAACAGCGGAATCGACAATATCGCATTCCTTGTAAACAAGAACTATCATTCTCTTATCGACCACCTCGGTGCAGGAAGAGAGTGGGATCTCGTTAGAAAGAACGGCGGACTTCATATCTTCCCACCGTTCGCAATGGGCAGCCCTAAGGCTTATACAGGCCGTGTCGGCATCATTGCAGGCATTCTCGGTTACTTAAGAGATCAGAAGACAACAGAGTATGTTGTAATGAGTGATGCAAACATTGCATACAATATTGATTTCAAGAAGATCATCGACACACACATTGCTTCAGGTGCAGATATTACAGCACTTTACAATGAGCAGAAGCTTCCTGAGTCAGCAATCGCGTCAACTGACAGCTCAAAGGGTCTTTACTATACCTTCAAGGTAGAGGATGGAAGGATCAAGGGTATCAAGATCAATGATAAGGATACCGGAATCAAGAACTTCGGCATGAACGTTTATGTAATGAAGCGTGAGCTCCTTATCGACCTCATCGACACAGCCTTCGTAAGAGGCGCTGAGCGTTTCGAGAGAGATGTTCTTATTCCTGAGCTCAACAAGCTCAACATCCAGGGCTATAAGTATGATGGTTATGTAGCCAGGATCTGTGATATGAAGAGCTACTTCGAGGAGAGCATGAAGCTTCTCGACGATCACAACCTCGATGGTCTGTTCGCAGGCAGCACTATCTATACCAAGGTTCGTGATGACAACCCGACACGCTATATCTCAGGCTCTGACGTTAAGAACACGATGGTAGCCGATGGCTGCGTTATCGAGGGTGAGGTTGAGAACTGTATCCTCTTCAGAGGCGTTAAGATCGCTAAGGGCGCTAAGGTAAAGAACTGCATCATCATGCAGGATACCGTTGTTGAGGCAGGCGCTGAGCTCGAGTACATCATCACCGACAAGAATGTAACTATCACAGAGGGCAAGAAGCTTCAGGGCTCAGACAGCTTCCCTGTATATGTTGCAAAGTTCAAGATCGTTTGATAAGGTCTTAAGCTGACTTAATATTTAAAGCAGACCCGCAGTTTCGTATGAGACTGCGGGTCTTTTATATGCAGCTGAGGGTTTTAAAAGCGTGACCAGGTACAGTTAATACAACTTTAATAATTTCTAAAAACCATATTTATTGTATCTGGCTTGTCTTTGGATTATAATAAACAATTATTTTTTGAATTAAATTCAATATAGATTTAGATTTGATTTACGTTAGATTTAAGTCAGATTAAAGTTAGATGAGGTTGATTTTATGTGCGGTATAGTTGGATTTACTGGTAACGAGCAGGCGGCTCCGATTTTGCTGGAGGGTCTGTCTAAGCTTGAATATAGAGGATATGATTCAGCCGGACTTTGTGTTCGTGACGGCGAGGAGCTTGCGGATGTTGTTAAGGCTACAGGTAAGCTTAAGAATCTTTATGAGAAGACTGATGACGGTAAATCCGTTGTAGGTACCTGCGGTATCGGACATACCAGATGGGCTACCCACGGTGTTTCTTCACAGACCAATGCCCATCCGCATGTATCGGGAAACTGTACCGGTTCGGGCTCAGGTGCTGTAGAGTCTGAGGTCGTAGGTGTTCACAACGGTATCATCGAGAACTATCAGGAGCTTAAGGAAAAGCTTTTAAAGCACGGATACAAGTTCTACAGCCAGACTGACACCGAGGTAGTCATCAAGCTTGTTGACTATTATTACAAGAAGTATAACATTGGTCCGGTTGATGCTATCGCAAAGACTATGGTGAGAGTACGCGGTTCTTATGCGTTAGAGCTTATGTTTAAGGACTATCCGGGAGAGATCTGGGTAGCACGTAAGGACAGCCCTATGATCATCGGCATTGCAAATGGACAGACCTATGTTGCTTCTGATGCTCCGGCGATCTTAAAGTACACCAGAAGTGTTTATTATATCGACAATCTTGAGATGGCAAGGCTCACTCCGGGACGCGCTGTTTTCTTCGATCTTAACGGCGACCAGGTAGAGAAGGTGCCTACGGAGATAACATTCTCTGTAGAGGCAGCTGAAAAGGGCGGCTATGAGCATTTCATGATGAAGGAGATCCATGAACAGCCAAAGGCTGTAAGGGATACTTTCAACTCAGTTGTAAAGGACGGTAAGATCGATCTTTCAAACACGGGTCTTACAGATGAGGATATCAAGAATATCTCCCAGATATGTATTGTTGCCTGCGGTTCGGCATGGCACGTTGGTATGGCTGCACAGTATGTGATCGAGGATGTTGCAAAGATCCCGGTACGTGTCGAGCTCGCGTCAGAGTTCCGATATAGGAAGATGCCGATCGACAAAAACACGCTGGTCGTTGTCATTTCCCAGTCGGGTGAAACCGCGGATTCACTTGCAGCTTTAAGGGGTGCCAAGGACAAGGATCTCAAGACACTTGCTGTTGTGAATGTTGTGGGCTCATCGATCGCGAGAGAGGCGGATTCGGTTTTCTATACGCTTGCGGGACCGGAGATCGCCGTTGCCACGACCAAGGCTTACAGCACACAGCTTATCGCAATGTACCTTATTGCTGTTCAGTTTGCGCTTGTTCGCGGCGAGCTGGATGAGCAGACCTATAAGTATTATATCGAGGAGATCGATACACTTCCGGATAAGATACAGAAGGTCATCGATGATAAGGAAAGACTGCAGTGGTTTGCTTCAAAGTTCGCTAATGTTCATGACATTTTCTTCCTTGGAAGAGGACTTGACTATGCGGTATCCCTTGAGGGTTCACTTAAGATGAAGGAGATCTCCTATATTCACAGTGAGGCCTATGCGGCAGGAGAGCTTAAGCACGGCACTATCTCACTTATTGAGAATGGTACTCTGGTCATCGGCGTTCTGACTCAGGGTGATCTTTATGAGAAGACCGTCTCCAATATGGTAGAGTGCAAGAGCCGCGGTGCTTATCTGATGGGACTTACCTCATACGGACGTTATGAGATCGAGGATACAGTAAACTTTGTGACTTATGTTCCAAAGGTGGATGAGCATTTTATTGGCTCACTCGCTGTTATTCCGCTTCAGCTTCTTGGATACTATGTTTCTGTTGCCAAGGGTCTCGATGTCGATAAGCCGAGAAACCTCGCAAAGAGTGTTACGGTCGAGTAAATATACAGGCTGCCGCGAAAGCGGCGGCCTTTTTTAGGAGAAAATTTCTTGAATGTATCAGATCATATCAGTTAAAACGGGAGGAAATTATGGCTGAATTAAAATGTCCGCACTGCGGCACAGTTTTTTCAATTGATGATATGGAGCTGAGCGCTATTGTTCAGCAGGTCAGGGATGCGGAGTTCTCAAAGGAACTCGATAAGAGGACTGCGGAGGTCGAGAAGCATCTCAAAGAGAAGATGGAGCTCGAAGCAAGGGCTGCTGCCAAGGATTTTGAATCAAAAGAAAATGCCTATAAGCTCAGTCTTAAGGATGAACATGATAAAAAGCTAGAAGAGCTTAACGCAAAGCTAAGGAGCTCTGAGGAGAATACGTCTAAGCTTCGGGCAATGCTGGATAGCGCAGAGGATAAGAAGAAGCTCGCAGTCATGGAGGCCGTTCAGAAGGTAGAGGATGAAAAGCGAAGCCTGGAAAATGATCTTGCTAATGAAAAGGCACGAGGGAAGCTTCTCTTAGAGCAAAAGGACGAGCAGATCGCCTACTACAAGGACCTTAAGACTAAGATGTCCACGAAGATGGTAGGAGAAACTCTGGAGCAGCACTGTGAGATACAGTTCAATCAGCTGCGGCCGACAGCATTTCAAAGGGCATACTTTGAGAAGGATAACGACGCAAGGAGCGGCAGTAAGGGCGACTACATTTACAGGGAATGTGATGAGAACGGCGTGGAGATCATCTCTATAATGTTCGAGATGAAAAATGAGATGAGCGAGACCGCGACCAAGCATAAGAATGAGGACTTTTTTAAGGAGCTCGATAAGGACAGGAAAGAGAAAAAATGCGAGTACGCGGTGCTTGTGTCCATGCTGGAGAGCGAGAATGAGCTCTATAATGCTGGAATCGTTGATGTTTCTTATAGGTATGAGAAGATGTATGTGGTGCGCCCGCAGTGCTTTATCCCGATTATTACGCTGCTTAGGAACGCAGCTATGAACTCGCTTAAGGTCAAGCAGGAGCTGGAAGTAGCGCGTAATCAGAATGTTGACGTGACTAATTTTGAGCAGAAGCTCTTAAAGTTCAAGGATGACTTCGGAAGGAATTATGACCTTGCGCATCAGCATTTCGATAAGGCTATAGAGGAGATAGATAAGACTATCGAACATCTGCAGAAGGTGAAGAAGGAGCTGCAGGGCTCTGATAATCAGCTGAGGCTAGCCAATAACAAGGTCGAGGATATCAGTGTAAAGAAGCTGACCAGGGATAATCCTACAATGCAGGCGAAGTTTGCGGAGCTGAAGATCTGAAATTCCGGCCGGGGGCATCGGAATAGCTAATTTGTGGCAAAGTCGATGCCCGGGTATGCTGAAATTCCGGCTGGGGGCATCGGAACAGCTGACTTATGGCAAAATCGATGCTTGTTTGCCGTAGGAATTGATGATATGAGCATCGAAAATATAAGAATATGAAAATCCCGATGCCCATGTGACCTGGGAAATGGTCATTTGGGCATCGGGATTTGAGTTATTTATAAAGTCCGATGAAGGCAGCTTCGTTATCGAGGATGGATGGCGCCGCCGGCCGTGTGCAGGCGGCGCAGCTGCAGTACTTTAAAGCTTCTTGCTATCAAAACTTAACAAGCTTACTTATGTCGCTCATGCGGCAGCCCTCGCTTAAGGAGCAGGCGCGCATGAGGAAGTTGAGCTTCTCGATACGCTCGCCTGAGCGCGGGGCGCCATTTTTGATAAAGCCAAGCTGCAGGCCGACCGCAAGGTCCATGACCACATCGTCGATGACACCGCCGCTTCGTCCGCTGGTGATGGCAAGAAGATCATGGTCTACGGCGAACCTGTAGGTCTCAAGCGCTTCGGTGATCGTTCCGACCTGATTTGGCTTTAAGATGAAGCCGCCGATGCCATTCATGGCATAGGCCTGCTCGATGCGCTTTTTGTTGGTGACAATGAAATCGTCGCCTATGATGTTGGTCTTTGTGATGCGGCTTACCGCGTGCGGGAAGGCATCCCAGTCGTTTTCATCAAGAAGGTCCTCGATAAATACGAACTCAAACTTGTCTGTAAGCTCTCTTACATAGTCTATAAGCTCATCCGCGGTCACACGCTTACCCTTAAGCAGGTATGTCTTTGTGGCTGCATCGTACATCTCACTTGAGGCGCAGTCGAGGGAGAGCGAGATCTTGTCCGCGCAGCCGCACTCGTCAGCAGCCTGCATGATGGTATCAAGTACCTCTTCGGGGTCCTCGCTCGGAGCGACATAGCCAAAGGAGCGGCCGACCATGGGTTCAGTCTTAAAGCGGCTCTTTATTACCTTGGGGAGCTGCTCAAATACCTTAACACCTGTCTCGACTGCTTCATATATGCTGCCGGCCTTCCATGGCATGACTATGAATTCATTAAAGGGCTGTGTAATGCCGGCATTCTTTCCGCCGTTTACCACATTGAAGCTCGGCACAGGGACCGTCTTTATCGGGCCGCCGGCTATGTAATTATAAAGCGGCATGCCGGCTGAGGCAGCTGCAGCGCGGAACACGGCCACTGATACTGCGTAAATGGCATTGCCGCCGAGCTTTGCTTTGTTTTCGGTGCCGTCTAAGGCTATCATCTTATAATCGATGCCCTTCTGGTCTGTTACATCCATGCCAATGATAGCGGGACCGAGTATGGTGTTGACATTATCCACTGCCTTGTGCACGCTCTTTCCGCCGTATTCGTTCGGATCGCCGTCACGCAGGACACAGCTTTCATACATGCCGACGGTGGAACCTGTCGGGGCTGAGCCGCGGCCTAAGAAACCGTTTTCGGTTATTACATCGACCTCTACCATGGGTCTGCATTTACAGTCTATCAGCTGGCGCGCTGTGACGCTTTTTATTCTGTCGCTCATTTGTTTTCCTTTCTAAGTGCAGGTACGTACATTACATTAAAGTCGCAGAGGTTAGTTCCGGTGTTGCCGGTAAATACCGTGTCGCCGACCGCGGAGAGTGCCTCGTAGCAGGCATGGCCGCGGAGGGCCTCCATAAGATCGACGCCGGAGACGGCAGCTGCGGCAAGGGTAGTGCTGTCGGTGATCGCACCTGCGACTGAGGCCGTGCCGTCTGTGCCCTCTGAGTCGATCGAGAGCATGCAGGCGCCGAGAGCCTTGGCTGCCGCAAGGGCGAAGCCTGTCATCATTTCCTGCGACGGTCCGCCGTGGCCCTTGATGGTCTTATTGTCCGTGATGAGAGTCGTGACCTCACCTGAACTAAGTATAACACAAGGAGCCTTGAACGGGTTGCCGTAATGCTGTATCTCGCGGGCTATTGAAGCAAACACCGTACCTGCATCGCGGGCCTCGCCCTCCAAGAAGGAGGTGAGGATATAGGCGTTCAGCCCCATCTCTTCGGCAACCTCCTTAGCTATGATGCAGCTGTCGGGAAGAGTGTTGATGCGGTAGTAGGTATTTTCCTTAAACTCCTTAGGAGTCTCGTATTCAGGACCGGCATTCATGAGGAAGTCCACTACGCGCTTTGGAAGTCTGTCGGCAACGGCGTACTTGCGTATTGCATTGCGGGCATCATCAAGGGTGGTCTTGTCGGGGCCCATAGGAGTGGAAGCGTATTTCTCATACGGAATCTCCGGTGTGGTCGTGGGTTCGTTTCCCACTGCGTCACTTATGCCAAAGCCGATGAGCTCTGCGCCGCGGTCACGTATGCGCTTAGCCAGCATGCCGCCGTTGAGGGCGGAAATGTGGCGGCGTACAGCATTGACCTCATAAATATTGGCGCCGCTTTTGAGCATGACGTCGGTGGTGTCGATCTCGTCCTGCAGGGTGATACCCTCGCGCGGGCAGCTCATGAGGGCAGAGCTTCCGCCGCTGATCACAACTATGAAGAGGTCGTCCGGCCCCGCATGGTCAACCAGGTCTATGATCTTGAGGCAGGCCTCATAGCCGGCTTCATTCGGAAGAGGGTGGCCTCCGACATAGACCTCGGTGCGGTTCATCACATCGATGTCCTCCCTGATCTTGACGATGGCGATGCCGCGCGTGAGGCGGTCGCCAAGTATCTCATCGACGGCGCGAGCCATGTGATTGCAGGCCTTTCCGGCGCCGAGGAGATAGACATTTTTCTTTTTGGAAAGGTCCCAGGACTTAGGGCCTATGTGCAGGATGTCGCCCTCCATGCGGGCGATGCTTTTGATGATCTCATAGCTGTCGAGGCGTTTAAGCGTCTTCTCGGTGATGTCGAGGACGATCCTCCTTGACTCGGTGCAGCCGTGGGATAAGAGCTCTTCGTAGTTTTTGATCTTCATGATTTTTCCCTTTCTGATAATTGATCCGGAAACGAAAATGTTAGTTGCCGGCTGTAGATACCCCCGATAAGGAATTCCTCAGTATCACGGATGGTGGATTCGGCCGTATCGCCGGCCTTGATTGCTGCTGCCGCAGTAAGATAATTTATAAGAGCGATCGGAGCGGCAATTGAATTTTTTACCGATATGCTCTTTATTACGCAGTTAAAGCAAAGGTCTGCATATCGGCGGGAGACTTCACTGCTCTCCGATGTGATCATTATGATACAGACCTTCCTTTTTTTCAGCCATTCCAAAATATCTATAGTTGTCTTGGAATGTCTGGGAAATGTGAAAACGATACATACATCGGTTTCGCCGCAGCCATTCATTGATTCCGGGAAGAAAAGTCCGGAGGACTCAATAAGATGTACATTCGGTCTCAGCTGCCCGAGTCTGGACATCATATAGCAGGCAAGAGAAAACGAGCCGCGCATGCCAAGCAGATAAACGTTTTCTGCCCTTATTATTCGGTCAACAGCGCTGCCGAGAACGGTTTCGTCAAGTCTTGCAAGTGTTTCGGAAATGTTATCCATATCCCGCTGCATGGAAGCCTGAAGCAGATGGTTGTCACCTTCAGGATCGTTGCTGCTGTTTTGCAGGCTGTCAAGTCTTTCGGGAAGGCTCACCTTACTCAGGACTTCTGCCTGAATGGCCTTCTGCATCTGTGTATAGCCCGTATATCCAAGCTCGCGGGCAAATCTTATAACTGTTGTTGTGCTGACACCGATACTTCCGGCGACTTCTTCCAGGGTCGAGAAGGTCATTGCATCAAGATTTTCAAGGTAGAAATCAGCTATAGTCTTCATTGACTTTGAAAATCCGGGGGAGCAGTCCACTATTTTTTTGCTGAAAACCGACATATTACAACTCCAATGCTACGATAAACAGGATAATAAGAAATGTACTAAATAATACTTTTACTTTATAATAGTGTATTAAATAGTACATGTCAATAGAATCTACTTTTTGACTGATACAATCTACTTTTTTGACTGGGACAAATTGAGAATCAAATTCAATCCAAACAAAGAACTAATATTTAGCCAAATGCATAATTAAATAATAGCCATATTAAGAAGAGAATATTGACCAAACAGAGGAGGTGGAATATAATGATACTAGGGTCAAAAGGTCTGAATCGGACGCTTGCGTCCTGATTCATGACCTTGGGACCCGAACAACATGAGCAATGTGCACAATTTTCCATAGAAAATTGTGCGGAAATTGCGAATGTTGAGGCATGCGGGAGTGCGAAGCACGAAGCAGGCCGTATCATAAGTCGGGGGCAAAGGCTTTTGACCCCGACATCATATAATAGCATCGAAAGGAGCGGGCTATTATGGACGGTTACAGACCTCGTATCGCAGATGAAATGCTCAGGAAGAAATTGTCCGGCAAAGGGGCGGTGTTGATTCAGGGACCTAAGTGGTGCGGAAAGACCACCACGGCGGAAATGGCGGCTAAAAGTGTAATCTATATGGATGAACCCGGCAAACTCAGACAGAATCTGATGCGGGCGGATACAGATCCGGAATCTTTGCTGGAAGGAGAGAAACCGAGACTGATCGATGAATGGCAGCTTGCGCCTAAACTGTGGGATGTGATACGCTTTTCTGTGGACCATGCGAGGAAATTCGGTCTGTATATCCTGACCGGTTCTGCAGTTCCGGCAGAGACAGACGATATAAAGCATACAGGCACCGGGCGTTTCAGCTGGCTCAAGATGCGTCCCATGAGTTTGTTTGAATCCGGAGAATCCAACGGAACTGTCAGCCTGAAAGCTATGTTTGAGGCCGAAGGCGCACCTGTATCCGGACATTCTGAACTGAAGCTGAAAGATGTCGCATTTCTGATCTGCAGAGGCGGATGGCCCATGGCAGTCGGATTGGATGAGGAAATCGCACTGATGCAGGCAAAGGATTATTACGACGCGGTCGTTAATGAAGATATCTCCCGCGTTGATGGAATAAAGAAAGACAGCGGGTATGTAAAACGTCTGATGCATTCTTACGCAAGAAATCAGGGCAGTCAGGCTTCCATCGGAACCATTGTTTCAGACCTGTCCGGCAACGAAGACCCGGATCCATGCAGTAAAACAGTCTCGTTGTACATCCGGGCTTTAAAAAAGATATTTGTCATCGAGGATATGGAAGCATGGAATCCGAATCTGCGTTCCAAAACAGCCATCCGAACATCGGACACCAGATACTTTGTTGATTCCTCAATTGCCGCTGCGGCTTTGGGAATTGGTCCGGATGATCTGACCGAAGATCTGGAAACAATGGGACTTCTTTTTGAAACCATGGCGATCAGAGATCTGCGAATCTATGCAGATGCCATAGATGCCGATGTTTATCATTACAGAGATAAGAGCGAGCTTGAATGCGATGCCGTCATTCATAAGCGAAATGGTACATACGGACTGATTGAAATTAAGCTGGGAGGCGACCGATTGATCGAAGAAGGCTGCAAATCGCTCCGGAAACTGGCGGATAAAATCGACACTACAAAAATGAAAGCCCCTTCCTTTTTGATGATTCTTACGGCTGTGGGTGATTGTGCATATATGAGAACAGATGGTATTTACGTCGTTCCGATTGGTGGCTTGAAGAATTGAATGGAGCAAAAAATAAAATGAAGAACAAATTCAGGGAACTTTTAAGTATAAAGGGTGATACCGGCGGAGCTGATGTAGTAGGTGTTTACGATAATGAAAAAAAGGTGCTGACGCATGTTCATGCGGTGCTCGAGGAGCAGACAGCGACAAAGACAGTGTATCTCCTCAATCTCGACGAGTACCCGTTCATAGAGGAAATGCTGGACGAGGCGGACCTTCTCGATGTGCTTGAGGATGGCTTCAGGCTCGTATTCAACAGATCAGACGATATTTATTATGTAAATGCCGAGGTCGGCAAGCAGGTGGCTGCCGAGCTCAACCCTGTTGCGGTCTTCGATGCCGACGCGATAGATGAAAGCATACCGGGCGGCAGCATTCCCATGTATGTGCTTGGGCTTATTTACGAGTACTACAACAGTCCGGAGGAGTACATGAACGACAGGTTCAACCTCAAGTTTTTCTTCCGTTGCATGTATGATGAGCCGACTCTCGAGGATAATGACAGGATGCGAAAGAACCTGCAGCTTTGGACTAAAGCGATGGGACTTGTAACCGAGGCAGCCCGCGGTATCAGGTGATCCGAAGCTGAGGATGACGAGGGTGATGAGGGTGATGAGAGTTGAATTCTCGGATACTATTGCTGATTTGAAATAATTGCATTGGAAAATGACAGGAGCACAGATTGAAAAATGCAGACTGGTGTGCCTATACCTACAGGCACAGAAAAGCATTTGAATATACGGCAGAAAAGCTTATTAAGGACCCGGAGCTTAAAGCTAAGATGCTGCGGCGCGCTAAGGTCCACGACATGGATAAGCTCCTCCTTTATCTTTTTACGGATGACCAGCTTGAGGCGCAGCGCATACATGTAAGCCACAGTGCGCATCACCTCGAAAATGACCTCCCCCGTACCTATGAGGACTATGTAGAGACCGTGATCGACTATGAGTGCGCGCCTTATACCAAGCCCGACAAGCCGTTAAATGCCTGGGACTTTGCGAATAAGCTCCTCCGGCTCGGGGCACTTAAGCCGGAAACGGCGGAGATACTTTTTGGAATTATGCATGAATTGGGCATTGACCGGTCCTATCTTCTTACCGAGACGGATCCGGAGGGCATAAAGTATCTTGATAGCATCGCGGGACCCGGCAAGGTAACTGAGGAGATGATACTTCTCGAGGTGCTTAAGTATGTTGATGAAACCAAAGACAACGCGCTGCATGGCGAGCTGCAGGAGCTTGGCATTATAAGCTGAATACCGGCATAAGCGGCGCAGGCTGCAATGTCTTAACTTAATAAGAAAATACATTTTGGGAGAAGACTATGAAGATTTTACACATAGGAAAAAAAGGAAACATGGAGCGCTTTTCGGCGCCGGATGCACCGCTCTACATGGATGGGAATAAGATTTGTGATATGCCGATGAATCTTCCTGCGGCAGAATACATAAAGGCTGCCGGGGATGCGGAGCATATTATAATAGATGCCATCGGCGACTGCAGAGCTGAGCTTATTAACGGGCTGCCGGATTTAAAGTCGATCCATTCTGAGGGCGTGGCCTTTAACCGTATAGATGTTGAGGCGGCTTCGGCGCGCGGCGTTATAGTGGCTCATTCGAGGGGCATGAACGCGACGGCGGTTGCTGAGCAGGCTATTCTTTTGATGCTGGGAATGCTGAGAAATGTCGCGGTCAATGACCGCGCCGTGCGTGACGGAGTGCAGATACAGGCAAAGGAAGCCTACATGATAAACGGAAACCTTACCGAGCTTGCGGACTGCTCTGTGGGACTTGTGGGCTTCGGGGACATCGCAAGAGCCACAGCAAAGCTGCTTACAGCATTCGGAGTAAAAAATATTTATTACTATAAGAGGACGCCGGTGAGCCGGGAGCTCGAGGAGGAATACAAGGTGAGCTTCATGGCGCTTGATGAGCTGCTTGCTGCCTCTGATATCGTAAGCCTGCATGTGCCTGTGACACCGTCGACCGTGAAGCTCGCGGACGCGGAATTTTTCGGTAAAATGAAGCAGGGGGCTTATTTTGTAAATACTGCCCGCGGAGAGCTTGTGGATGATGCCGCGCTTATTGACGCGCTTAGGAGCGGCAGGCTCACTATGGCGGGGCTCGATACTCTCGACAACGAGCCTGTAAGCTGTGAGCATCCGCTTTTGAAAGCTGAGGCGGTTTCCGGCAGGATTCTGTTTTCGCCGCATATAGGCGGCATTACCGCATCAAGCTTTAAGAGAAGCTATGCGATGATCTGGGAGGATATCGAGACCGTAAGGAGCGGCGCGGTGCCAAAGCGAGCGGTGAATGCAAGATGAAAAATGCGATGAATGAAATGAAGAGAATAGCGCTGGAGTACATTGACAGGTATGAGGAGTCGATGCTTCGGCTGTGGAAAAATCTGGTGACGATGGAGTCTCCCTCTGCGGACAGGGATGCCAATGAGATGATAGCGGCGCATCTTGATACTTATTGCGATGCCATGGGTATGGAAAGGGAGATCTATCACTTTGAAAAGGCCGGGCCGACATTTACGGCATGGACCGGAACGGGGAGGCTGGCACCGATAGCGCTCATAGGCCATTTTGATACGGTGCACCCAAAGGGTAAATTCGGAGATGACCCCTTCGTTATAGAGGGCGATACCGTACATGGTCCCGGAGTATATGACATGAAGGGCGGCGTGGTCATTGCCCTGTATGCGATCCGCGCGCTGCAGGCTGCAGGCTACGATGAGCGTCAGATAAAGCTCCTGCTTTCAGGAGATGAGGAGGTGGCACATGCTCTTTCTGACGGAGAGGGCGGCCATCTGATGGAGCTTCATACCGAAGGCTGTGCTGCGGTTTTTAACTGCGAGAGCGGCTACGAGGGAGAAGAGGTCACCATACAGAGAAAGGGCGGAGCAGTTTTCAGGATACATGTTAAGGGAAAGGCGGCCCACGCGGGCAAGGACCCGGAGAAGGGCGCGAGTGCCATACTTCAGGCAGCGCACATGATCTCGGAGATCGAGAGCCATACCGTGATAGGTGACATGACCTTTAACTGCGGAAGGATATCCGGCGGAAGCGGAGCGAACATTATCCCGGACAGCTGCGATTTCGTGATGGCGGTACGCTACTGCACGAATCAGCAGTATGAGGAGGCAAGAAACCTGATACTTGAGCTTTGCGAAAATGTAAGCATACCCGGAACCTCCTGCACTATGGAACAAAACGGCTTTTATCCCGCGATGGAGCCGGCAGAGCGGACAGGTGAGCTTTTAGAGGTCTATAAGGCAGCCTGCCGTGAGCTTGGAGCATATGTCCCGGAGGGCGTTTTCCAGGGCGGCTGCTCTGACAGCGCATTCGCAACACGAATAGGCATTCCGACACTTTGCAGCCTCGGAGTGCAGGGAGATAATGCACACTCCATAGACGAGGAGGCTTATGTATCATCACTTGCATTGCAGTGTAAAAAGCTCATCCTAACCATATTGTCGCTGCCGGAAGAATTTTTATGAAAGACGAGGAAAAAGAAATGGACAGTACAGCTAAAAAGAAGGGATTTCCAAATGCCATGGTGGTCGTTGCGGTGATCATGGTGATCTGCGCGATACTTACATGGATAATTCCGGCAGGTAAATATGATGTGATCGAGGGCACCAAGATCCTTGATCCCGCGACTTATCATACTGTGGACCGCACACCTGTAGGACCGTGGGGACTTTTGCAGGCAGTATTCGGAGGCATGTCAAGTGCTTCCAATATCATCGCATTTACCTTTATGGTGGGCGGCCTGTTTAACGTACTTATTGAGACGAAGGCGGTGGATGGCTTTGTCGGGTATCTGGTCAGGACCTTTGGCGACAGGGCAAGTCTTGTTATTCCCGTGCTTGTGTTCATCATGAGCATACTTGGCGCGACAGGCGTTATGGCCAATCCTGTAGTTGCAGTTATTCCGATCGGTGTCATTCTGGCAAAACGGCTTAAGCTCGACCAGATCACCGCGGTCGCAGTCCTGTTCCTTGCAGCCTACGGAGGTTACGCGACCAGCCCGATGTGCCCGATGACCATACAGGTCGCACAGAAGATAGCCGATATTCCCGTTATGTCCGGATTTGGCTTCCGCTGTGTTATCTGGATTGTGTTCTTCATACCTACAGTCATCTATATCATGAGGTATGTTCGTAAGATAAGTGCGGACCCTTCATCAAGCATCATGGGCACTGAAAGCTTTGCCAATCAGTCTGCTGAAAATGCTGACATCGCTTTTAACTTAAGGCATGCGCTTGCACTTATCGGCCTCGCTGCAGGTCTTGGTGTTTATACCTATGGGTCGCTCAAGCTTGGATGGGGCATGCAGGAGATGGCGACCATCATTCTTATCATTGCCATGTTCGGCGCATTCATAACAGGACTTGGCGTGGACGGATTTATTCAGGGATTTTTAAAGGGCGCAAGACAGATGGCATTCTCAGCAATGCTTATCGGACTTGCTTCCGGAGTATCGGTAATACTTAACAGCGGAAATATTCTCCATACGATCATTTTCGGACTTGGAACAGCACTAAACAGCATACCGCACATGCTTGCAGGACCGCTGATGTATGTATTCAACCTTCTGTTTAACTTCCTTGTGAACTCGGGCTCCGGTCAGGCCTCTGTTATCATGCCTGTCATGGCTCCGCTTGCTGATGTAGTGGGAGTTACAAGACAGGCCGCAGTTACGGCATTCCAGCTTGGTGACGGACTTTCCAATGTTATTTTCCCGACCAGCGGAACAATGATGGCCTGCCTTGCAGCTGCAGGAGTTGATTATAAGGAGTGGATGAAGTTTGCATTTCCGCTTTTCCTTGTGTGGGCTGTAATGGGCTTTATTACTGTCATGATCGTGGTGGCATTGGGAATCGCCTGACACCCACGTCAATTTTCTCTGTAAATAAAAAATCAATTGCATGTGCCTGATGGCGGTGCAATTGATTTTTTTAGATTGGTGCGCCCAGCGGCGCGCTCTGACTTTTATTCAGTAATTATTTCCTTGCACACTTTACAACAAGCGCTGTAAGAGCGAAGAGCGCGATCGCGTTCGGAAGCACCATGAGCTGGTTGAACATATCAGAAAGCTCCCAGACAAGATCGCTGGCTGTAAGTGTTCCGAGGAAGATAAATACAAGAGCGATCACGGTGTATACCTTTGAAGCACCTTCACCAAAAAGCCAGATCGTGTTGATCTTTCCGAAGAGGTTCCAGCTGAGGATGGTTGAAAACGCGAAGAAGAAAAGGCATACAGCGACAAACATCGCGCCGAGGGATGAGCCGAAGACTGTGCCGAAGGCTGTCTGCGCAAGGTTTGCCTTGTTGATGGTCTCGGGAATAACTCCGCCTGCAAGTATGCCGTCGCTTGTATAAAGTGTCGAAATGATTACAAGTGCGTTTACTGTAAGCACTACGAAGGTATCGATGAATACGCCGATCATCGCAACTACACCCTGGTCATGAGGAGTATCTACATTAGCAAGAGCGTGAGCATGAGGTGTGGAACCCATACCTGCTTCGTTAGAGAAAAGTCCGCGCTTTGCACCCTGGCTGAGGGCAGTCTTAAGTGCGTAACCGAAGGAACCTCCGATGATGGCATCAGGCTGGAAGGCGTATTTGAAGATCATGCCAAAGGTAGCGGGAATGTATCTGATCCTTGCGATAAGGATGGCAAATGAGCCGACAAGGAAGATGACTGCCATTATTGGAACTATCTTTTCTGTAACGGAAGCGAGTCTCTTAAGGTCTCCTAAGAATATGGCGCCGCAGATAATAACAAGTGCAATGCCGACTGCCCATGACGGAATACCAAAGGCTGTCTGGATGGTTGAACCGATAGAGTTTGACTGAACCATGCAGCCGAAGAAACCAAGAGCGAGTATGATGGCAACAGCAAAGAAATGAGCAAGGAACTGTCCGAAGCTGCCCTTAAAGGCTGTTGTGATATAGTAAACAGGACCGCCGTGAATGCTGCCGTCGTCACGTTTTACTCTTGTGATCTGGGCAAGGGTAGCTTCCGCATAAATAGTAGCCATGCCGAGGAAGGCAATGATCCACATCCAGAAGATGGCACCGGGACCACCGGTAAGGATGGCACCGCTGGCTCCGACGATATTTCCGGTTCCTACCTGAGCTGCTATAGCAGTGGCAAGAGCCTGGAAGGAAGACATTCCGGCATCATGCTTCTCGCCTGAAAGAGAGAGATTTCCGAAGGTCTTTTTGATTCCTTCGCCAAAGTAGCGTACCTGTACAAAGCCTGTCTTAACTGTGAACCAGACTCCGACAGCAATGAGCAGAAAGATCAGAACATAGTCTGACAGATAAGAGTTGATCGTCTGAACGATTGAAAGCAGCATCTTGATTTCCTCCTTGAAAAATGCCAATGAATAATGACGATAAAAATGATGATAAAAATGCTGAAGAAAAAGGGCCGCTGAATTTCAGCGGCCCGAACTTGCTTTAATGAATATGACCACAAAGATGGTCTTGATCATGCAGCTTCGTTCTTTTGCCTGAGAGATTCAGTAATTAATTACCTTACACCGTCGGCACCCGGTATTACACGGGATTCTCCAAAGCGCCCTCCGTACCCGGTCACTGAGCAGCGGCAATGCTGTCTGATACATAGACAGTTCATGCAAAGCCTGCCCGGCTTCAAGATACTTCATAGGGTATATTTGTTTGTTTCGTCTGACGATAGCACATATCGATTTGCTCCGCAAGATATTCAAAAGAGAAAATGCATAATTTTTTTGAATAAATTTTAGTACAATAGTGCAAAGCACGAAGCAGGCCGTATAATGATATCAGTGTCACATAAATGAGAAAAAAGGAGAAACTCCTATGAGATATCCAAAATTTATAAAGCCGGGTGATACCCTGGGATTCGCTGCACCATCCTTCGGGTGCGCCATTGAACCATATAAGTCAGCATTTGCAAATGCACTTAAAAAATTTAAGGACATGGGCTATGAGACGCTGCTGGGCCCGAATGTTTATGCCTCGGATGGTATCGGCATAAGCAGCACGCCTGAAAACTGCGCAAGGGAGCTTACGGAAATGTACTGCGGCGACCTTGGCAGGTGCAGCGCCATATTTTCCTGCGGGGGCGGAGAGCTGATGTGTGAGACCTTAGAGTACATTGACCTTGACCGCATCAAGGCCGCTGAACCTGTGTGGTACAACGGCTATTCGGACAATACCAATTTCGTATTTCCGCTTGTGACCATGTGCGACACGGCAGCGCTGTATGCGCCCTGCGCCCCTACCTTTGGCATGGAGCCGTGGCATAAAAATCTGCAGGATAACATCGAGCTTCTCACGGGCGTGAGACATTCCGTGAGGACCTACGGCAAGTGGGAGAAGGAAAGTCTTAAAACAGAGAAAAAGCCTCTTACGCCTTACAATTGCACCGAGAAGACGGTGCTTAAGCTTTGGCTGCCTGAGGACGGCTGCACCCGCGGCATGTCCAGGCTTTATGCAAATGCTGTCAGCTCATACACTTCAGCGGAACGCAGGGCTTCGATGAGAGGCAGACTTCTTGGCGGATGCCTTGATTCACTTATAAATTTATGCGGCACGAGATTTGACCACGTGGCAGAATTTTCCTATAAATATGCGGATGACGGAATTATCTGGTTCCTTGAGGCCTGTGACTTAAATGTTATTTCGATAAGGCGTGCCCTGTGGCAGCTGGAGCAGGCCGGCTGGTTTGAGAATGCTTCAGGCTTTATTATCGGACGCCCGTATCATTTTAATGAGCCGATGATGGGGCTTGACCAATATTCTGCCGTACTGGATATTTTGTCAGAGCATGATGTGCCTGTGATCATGGATGCGGATATAGGCCATCTGCCGCCGATGATGCCGCTTGTTGTCGGCAGCCTCGCTGAGGTCAGGGCAGAGGGCAATGTGGTCACGGTGAATATGGAGCTTGTCTAGGACGTGATGATGCCGTCCC
>JAUNNP010000157.1 GCA_030531385.1 Eubacteriales bacterium
GGTATATGAGTACAAAACTGACTTTCGCAATTCATACACTTGGCTGTAAGGTCAACACATATGAGTCTGACGCGATGGCTGAAAGGCTAAGGGCGTCAGGCTTTATTGAGCGCGACTTTACCGAAAAGGCAGATATATATATCATAAACACCTGTACAGTCACGAACATAGCGGACAGGAAGTCGAGGCAAATGCTGAGACGCGCGAGAAAGCTAAATCCTAATGCACTTATAGTGGCCGCCGGGTGCTATGTGGATGATGCTATCAAGAATGAAAAGCTTGAGGAACTGATGGCTGAGCATGTTATAGACGTGGCGGTATCCAACAAGGATAAACTCAAGATAGTTGAGCTTGTAAACGAAAAAGTTCGCAAAACTGATAATAGATTAAATCCAGACAAAAATAATTGCTGTAAAATATATGCTGATCATGTTGACGAGGGCGGCATGCAGACCGTGATTGTAAGCGCAGATGCTGCCCAGACCGCCGTTGTGAATACTGACTCCGCGCAGTTTCTCACGGAGCTTGACGGTCACTCGAGAGCCTTTATAAAGGTGCAGGATGGCTGCAATATGTACTGCTCCTACTGCATCATCCCATACGTGCGCGGACCGCTTAAGTCCCGCCCGGTCGAAGATGTTGTAAAAGAGGTACGCCTTCTCGGGGAAAAGGGCATAGCGGAGGCGGTCATTACCGGAATACATTTAAGCTCATTAAGAAACGGCCTTCTTGATATCATAGCCGGGATCGAGAAAATCGATTCCATAAAGAGGATAAGACTCGGGTCGCTGGAACCGACACTCATAACGGACGAGTTTGTATCAGAGCTTAAAAAGTATAAAAAGCTTTGCCCGCATTTTCATCTTTCACTTCAGTCCGGCTGCGATGAGATACTGAAGAGGATGAATCGACATTATACCGCTGAGCAGTATGCTGCAAGCTGTGACATTTTAAGAAAATACTATGACCATCCGGCTATCACCACTGATATCATCGTGGGCTTCCCGGGAGAGACTGAGGAACAGTTCAAAACCACCTGCGATTTCGCGGAGAAAACAGGATTTTACGAGGCACATGTTTTTAAATATTCAAGACGCCGCGGAACACCTGCGGATAAAATGGCCGGACAGCTTTCCGATGCTGAAAAGAGTGCAAGATCTGAGGAACTTATAAAGATAACCTCGAGGCTCTCGAAAGAGTTTAGGGAATACTATATCGGAAAGCAGGTGGAAATGCTGAGCGAGGAGCTTATCGAAATAGACGGGGTAAGTTACGAAACGGGATATACCCCGGAATATGTGCGCTGTATCAGGCCTTCATCTGTACTTCATCCAAACAGTATAATATCAGGGAAGGGTTTACAGATTATTCAGCAAAATGTAGTGGACGAAAGTATTCTTTTGGTTTAAAATCATTTTTAAGTATAATAAAGCTGGGCACTAAGCGAAAAGTATTATAAAGTCAATTTACAGACACGGGATGTACGGATATGAACAATACTGAAAACACACAGGTAATTGAATCATTAAAAATAACAGACCAGCCAAATGCTGCAGAAGTACTTAAGCATGTATACGGCGCTCTTGTTGAAAAAGGATATGATCCGATCAATCAGATCGTAGGTTATATCATGTCCGGAGATCCGACTTATATCACCAGCCATAATAATGCCAGAAGCCTCATCATGAAGGTGGAAAGAGATGAGATACTTGAGGAGCTTATGGCTGCCTATGTTGACGAAAGATTAAGGAATAACTGATATAATAAAGTTCCTATATCATTATAATGCCGGTGCCGTTTATTTATGAGCGGCCCCTTTTCATTTCATTACAGTTAAAATAAAGCTGTAATGATTTTGTAGTGTATAAAAAATAGGAGAAGCTCTTTGAAAAGACTGATGGGACTGGATTTCGGGGCCAAGACTACCGGAGTGGCATTAAGCGATCCGCTTATGATGATAGCTTCTCCGCTCGAGACGATCACACGTGACAAGGAAGGCAAAATAAAGCCGACACTTCGCAGAATAATTCAGCTTGCGGCTGAAAATGAAGTGGAAAAGATAGTTCTCGGACTTCCGCTCAATATGGATGACAGCAGGGGAGAGAGAGCTGAAAAGACAGAGGGCTTTAAGCTTGAACTGGAACGAAGACTGGAGGCCGAGGGACTTAACATTCCGGTCGTATTATGGGATGAGAGATTAAGCACAGTCGGAGCAGACGAGATACTTAAAGAGGCTGAAGTACCGCGATCCGAAAGAAAACAATATATAGACAAGATAGCAGCCTCACTTATACTGGAGGATTTTATAAAAAATTCCCGCGAGCAGAGAAAAGGAGAATAACATGGACGACAATAAGATCATTATGCTTCTGGATGACGGAAGTGAGATAGAATTCACCATCTTAGAGAGCACTACTTATAATGGCAGCAGTTATATTCTTGTGACTGACGCGCCTGATGACGAGGATGGCGAGTGCCGCATTTTCAAAGAGGTTTCGGATGAGAATGATGCCGAAGCGATTTTTGAGGATATTGCCGATGAAGATGAGGAGGATGCAGTATTTGATATCTTCCTAAAAATGTTGGACGGAGAGATTGAAATAGAGAGATGATTAGTAATTCAAAAAGCAGCGGCGAGAAAAAGACTGATAAGAATCAGATAAACGAGCTGAAACGCAGGTTCAGCAAAAAAATCGAGAGAAAAAATAAAACAAAGAACAAAAACAAACCGGACCGGGAGAAGGAGAAAAAAACAGCGGCATGGGGCGGCGCCAAGGCCACCGCAAAAGCCAATGCCGGGACCGGCGCCAAGGCCGATGCAAAGGCCGCCGCAAAAAATAAGAATAAGGGCGATGCCAGGGCCCGTTTAAGAAAAAATGACAGACCGGTAAACGCGCAGAAGGAAAGAATAAAGAATGCTGCACAGATAAAGCTTCCTTCAATTGCCGGAGGCAGCGTACGTATTATTCCGCTCGGCGGCTTAGAGCAGATCGGAATGAATATCACGGCCTTTGAAACTGAAAAAAGCATAGTAATAGTGGACTGCGGCATGGCATTTCCGGACGAGGAAATGCTTGGCGTAGATCTTGTAATACCCGATATATCCTACCTTAAGGAGCACGAAGAAAAAATCGAAGGCATTTTCATAACGCATGGTCATGAGGATCATATAGGCGCCCTGCCGTATGTGCTTAAGAGCCTTAACGTTCCGGTATTCAGCACCAGACTTACCCGTGCGATCATCGAAAACAAATTAAGGGAGCATGGACTTATTGAAAGTGCCAAGCTCAACACCGTACAGTTCGGTGATTTTGTCGAGGCCGGAGATTTCAAAGTAGAGTTTATAAAGACTAACCACTCCATACAGGATGCAGCGGCGCTTGCCATACATTCACCTGCCGGAGTGATCCTTCACACCGGAGATTTCAAGGTGGACTATACACCTGTATTTGGTGATACCATAGATCTTCAGAGATTTGCCGAGCTTGGAAAGCAGGGCGTAGCTGCGCTGCTTTGTGACTCCACCAATGCTCTCAGACAGGGCTTTACCATGTCTGAAAGAACAGTGGGCCACACCTTTGAGACTATCTTCAGTGAGCATAAAGAAAACAGAATAATCGTGGCGACCTTTGCGTCAAATGTTGACAGAGTCCAGCAGGTCATCAACGTGGCTGAGAAATACGGCAGAAAGGTCGTTATCGATGGAAGGTCCATGGTCAACATTATCGGCATTGCCGCCGAGCTTGGCTACATTCAGGTAAAGGACGGCACGCTAATAGATATTTCAGAGATAAAAAATTATCCGGATGACAAGATCGTGCTTATTGTTACCGGAAGCCAGGGTGAGCCTATGGCCGTGCTTTCACGCATGGCGACCGGACAGCACAGAAAGCTTTCCTTAAGCTCGAATG
>JAUNNP010000158.1 GCA_030531385.1 Eubacteriales bacterium
TATAAAATTTAGGTTGGAAAAGTTGCTGGAAAGCACCGAATATATTTGATCTTTGGGAGATTGCCATGCTGAAACGTAAAATTGAAAAGATTCTTGCGATGTGGAAGGGCACAAGCTATGGCTTGCTGATTGACGGAGCACGTCAGATCGGAAAAACATATATTATCAGAAAATTTATAAGTAATAATTTCACAAACAGCATTGAAATAAATCTGTTGGAAAATAAAAATGCGGTCCGTACCTTAAGTGCAGCGGAAAATGCCGGAGATTTTTTGCTTCGCCTGAGTGCATTGACAGACAAACCATTTGTCAAAGGCGAGACTGTCATATTTCTTGATGAAATACAGGAATTTAAAGACTTTGATATTGTGACCATGATGAAGTTTCTTGTCGACGATGGTCGGTATCGTTATGTTATTTCGGGATCGTTGCTTGGTGTTGAACAGTATGGGATAGATTCGTGGCCCGAAGGCTACATGATGCTCGAAAAGATGTATCCTTTGGATTTTGAGGAATTTCTATGGGCGAATAATGTTAATACGGATTTGATCGACATTGCCAGACAGTGCTGTATTGAGAATAAGGAGGTTCCTGATTTTATTCATGATAAGTTTATCGGGTTGTTTAGGAGGTATTTGCTTGTAGGAGGAATGCCTGATGCCGTGAAGTCATATTTGGAAACAAATGATTTCAACAGGGTTTCTCTGGCACATAAGGTCATAGAGCAATATTATAAAAAGGATGTGGCAAAATATGCCGAGGAGCAGGATCGGATTTTGATCAAAAGCATGTACGAGCTGATACCCAGCGAGCTTAATAATCAGTCAAAACGATTTAATTTTGGCGATATTCCTGGACTGAAGAGAAATGAGAATCTGGGCCTTAGTTTTGGATGGTTTACAAAGGCCGGCATTGCAATTCCGGCATACAATATTGAAGCACCTGCCATACCGCTTGCGCTTAATTCAAATCGTAAATTGATAAAACTTTTTCATGCGGATGTGGGAATTCTAACATATCTTTTGATGAATCCCGACATCAAAACAAGCATATTGAACGAAGGTCTTGATTTGAATTTCGGCGCGGTCTATGAGAATGCTGTTGCCGAACTCCTGACAGCACACGGAAGGGAGCAGCTGTATTACTACAGCAAGAAGGGAATTGGTGAGATGGATTTTGTGTTAGCAGATGGGAACAAAGTCCTGCCTGTTGAAGTTAAATCCGGAAAAGCTTATAAGCGGCATTCGGCACTAAATAATTTCATGACCAAGGAACTGTATAATCAGTATATTGAAAGTGCAATAGTGCTTTCAAATTCCAATGTTGAGGTTGATAACGGCGTAAGGTACCTTCCGATTTATATGGCGGATTTTATATGAGGGCCTCCAATGGCACGCCCTCATACTGAGGCGGAGAAATCGTCCTCATGGCAAGCCTTTAAGAGTTGGCAAAATTCACAATAGGGAAGGCTATGTTGGCTGGCCGTAGCCCTTGAATTGATTGAGGACATCGGTCATCTGAGATTCACTCAGATATACAGGAGAGCCGATGCTCATGGCGCGGTACTGGAGCTCAGCGCAGTACTCAAGATCGCAGGCAAGCTCGTATGCTGCCTTGATGGCAATCGCACTGTTTGAGGAGAGTTTGCTGCCAGCGCCAACTTTGCCGCCAATGTCAGCTGTAAAGCATGGATCGGCTCCGCAGCATATGATGCCGTGATTAGCGAGAAGGACGGCATTGGAGCCGGCTTCGGCAGCCGTGCGCGCGGCGATGTCAGCAAGCTCCATAGTGCCGAAAAGTGCATACGGAGCACAGGGGACTTCCATGGCACCGACCCTTCCGAAGGCGAAGTGAACCGGCTTTAAGGGCTGGTTTAATACGGAAAATGTTGTGGCATAAACGGAATGAGTATGGATGACTGAGGCTATTTCGGGCCTAACCTTATAAAACTTAGAGTGAAGTGCCCACTCACTCGAGGGCTTGCGGGTGCCGTCAGCTATTTGAAATGGCTTTGACTGAACAGCGTATAGGTCAGTCCTGTCGGATTTTGTGTCTGAAGTCTGATCTGAATCGCTGCTGACCAACGAGTCTGTTTGTGTATCGTTGGCAGAGAGGTATGCATTAATATCTAATACTACTATATCTTCCGGGGTCACTTCAAAATAATCCATGCCTGAGGGACTTATAGCCATGAGGCCAGTCTCTCTGTCACAGATGCTTAAGTTTCCGCTCGTTCCCGGGCAGAGCCCTGAGGCGCTTAATTTCTTTCCATATTCAACTATGAGCTCCCGCTCTTTCTGCATTATCATAATATTCTGCCAATCTTCAGCATTTACAGTTAAAAAAGGTGTCAAAAGAACCGTCCCCGTGACACCCCCAAAGTCCTTTTTCTGTAATGATGCCGGTAATAAGGGAGTGGTCGGTGACATCAAAGGCGGGGTTGCATACCTTTACGCCTTCAGGTGCCATTCTTTCTTTGTACCACATCTCGGTGACTTCCTCGGGCTTACGCTGCTCGATAGGGATCTCATCACCGGATGCGATAGACATATCTATAGTTGAGCTCGGTGCGCATACATAAAATGGGATGCCGTAGTGCTTTGCGAGGATGGCTACTCCTGAGGTGCCGATCTTGTTGGCGGCATCTCCATTGCGGGCAACACGGTCACACCCTACGAAGATGATGTCTATCTTTCCCTGCTTCATCATGTAGGAAGCCATATTGTCGCAGATGAGAGTTGTGTCGATGCCGGCTGAGTGCATCTCAAAGGCTGTAAGGCGGGCGCCCTGAAGGAGCGGCCTTGTCTCATCGCAGTAGACTCTGAAATCCTGCATGCCGTGCTCAAGAGCGATGTACATCGGGGCGGTTGCTGTGCCGTATTTTGCTGTGGCCAGGGTTCCCGCGTTGCAGTGGGTGAGGATGCCGACCGAAAAATCCGCAGCATCAGTATTATTAGAACTCGAAGTCGCTCTCTTTTTTTTCTCGTTGATATCACAAATAAGCTTGTAACCGATCTCGCCAATGTTTCTGCTGATGGCAATGTCTTCCTCGCGTATGGCATCGGCCTCTCGGAACAGAAGCTCCTTGATGCAGGGGACGGAGAGGGCAGTGCCGGCAGCATTTTCCGCAACATTCATCATGCGGTCCAGCGCCCAGAACAGGTTGACTGCGGTGGGGCGGGCCGTGGCAAGATAGTCTCGTTTTTCTCTAAGCAGCCGAAGAAATTCACTGACTTTTGCCTCCTCGGAGGAGGTATCTGTAATGCCGATCTCCTCAGCGCCAATACCCCTGTTGGTGTCCCTGACGGTGCCGATTGCCTGTATGTCGATCTGAGAGGCGGCGAGGGCGAGCGCGTAAGCTGCGCACACGCCTATGGCAGGCGCACCGCGCACCTGCAGGATATTTATGGCATGCCAGATATCCTCGAGCTTATCAAGCTCCAGGACCTCGATAGTTCCGGGAAGTTTGGTCTGATCCAGTATCTTTAGAAATTTTCTGTCCTCAGACATGAGGACTGTATCTAAATTTAAGGCGTTCATTTTATAGGCTCTCCTATAAGTTTAATTCGCTATTATCATAGCACATTATTGTATGTCTGGGACATGCTTTACTATCTGAACTGGTGAAAACTGATGAAAAAATAGACTTAACAGCAGCACAGGATCGGCATTACCATGATAATTGCAGAGAAGACAAAAGATAATGGTAAGCCAGATCGGTTTTACCATGATAATTGCAGAGAAGTCAGTAGATAATGGTAAGACTGGGAGAACTTTACCATGAGAATAATAAGCAAAAAGAATATTATGGTAATCGAGTCAAAATGTACCATGAGGAAATGTGTATTTGCCATAACTTATGGTAAACAACAATTTTTGTACCATAAAAATTGTATTTATCG
>JAUNNP010000029.1 GCA_030531385.1 Eubacteriales bacterium
GAATCATCATGCACAGATAGGTACGGAAGCATTTGATGGCGTAGGCTGTGTAATATTCGCTTTCATTCGCAGCACCGAAGATGGCGATGATCTGTCCCGGGAAGCATTCTACGATGACAAGGGCAATAGCTCCCACCAAAGCTTCTGCAAGAAGAAGCTTTTTGAACAGCTCTTTTGCGCGGTCCTTGCGTCCGGCTCCCATGTTGTAACCTACCACCGGGATACAGCCTGCAGCGGTTCCCACGCAGATCGAGATGACGATCTGGAAGAACTTCATGACGATACCCAGAACAGCCATAGGAATCTGGGCGTATTCTTCCAAGCCGAAGACCGGATCCAGGGCACCGTATTTGATGGTCATGTTCTGGACGGCAGCCATGGCAGCGACCAGGGAGATCTGGGATAAGAAACTTGTAATGCCAAGGGGCAGATACTTCTCTGCCAGTTTTCCGTGGATGCCGAAAGAGACTTTTTGAAGCTGTATCGCTTTCATATGGCACAGGTACCAAATGGCAAGAGCCGCAGTCAGAACCTGACCGGCAACCGTTGCAACGGCAGCGCCCATCATACCCCATTTGAAGACAAATATGAAGAGCGGATCCAGGATGATGTTGACCACAGCACCTGCCAGAGTGGACGCCATGGCAAATTTCGGGCTGCCGTCACTTCGGATGATGGGATTCATGGCCTGACCGAACATGTAGAACGGCACACCCAGGGTGATGTAAAAGAAGTATTCCTTTGCGTTGACATAGGTGCCATCATTTACATGCCCGCCGAAGAAGGTCAGGATGGGCTCCTGAAAGATCAGATACAGAGCCGCCAAAAGGATGCCGGACGCGACAGTAAGGACGACTGCGGAACCGATAGACTTATGGGCATTATCCTTATTACCGGAGCCCAGCATCAGGGATACGAAGGCGCAGCAGCCATCACCGATCATAACTGCAATGGACAGGGCAACGACCGTCAGCGGATACACCACTGTGTTGGCCGCGTTTCCGTATGAGCCCAGATAATCCGCATTGGCGATAAAGATCTGGTCCACAATGTTGTAGAGAGCAGCGACAAGCAATGAAATGACACAGGGAATGGCATATTTCCTCATCAGTCTGCCGATACTCTCAGTTTCAAGAAAAGCATTCGATTTTTCGTTCATACATACCTCCGTATTTTATGCGCAAAAAAAGAGCTGCTCAGGCGTTGGATTTACGCTCAAAGCAACTCACGCAAAATAATAACAGCGTGTGCATCTGCCGGATTTACGCACGAAGCTACACGCTGTTAACAAATAGAAGTATAGCACTTTTTCGCTGAAATTTCCACGGAGGAAATTCACAAATTTACTTGTTTGCCGTACTTCACACATCGGTCACAGAAGCGTGCTATTATAACCATGGTTGTGCAGCAGTATGCGTAAGTCCGAACCGGGAATCCGAAAGGTTTTCCATCATGAAAAGTTCCATCAGCGCTTTCCATGAATCGGATCGTTATGCGGCTGCATTTTTTATTTTCAGGAGGTTTGACTACATGAAAAAATTGTTTATGAAACTTATGTGCGGTGTGATGACAGGCGTGCTTTTATCAGGTTGTGCAGCGCAAACGACAACCGGCACAGATTCAGATACAGCCCAAAATGAACCAATCGACATCGCCGCGCTGTCTGATAATGTCTATCTTGATTATGCGCAGGCAATTTCTAAGGGCATTTACGGATGGACACTCAGCGAGGACGGAAGTTATTATATGCTGTCAGCTGTCAATGAGGATGGAACTCCGCTTGAATCTACAGCACAGCAAAACTTTATGGGCGGCGGTCAAGGCGGTATGCGGGGCGGCGAAGGAAAGCCTGACGGGGCCGGTGGAAAAGGTCAGAAGGGTGGTGCCGGAGAAAGGATGTCGGATAGAAAACAGAATTTTACCGATGTTAACCGGGCAGCAAACCCGGATGACCCTCTCGCGATGGAAAACAATCAACAGGCATCTAAAATCAGCGTAAACGCACAGGGCGTTTATACGGAAAGTAATATTACAAATGTAGAGTATCAGACCATGCTGGTATTTGTTCCGGCAGAATATATGATGATCAATGAAGATGGAAGCGCATCTTTTACAGATGTGCAAATCGGTGAATATACTGCACAGACAGCACCGATCGTATTTCAGAACAATAATGGAGGATGGCGTTCCGGTTCGCCGAAAGCACCTGAATACGCTGAAGCATTAAGTGCGGGCATGATATATGTTTCCTGCGGCTCTCGAAGCCGTGATGCTGTCAGTGAGGATGGAACTATCACCGGAAAGGCACCTACTCCTGTGGCAGATTTGAAGGCAGGCGTCATTGCGCTTCGTGCAAACACCGAAGTGATCCCCGGAGATAAGGATAAAATCATTTCTGTCGGTGCATCCGGCGGCGGTCAGATGAGTTCTGCATTGGGCGCCACGGGCAACATGGAAGAATATTATCCTTATCTCTACGAAGCAGGTGCGATCGGTGTAAACTATAACGAAAGCACTGATACCTATACCAGCTTATATGATGATTCCGTGTACGGTGCAATGGCATACTGCCCAATCGCGGATATAGAAAATGCAGACCTTGCTTATGCCTGGATGAGGTACGATTCCACTCTGAATACAGACGGAACACAAACAGCAACCACCGGAAATTATCAATTTAGTGAATTTCAGCTGGCATTGCAGGAGGATGCAGCATATGCGTTTGGGGAATACCTTAATGCATTGAATCTTACTGACTCCGATGGCAATACATTGTCCTTTGATATTAATGCGGATGGAACGCTGAATCTGCGCAGCGGTAGCTACTATGATATGACCCTGCAGAATATCAGTGATTCCCTGAATGCCACACTTTCAGTACAGAGTGATGCCGATGCCTATATTATAGATACCTACGGAGCAGATACCGGCTCATGACTGGAAAAGAACGCTGACGGCAGCTATCAGGTAACGGATCTGGCTTCTTTCATCAACGCGACCGGTCTTGTTAGAAATAAAGATATTCCGGGATTTGATGCCTTGGATCTCAGTGCAGAAAATAATGCATTTGGTACAACTGATATGCAGGCGGTTCACTATTCCGCATCCATCGCACAGCTTTTACAGGATAATTATGAAGCTTATCAGAGCATGGATGGTTTCAATGCAGCTCAGGTTGATCTGTATATTCAAAATGCGCTGACAGGAACAGAGGCAGCGGGTATTGCCGAACAAACCTATCTGGTGAACGCGACTCAGATCATGCTGAATGTTGCGGCAGGAACACAGAAAGCAGACATTGCTCAATATTGGCGTACCCGCAATGGTACGGCAGACCAGCATACTTCTTTCTCCGTGGCCTATGATATTTGCCTTGCAGCAGAAATGGCCGGTGCTGATGTCGATTACGCTTTGGTTTGGGCAATGGGACACGGAAGCAATGAAGGAACAACGACAGGAACCTTTGTTGACTGGATCAATGAAATTTGCTCAGCCAACTGATAAGTACAACTCAGCAGCAAGATGACAGGAACCATAAACTTGATATGAGGAAACCCGGGGCAGCATGCCCCGGGTTTTATTTACCATGCTTTGGTGGAAAAATAGCCGTTTGGCTCATGCTCCGAAGCTTTACCGGTGTTACATTAGACTTGGCTTTACATGAGTGAGAGCTTAGATTCTCTTTAAATCCAAGGAGGTGCATAATGGGATTATTTTCTAAGGAAACCTGTGCGGTCTGCGGTAAACAAGTCGGTGCCTTAAGCCGTACAAAAATGAAGAGCGGTGATTATATCTGCGGGGATTGCCCGAAGAAGCTGACAGCATTTATCCAGCCGAATCAGATCACATTGGATGACTACAAGAGGCTGGTCGGAGGAGAGCTGCAGGCTGCCGAGGATGCCTATACCGGAACAAGCTGCTTTGATGTGGAGCTCGGCTCAGGCGGCGATTACGGGTACATGAACTATTCTTCGAGCGTGACAAATGATGAGTTCCGCCTCAGCTCGAGCGCCACAAGAAGATATGAACACCAGCAGATCTTCCATTTTTCACAGATCAAGCCCTATAAGTTCAAATCCGAAGCGACACTGAGAGTTGAGGCCATGTCTGTTCCCACAGCGGATCTTAACGACTACGTGGAGCTTGTTGAGGATAAGGACAGTGACGGAAAGGTGAAGGGCTATACCATCAAGTTTCCGTATGATGACGAGGCTATCCAGAGAGTCGAGATCAGGGCAAACAGCAACGCGAAGAAGCAGAAGCTCGAAGAGCTTGTGAAGGCGTTAAATAATGGAAAGCGCGATTTTTATGGCTCAGCCGCAAGATATGCCCAGCAGCAGGGCGAACTTCAGGGGATGAATGCCATGAAGACCGTGAATTCGATGCTGGGCGCAGCCTTAAAGGGCGAGAGCGTTGAGAACGCGCTGAGGGAAGGCATGGAAAGGTCTGAGGATATAGCTCAAGATAAGTATAAGAAGGGACTTTTCGGGGGACTTTTTAAGAAGAAATAAGGAGAGGAATATTATGAAAAAGATACTGGCACTCATAGCAGCCTTTGCCATGGCGGCAATGCTTTTATGTATCCCGGCCTTCGCCGCTGCGGACGCGGGCGTGACCGACAAGGATTTTACCATCAAGGAATATATATTTGAGAAGGATACGAAGGATCTCACTTATTTCTGCGTCCTTACGAACAACTCCAAGAAAAATATCAAGACAAAGGTCGATATCTCGGTGAAGGATGCCTCAGGCAAGGAACTGAAGGCGGATAGCATTACCTTTAATACCCTCGCTCCCGGCGATACCGCTTTCCAGCTCAGGAGCATCAGTGCAGAGGGCTACAAGAAGGTCGACAGCAAGCGCACCTATTCCGAAGAAAAACGCGACGAGCCCGTTCTTAAGGATATTAAGCTGGAGACGGTCGACCTTAAGGATCATGTAGTCGTAACGCTTGAAAATAACAGTGAGTACTGCTTCTCCGACATGAGCCTCGCTGCCATCTTCCTCGATAAGCAGGACAAGGTCGTAGCCTACGACAACATATCAGTACAGGATATCAACACCTATTTTAATCCCGGACAAAAGCTCTCCTTGCAGCTCAACAGCAAAGAGAAGTATGATAAGGTCGTTGTGGCCACAACAGCGCCCGGCTTTCTCAAAAAGCCCGAGAAGATCGACCAGCCTCTTACAAAAATCGATCCTGAGAAGATAGAGCTTAAGCAGATCTATACGCAGGATAAGTTCGGGAATGCAGAACTCTACTATACAGTTACCAACAAGAACGATGATCCCGCAATCGTAAATATCAATGCCGTAGCCTATGATAAGGACGGCAAGATCATAGCTTCCGCGGATTCATACTATAACAGCGGCACCAAGTACAACTTCTATGCGATCGGCAAAGACAAACCGCAGCTGTCGTGCCTCATCTTCAATAATGTGAAGTCCGAGGATATCGACAAGATCGATTATCAGATCGAGGCGCACGGCTTCACGGAGAAATATAAATATGTTTCGATCGAGAATGATTTTGAATATAACTGTGCTCCGGACGGCAAGAATCTGAAAGGCAAGGCCACCAACAAGAGCAAGGACGCTGACTTAAGCGGAAGCCTCTATGTTTTCTTTGTTGATAAGGACGGAAAGCTTCTGGAGAAGGACTCCAGCACCATAGGAAGCAAATCCCTGAGCTTAAAGGCCGGAGAGACGAAGGAATTCGACATAAGCCTTCCGAGGGCGGACTATGATCACTATGATATCTATTACCGCGTTTCAGGAAAGGTGAAGTAATTCGAAGAATCAGAGAATCGTGAAAAGGGGCGTGCTGTATTTTACGGCACGCCCTTTGCTTTATTTAAAATGTTTAATATATATGTTCCGCGCGAGAATCAGTTTTGTCTTGGATTTATGGGTTTAAAGAGGGGTGAAAATAAAAATGCACCTCCCGCAAAATCGGTCAAATGGTTCATGACAAGAAAAACATGATTACATACAATAATATAAAGCTTTGAAACCACCCAGGGAGGGAATGCCATGAAAAATCGTTTTGCTGTCGCTATGATGATTATATCGTTAATATTATCTCTGACTGCCTGCGGAGGGAAGGATACTGCGGGCGGCTTAGCCTCCGGACAGGAGACCGGGAACACTGCGGAGAGCACAGATCAGGGAAATGTTGAGGGAGATTCTTCTGAGACTGTGACAGAATCATCGGGTGACACGGCAGCCGGCACATCAAATGAAGGAGCTTTAGCTGAAGCGGAAGATATGTACACGGCCTTTCTTTCAGAAAAAGCTACTGTGACTGCCGCAGATGATTACAACGTGGTCGGTTACTCTGAAGGAAAAGATGAAGTCCGGGAATTGGAGCCGGGAGTGGCATATGACCTGAAGGGCCTGGTCAGCCGCTCGATAAAAATGGCGCAGCGTTCGGTTGGGGATGCCTTCGGATTAAATATAGAACTAAGCGGCGTAAGCTACTGCATGCTGAGCTGTGGCGACGACGAGGTTCCCATGATGGCGCTGCAGGTTGATTTTGTTTATCCCCAGTTCAACAGAATTTATTTTCTTAAGCAGACGGGGGACAGTCTCAAGATCACCGATCGTATTGCAGGCGGAGAAGGTTATTATGAGGCACTTTTAAACAGCCATGGGGTGATTGCCAAAGGAGGATATGAAAGCCTTTTCGAAGAATTCCATGTTCTGAATGAAGACGGCAAGGTATGTTTCCTGTGGGAAAAAGGAACTTATTACGATCTGGGTGAGGATTACTATGATGCGGGTCACGGCCCGGTATCTATATTCAAGGCTGCTCACGATCATACAGATGAAATCAAGGCGCATTATGGTGATACACCTGCAGTCGGTGATGAATGGCTGCTGTACACATATTCTGATATAGTATACGCCGATCGGGATGATGAGGCAAAATATGTCGAATCTCTCCTGTATACCAGTGATCCGGCCGCGGATGCGGAACCTGTGATCGAGGCTATCTTCAAAGACGCGGGAGTAGCGCCGAGTACGGATAAAGAAATCGAGGCATTTAAAGCAAAGCGCTATGCGGAAGCTGGGATAAGCAAGGAACTGTCAGCTTATGATGAAACTGACATTACATGGAAGGATGTCAGCTGCGATTCCTTAGAGGAGATCAAATCCTATGGTGCAGATCCCGTCTTCGTAAGTACAGTTGAGGAACTTGTTGCTGCTGTCCATGACTATGCCAATATAGTTCTTGCACCGGGAACCTATAATGTGACTGGGTATATTAACGAGCATGCGGACGAAATAGCCTATTATAACAGCGGCGATCAGGAGCAGAATAATACCCCGGGCGTCCTGTATGACGGATGGGGCGAGGGAGACGTAGAGATGAATATCTACGGCATTACCGGCCTTACCATTCGCTCCAAGGATCCTGAACATCCGGCGGAGATAGTCAGTGAGCCCAGGTACTGGAATGTACTATCCTTCCGCAGGTGCTCGATGCTTACACTGAAAAACCTCATCATGGGTCATACGCCCGAACAGGGCGTATGCTCCGGCGATGTTGTGGGACTTTATAACTGTGATGCAACGAATGTGTCCGGCTGTGATCTGTATGGCTGCGGAGCATATGGTATGAAATTGTCCGAGAGTCAGGGTACCTATGTAGCTGATACGGTCATCCATGACTGCAGCTACGGAGTGATCGAGACTCACAATGATCATGGAGTCACTTTTACAGACTGTACATTCCGGGATTGCAGGGAATATACCATGTTTGATATAACCGGGAACGGATACAATTCTTTCATCAGGTGCACTTTTAAAAACTTAAACGGGGACATGCTGCAGCTTGATGATAACAGCACCGTATCATTTTTAAACTGCATGATGGACAATGCTGCATGGCAGAAAGTAAACGCATATACCGAAAACAAAAATCCCGGTACGGTTTATATACGGTGAATGAATACTCGGATAATCTTAATGAGCTTCACGACTTTGACTTTAAGTTCCTTGCCAGACAGAGAGTAAAGACCTCCGATGTTTCCGATGAGCAGCTAGATGGACGCATCCGTGAGGAGGTGGCTGAGGATTATACTCCCACAGTAAGAAAGACACTTGAAACAAAGGCTGTGAGGATCAATGTAGATACAGAGGGAACCGTCTGCATGCCGGTGCTGCTGCATCTGTTCGTGATCCCGCCGTTAAGTCTAGGGGTATGGTTTGGAATCACATGCTTTGCGGCGATGGTTTATCTGACCGCATTTGGGATGTGAAGAATAAACGGAGGATATCAGGCTTTACATGAGTGAGAGCTTAGATTCTCTTTAAATCAAAGGAGGAACAGAATGAAAAAAATTACAGCAGTTTTAAGTATTATAACGATGGCGGTTTGCCTTGCTGCCTGCGGAGGCGGGGCAAAGACAGAAACTACGGCGGCAGCCGTGGCGGACACCAATGCAGGAACCACGGCGGCCGCTGATGCAGGTACACAGGAGGCGGATAACAGCGCGGCGAATGAGACCACCTCAGCAGCGGCTGCGGATTCCCCTTTTGATATGGGTCCCAAGACTATATCAACTTCACAGCTTCAGGCGGAGCTTCCCGCAGGTTACACCAACTGGCCCCAGAAGGACTGGGATGACAATCCGGAAGAAGCACGTCTCTGTTTTGTAAAGGGCACAGGCTACACAGATGAGTTTGCCATGTATGATGCACCTTACATTAGTATGACCTACTGGACACCGAATGAATCGGTCAGCATCCAGGAGGGGTACCTGCAGGACGAAGTCATCCGGGACCTGAATATTAACGGGAATTCCGTGAAATTGTATACAGGAACAGAACCCTTTGCCGGTATCGTTCTCGGCAAATGCATTCTGCCTGCACCGGACGGCGGTAGCTTTGATATCGAATTCTGCGCGGATAAGATCACCCCGGAGGACCCTGACCTGATCAGTATTCTCAGCAGTCTGACTGTTCCGGGCCATGAGTCTGCAGCCGGATCCGGCTCGGGCTCAGGCAGTAAAGATACAGGGAATGCCGTAAAAGATGAAGAGCTCTCTAAGATCGAAGGCAGCTATAACGCGGTCGCGGCCACTGTTCCGGGAGACAAGGACACCTATTATATCCAGCGCTACGAGGCAGGCGGCCAGGTCTATGACGACCCGAAGCTCCTTTCCCAGAGCGGCTTGATCAATACCTGGTTCCGCATGGATGCGGGAGGCACAGGAGTCCTCTGCTTAAGCGGATCCGAGATGGAGGTCGGCTGGAAGGACGGAAAGATCACCATGTCCGGATCTCCGCTCTTTACCTATGAGATCCTGTCAGACGACACAGTAGTTGTAGATATGGGCCAGCAGGTCAGATATATACTGAAGAAGGGCATGAAGCTTTCAGAGTAAGGCACTTAATAATGATCATCGGAGACAGGAGAGCAGTTCAACCTGTGTGACCTATACCGATATTTGCCGGTAATCGAAAAATTCGTGAAAAATACTTAAATATCCCTCCATTCCGTACGGATTGGAGGGGTTCATTTATAATCCCGAACGGGTGTAACACACATTGAAAACTCATAAAGATACCCCTTCGGGTATAAACAAGCTTCTTTTGATTGACATGAAACCCGAACGGGTATATTGTTGTGATATGAATACGATTGGCTTATTTATCAAACAAAAAAGAAAAGAAGCCGGCTTAACGCAGGAGGAATTTGCAATTCGCTCCGGGTTGGGTCTGCGCTTCGTGCGCGAACTGGAGCAGGGCAAGGAAACTGTGCGGTTGGACAAAGTGAATCAGGCGCTTGCAATGTTTGGAATGAAGGCTGTTCCCGGAAGGAATGATGACTAATGGAAGCATACAGAACGGCATATGTGTATGTACGGAAAACCTTTGCAGGAATACTGAGGGAAACGGATTCGGGATATTCTTTCGTCTACGATAAAGAGTATCTGAGAAGCAATCATGCAGCAGCAGTCAGCCTTACCCTGCCTATGCAACCGGAGGAATACACATCCAAGACACTGTTTTCATTTTTTGACGGATTGATTCCCGAAGGCTGGCTTTTGAATGTTGTCAGCCACAATTGGAAAATCGACACGCGTGATCGGTTCGGTCTGCTTCTGGTAGCCTGCAAAGATCCTATCGGCGCGGTCAGTATCAGGGAGGCGCTTGAGTGAATTGTTTATGCTGTGGAAAACCATTGAATACCGCTGCTGCTTTAAATCAATGGCACAAAAAATGTATTAAAGCATTCTTTAATACTGCAAAATTTCCGGATATTGATATTTCTGAAGAGGTTTTGAATCAGCTTGCGATCGACAGTATCAACAAAGGTTTTACGGTTCCGGGTGTGCAAAAAAAACTTTCTCTCCATCTGACTGAGGAAGATACGCCGAGATTGACACTGGTGAATTATCCCACCGGATATATTCTTAAACCGCAGACTGAGGAATACAAGGCATTGCCGGAGTTGGAATATCTGGTGATGCGAATGGCTCAGGCAAGTGGAATCAAAACGGTACCCTTTGCGTTGCTGCGAATGGGGTCACACTCCTCACCATATGCATATATCACCAGGAGGATCGATCGAATCTTCGGAGAAAATCCCGGTATATTGGCTATGGAAGATTTTTGCCAGCTGGACGGCAGACTAACGGAAGACAAGTATCGCGGATCATATGAGCGCTGCGGAAAGATTATCACAAAGCATTCAATTCAGCCCGGCCTTGATCTCTCGGAATTGTATCTCAGGGTCGTATTCTTTTTTGCGGTGGGCAATTCGGATATGCATCTGAAAAATTTCTCGCTGATCGAAACGGCACCCGGAAGCGGCGAATATGTGCTGTCTGCAGCCTACGATATGCTGTCCACTAACATTGTTCTTCCTGCTGATCAGGAGCAATTTGCCCTTGCTATGAACGGGAAGAAACAGAATATCAGAAGAAATGATTTTCTTCACTTTGCAGACACGATCGGGATATCCCGAAAATCCGCTGAAAAACTAATTGACCAGATCGTGAAGCGTGAAGAAATTTATATTGAAATGTGCAGGGCTTCTTATATGCCCACGGATATGAAAGAAGCTATGGAAACTCTGATCCGGGAGCGTCTTGACATTTTACGGAAATAAAGGTTTCCGGCAAAGTTTGTCCCGGATTTATGGGTTGTAAGTCATTTACCGTGTTCCTGATGACCTATGCGGCAGATATGCTGTCACTGCTGATCTCCTGTGTTGCCCGTACGACGACGGCGGCAATGACGATCATGCCATTTCTGCTGATTTTCCAGCTGGTATTTTCCGGCGGTCTATTTACGCTTCCTGTAAGAATACAGGGACTGAGCAAGCTGGCACTGACCAGCTATGGTATGGACTGCATCTGCGCACAGGCAGATTATAATAATCTTCCCATGGTGACCGGCTGGACTTGCCGTCATCGTACTGGAATTTATCGACTATGATAAACGGTGATTTCACGGGTGATCTTGCCATAGATCCATTTCTCCTGACTGCAGGTAGATTGAGCTTGAAACACCGGCTGATATTAGAGTAAAATAAACTTGATTTATTATGCAGTGCAGAGACAGTGCTGCGGCACAAAAAGAGGGAAGCTGATTATGAGCACGCAGGAGAACGATATAATTTTAAAAACGCTGCGCAAGCAGTATATCACGATGTACTATGCGGATATGCTGACAGACGAGATGTACACATATAAAACTGTGGATGATTTCAGTGAAAAATACGGAGTCACTGTCAGTTATATGGAGTCTATGGGAAGCTATATCCGTAACGATCTGGCCCCGGCGGACTCTGAACGCTGTCTGCCGCTGATCGATCCGGCCTATGTGATGGAGCGCCTTAAAAAAGAGGAATATTATTCCTTTTCCTTTGAGGATGTAACGCTTGGCAAAAAGTTCTATGGCGAGCTCACATTTATCAGGGCCAATGCAGAAGGCACCAAGGTCGTTATCTGCGGCAAGGATATTACCGAGGAGACACTCCGCAGAGAGGCCCGGGAGCTCGAGGCACAGCGTAAGCAGGAAATCATCAATTCCCTGGGAGATATGTATGTTGCCATGTATCTTATCGACCTTAGCAGGAATACTGCCGTTGAGCTTGCATCGAGCAGCAATGCACACAGCATTATAGGAGATGTGGACGGAGCTGTAGCAACCGAAAAGTTTGATATGTACTGCAAGCACCTCATGGCTCCGGAGTATGAGACGAAAATGCGTGAATTTACGGATATTTATACTCTTGATGCCAGGATGGGAAAAAACCAGTCGATTTCCACAGAGTACTATGCTTCAGAGAATTCGGCCAAAGAACTTGGCGGAGGCTGGCTGCAGGCGAACTTTATTGAAGTGAGCAGAGATGCACTGGGCAGACTGGAAAGAGTAGTATTTGCCGTCCGCACCATTAATGATGAGAAGACGAAGGAGCTTCGGGCGCAGGAGCTGCTCCGCCAGAGAATGGAGATCATTAATTCCTTAAGCGAAATCTATGCTGCCATGTACCTGATCGATCTGGACGCGGATTCATTCTCAGAGCTGTATACGGTGGATCACGCACGTGATGTGGTGGGAAATGACAAAGAACTTAAGGCTACTGTTCAATTTATGGGATTCCTGAAATACCTGACAGCACCGGAACACAGGGAGCGAATGAAGGAATTCACCGATCTTTCTACCCTTAATACACGCATGCAGGGAAGAAGGATCATTACAGCTGAATATATAAGCGCTGTTGCGGGCGATGTCGGAAAGGGAAGCGGCTGGTCACAGGCGAGCTTTATAGAGGTAAAAAGAGACGAGGCAGGCAGGCTCAAAAAGGTGCTTTTTGCCGTCCGTATCATCCAGGATGAAAAGGTGAAGGAGCTGCAGCAGCAGGCATTGCTCAGAGACGCACTTGCGCAGGCGGAGTCCGCCAATAAGGCTAAGTCTGATTTCCTGGCCAATATGTCCCACGATATCCGCACACCGATGAACGGGATCATCGGTATGACTGCGATAGCGGCGACACATATCGATGACAGGGAGCGGGTGACAGAGTGCCTGCAGAAGATCACAGGTGCCAGCCGCCATCTGCTTGGTCTTATCAACGAAGTACTCGATATGAGTAAGATCGAGTCCGGCAAAATAGATCTTGCCGAGGAGGAATTCAATCTTTCCGAGCTTGTTGAAAATATGGTCATCATGATACAGCCGCAGGTGGCGGAGCATGGACATGATTTTGGTATATCCATCCAGAATGTCACCCACGAGAAGGTAATAGGCGACTCCCTTCGCATGCAGCAGATCTTCATGAATATGATGAGCAATGCTGTAAAATATACGCCTGATGGCGGCAAGATCAGCCTCACCATAGAGGAAAAACCAACTAACAGGCCTAAGGTGGGCTGCTTTGTCTTTACATTTGCCGATAATGGTATTGGCATGTCAAAGGAGTATCAGAAGCATATCTTTGAGCCGTTTACCAGGGCTGAGGATGGACGTATCGCCGGCATCCAGGGTACAGGTCTGGGAATGCCTATCGCGAGAAACATTGCCCGCATGACGGGAGGAGACATAACGGTAGAGAGCAAGCTCGACGAGGGTTCGACATTTACAGTAACTCTGTTCCTTGAGCTGCAGGACGAGGAAGAAATAGATTATACAGAATTTTCCGCCCTTCGCGTTCTTGTTGCGGATGATGACCCGATCGCATGTGAATCAGCATGCCTGATGCTGGATGATATCGGCATGAAGAGTGAAGGCGTGACCTCGGGGCGCGATGCGGTCGACAGTGTAATAAAACACCATGAGGACGGACTGGATTACTTCTCTGTGATCCTTGACTGGAAGATGCCTGATATGGACGGCGTACATACAGCGAGGGCTATCCGTAAGGAGGTAGGGCCAAATGTCCCGATCATCATCATTTCCGCATATGACTGGAGCGAGATAGAGCAGGAAGCAAGAACTGCCGGCGTTGATGCATTTATTTCCAAACCGCTCTTTAAGTCCCGCCTTGTACGTGTTTTTGATACGATCATAAATAAGACTGAACATACGGAGGCAGAGGCTCCGCTCAAGGCCATTGAGGACATGGATCTTTCCGGACACAGGATACTGCTTGTGGAGGATAACGAGCTCAATCGCGAGATCGCAACTGAGATTCTTGAAATGACGGGCATTGAGGTCGAGTGTGCTGTCGATGGAACGGAAGCTGTCGATAAGATAACCGAATGTGAGGATGACTATTATGACCTGGTATTTATGGACATTCAGATGCCGAGGATGAACGGGTATGAGGCAACCAGAGCTATCCGCGCCATAGACACAGGCTATGCGAGAAGGGTGCCTATCATTGCCATGACGGCCAATGCTTTTGCACAGGATGTTGAGGCGTCCAGAAATGCCGGCATGAATGAGCACATAGCAAAGCCGCTGGATATGGCAGCACTTGCAAGAGTGCTGGACAGATGGATCCGAAGCTGACCTAAAGTCATGTAACGAAACTTATGACAGCTATGATGAATATATTGAGGACAACGGCTATGGATACTATGGCAGATAAGAAGAACCATACAAAGAAACCTGTTTCCGGGAAAAGTTCGTTATCGATCGGAGTAAAGCTTATGATTTTGACAGGACTTATTTTGATGCTGATCGGTATTGGAGTTATTGCTCTGGTTTGGTTCAGCAGGGGACAGATAATGGATGGCCCGGGGATGGTGAACACCATGGTTGATCAGAAGCAGCCTACTGAAGCAGGCGGCTCCTGCGGGGAAAATTTAAGCTGGGAATACGATAAGGAGAATAAGGTCCTTACTATTAAGGGCACCGGCGAGATGAGTCAGGAAAAGTTTCGCTGGTCGGACTATCCGATCAATAAGCTCGTGATCGAGGAGGGCGTGACTTCTATTTCGGAGGACGCTTTCTATAACAATGCTGAGCTGACCGGAGAGATCATATTACCCTCTACACTGACCAGGATCGAAGGCTTTGCTTTTTACGGCTGCAAGGGAATTACTGGAGAGCTGGTTTTGCCCGATTCAGTGGAAACAGTCGGGAATTCTGCCTTCGAACGATGTGAAGGTCTGACCGGGCTTAAGCTATCCAAAAGCCTTACCCACATCGGAGAGGATGCCTTCTATGCCTGCACCGGACTTAAGGGTGAGCTGCATTTCCCGGAGGGACTTAAGACGATAAAAAAATCAGCCTTCAACGGCTGCGAAGGGCTGACAGGCGGGATAGAGCTGCCGGATTCGGTAAGTGAGGTCGGGATCTATGCTTTTTGGAACTGCAAGGGGTTTGACGGGTCACTGAAGCTTTCCGCCGGAATGGAAAAAATCGAGAATCGCAGCTTTGCTTACTGCGAAAATTTAAAAGGCGATCTGATCATTCCCGATTCCGTAAGAAGCATTGACAGGGAAGCATTTATGTACAGCGGTTTTGACGGAAGACTGGTGCTTCCGGAGAGCGTAGAGGAGATCGGCTCTTATGCCTTCAGCGGATGCACAGGGCTCAAGGGCGAGCTGAAGCTTCCGGAAGGGATCGAGATCGTCCAGCCGGAGTCATTTTCCTACTGCGCGGGCTTTTCATCCCTGGTCCTCCCCGGTTCCGTACAGGTGATCGGGGACAGTGCCTTTTCTGGCTGTAATGGCTTATCCGGGGAGCTGAAGCTTCCCGAGGGGCTTAAGATCATCGGAAATAGTGCTTTTGTTAATTGTGAAGGGCTTTCCGGAGAACTGGTGATTCCCGAGGGTGTGACCGGTATCGGAAGCCGTGCCTTTCGCTCGTGTGTTCTGCTTTCCGGCGCTGTGTCTCTTCCAAAGTCACTCCTTAATATTCACAGTGAGGCATTTGCAGACTGCGCGGGGCTGCAGGGAGAGCTGGTCATCCCGGATCAGGTGACTTATATAGGACAATCCGCTTTCAGAGGCTGCTCAGGGATCACCGGCGCCGTGATAGGGGAGAATGTCAACAGCATCGGAGAAAATGCATTTGCAGAATGCGCGGCACTTGATCACGCAGAGTTCCGGGGGCTTATCCCGGATTACTATGCACCTGGTGAGGGAAGGCCCAGCTTTGCTGAAAATATCAGGATCCCGCGGATGGCTTCGGTCACCTCTTTGTGGTATACCGGCAAAAAGTCGGATGGCACGGAATCAGATGGAAATGCTTCCGGCGGGTCGGATACGGCCGGCAGCGGCGCGGATTCCGGGTTTTCCGGGGACGTTCCATATTTATGGACCGACAGCATCACAGGAGAAACCTTTGTAGGCACCGAAGCCCATGCGGATATAGCAGTCCTTTTGCAGGATGGAAAAATTAGCCTCACAGTAAACGGCAGGGACTATTCGGAAACGGAATATACGGCGGATGCGTATTCCGAAGATCATGTGATAGGGATGGACCGGCTGATATTAAGAGACGGGTATATAACCGGGATGGAATACATTCCTTCCGGTTACACGGGCTGCGATGTTCTTATGGCAGACTTTACATCTGCTGACGGAGAGCAGGAAAAGCTGATGTTTGCCAAAGGGAGCGAGGCTGAAGCATTCATAACACTGAGACAGCAGGAATCCATGAAATAGAAAAAGGAGAAATGCGGATGTCAAAGCGGGCAAAACGTGCGCTGAAAAGTCTGGTTCTGGTTGGGCTTCTTTTTGTGATAAACAGCATTCTGAAAGTGGTCCAGCCATCGTTCCCGTTCCGTCTGGCCGACAGCCTTTATCTGACGGTCATCGCGACGGCGTTCGTTTTTTATATCAGCAATGGTCTGGTTCGCGGCCCGATCCGATCCTGGATCACGGCAGCGGCATTTTTTATGCTGCTCTTCATTCTGCTGCGCAATATGAAATACCGGGTCTTTCTTCATTCGGATGTGGTACTTAGGCATATCTGGTATCTGTACTACATTCCGCTTTTGTGCATTCCCATGTGCTTCTTTTATGCTTCCCTGCATATCGCAAGGGAGCGGGTCAGGTATACTTTTATTCTCATGCTCCCCTGTATCGTGACTGTGGTGCTTTTTTTGCTGTTTGCAACGAATGAAATGCATTTTCTGGCATTTCGCTTTAAGCCCGGATTTGAAAATTGGAATGATGACTACAATAGGGGTTTCCTATTTTATTTCGGTTACATCTGGATCTATCTGATGCTGATGGCAGGACTTTTGGTTTTGATCAAAAAATCCGCAGGATCCGTAAAAGGGGGTGAGTTTGACATTGTGCTTCTTCCGCTTCTTCCGCTTATTCTCGGAAGCATCGGCCTTATCGTTATCGCAATGGACAAGATCCCGCGGTTCAGGGGCGTGGCGCTCATAGACTTTCCGGATGTGAGCTGCTTTATGCTTGCCGCATACTGGATCAGCTGTATCCGGATCGGTCTTTTTCCGACCAATGCAGGCTATCGGGATCTTTTTAAGGCTTTTGGCGCGGCGGCCCAGATCGTGGATCATGACGGGAATGTGATCTATTCCTCCGAAAATGCAGAGGAACTGTTCAGGAATAAAGCAAGGCAATTCCGGTTTCATGAAACGGCGATCCGCAGCGGTTATGTTCGCTGGATGGATGATATAACGGAGCTCAACCGGGTCAACAGAGAATTAACGGAGCTTGAAAATGCTATCTCGGAAGAAACGGAACTGATCGGCAGGGAGAACGAACTGCGGCAGAAACGTCTGGAACTGCAGGAACGAAGCCGCCTGTATGATATGATCAATCAGGCTGCCGGACCGCAGCTTAGAAAGATCGGGGAACTGATCCGGGAGGCAAAACAGGACCCGCCCTGCTGTGAAAAAAATCTGCCGGTCATCTGTGTGCTGGGTGCATATATCAAACGTCTTTCAAATCTCATGATCCTTGCGGAGGAGAATACAGAGCTTTCCGTGCATGAGCTGGCACTGTCCGTCTCGGAATCCTTAAATTATCTTAAGTTTACCGGCATTCCGGCTGTGCTGTCAGGAAGCTCGGATCAAAAACTGGACGCAAAAGAGCTGATTGAAATCTATAGCCTGTTTGAGCAGCTGCTGGAAGAAAGCCTTTTAGAGGTACAGGGAGTTTTCGCGGTGCTTTCGCCGGAACAGGGAGGCTTCCTGCACCTGACCTTTGAGGGAGTCGCTCTTAAGCTTCCCGAGAAGAAACAGGACGCAAGCCTTAAGCTGGAGGATGACTGCACATATGTGCGTATTTGGTTCGGCAGGTCCGGAAACGGAGGCGCGGTGTGAATATATTCATATTTGATATGATAAAAGCCGTGATCCTTCTGGATTCAGTCCTTGCGGTCTGGAATCTTATGGACGAGCTTTACCATGGAAAACGCACGCATATCCTGATCAGGATCCTGCCGCTATGCCTAAGCTGGATGCTGTTTGAAGCAATTTTTGAGAGCGACCCGGCACCGGCAACGGCAGTAAATTTTGGTTCAGGTCCTGTGCATTTTGCTGTTTTGCGGGTTATAGGCGGCATCCCATGGATCGTGTGGGCTGTACTGCTTTTCCTGTATACTGCGCTGCTTTTAAGCTACCGAATAAAAAGCTGCAGCTGGAACCGGAATCATCTTAATCTTGCATCCATCAAGGAAGCCTTTGATGAACTTCCGAAAGGAATACTGTATTACCGGCAGAGCGGCCAATGCATCATGGTGAACCGGAAAATGAATGAACTAAGCTTAGCCATCCGAGGACGGCGGATCTTTAATGGCGTCAGGTTTTCGGAGGACCTTCCGGGGGAACTGGTACAGCTTTCAGACGGAAGCAGATGGCAGTTTCTGTATCGTGCGGTGATCTGGTCGGGAGAATTGATTTATGAGGTGATCGCCTCTGATGTAACGGAGCTGGATGCTAAGAATGAACTCCTGCGGGAACGCATCGCAAGAATCCGTGAGGTGAACGAGAAGCTCCGCGGCTATCAGGATGAAATGCTGGATATGGTTCGTGAGGAGGAGATCCTTGCCGCCAAGGTGAAAATCCATAATGACATGAATCGGATCATGCTGGCGACCGTATGTGTGATGAACCGGGACGAGAACAGTCTGTCCCATGATGAAATTCTGGAGGAATGGACCCGGAATACGGTGCTGCTTAACACCGGGGAGGAGAATGCAGCGGGGGAAGATGTTCTGAAGGATCTGCAGCTTTTGGCAGGCGTACTGGGAGTTGAACTGGTATGCACCGGAACGATCCGGACCGATGACCGCGAAGCACTGCGGCTGTTCAGCCTTGCTTCAGGCGAAGCAATGACGAATGCAGTGCGCCATGCGGGGGCGAAGCATGTTTATGTAAAGCTGGAGTCCGATGCCAAAGCTTTGCATGCGGAATTTACCAATGACGGAATGCCGCCGTCTGAGCTTACGATACGGGAAACAGGAGGCTTACGCAACCTGCGGCGGACGGTGGAATCAGTAGGCGGAAGTCTTAGGGTGAGTTCCGGGGAGAGCTTCTGCCTGACACTTGATTATCACCGGGTGGTCCATTCAGCCGATGCTTAGTTTTGATAAGGAAGAGCTATGCCGAGCCTTACCGCCTCTGATACGAGCTCAGTGCGTGTTCGAAAGCCTGTCTTTATCAGCATGTTCTCCACATGGCGTTTAACTGTGGAGGTACTGATGCACAGCTGATCTCCGATTTCCGCATTGCTTGCGCCTGTCGTAAGCTTTTTTAAGACATCGAGCTCGCGGTCGGTAAACTCATGGCTGCTGGATAGGCCAATGGCGACATCGGGCGTTTCATCGGGGTAGACAGATTCGCCCGCCATGGTCCTTTCCATGATAGACAGGATAGCCTGCCTGTCCGCATCCTTGTACCAGAAGGAATCCACTCCGATGCTGCGTGCACGGCTGATCCATGAAAACTCAGGCATGGAGGTCACTATGATGATCCTTATATCGGGGAGCTGTTTTTTGATCGATTCCGCCGCATCCAGTCCGCTGGCATTGAGTGCCGTGCAGACATCCATCAGGATCAGGTCTACCTTCGTGCTCTTGCAGAAGGGAAGGGCCAGATCGGCATTGGTGATGGAACCGACTCTGTTAAACTTTTCTGAGGAATCGACGAAGATCTCAAACAGCTGTCTGGGCATGGCCTGATCTTCAACAATTAATACTTGGCACTTCATGTGACATCTCCCGGTAACCATAATGGTAAGAATTCAATATGTGATAGTGTTAGATAAGGGCGCTGTTCGCTGATGAACAGCCCCTTATTGTTTTACCGGATAAGCGGGCCTACCGCCTCGCCGGATTCTGTGACCTCGAGGTCTGAAGTAGTGAGGTCTGATATGAGCGGCCTTGCTTCATCTGAGATATTTTCTGCCTGCTTGCAGACGATCTTGCAGCGGCGAAGTGTAATGTGCTCTGCCCTGGATGCGGCACCGTCGCGGCAGGCTTTTGGATCGGCGAACTGTGACCAGCGGAAGATATCGAGCATTATATCCACATTTCCCTCTATATCCTCAACAGTTATATACTCGTAATGCTGGAGCGTGTCGGGTCTTAGCTTTAACCAGAGCAGGTTGAGGCTTGCAGACACGTGGCTGCGGCGGAGTATGACATTTTTCGTGCGGAGCGATTCTGAGCCCGCTGTAAGACAGCTGTGGCAGAAGCCATATTCGCAGTCCTCGATGAGGATGCGTTCATTGCTGCCGTTTGCCATGTCTGAAGCCGCGTCAGGGCCTTTTCCGCCCTTTAAGGCGACGGCATCGTCGTTTACCTCCATGTAACAGCTCTTTATGTGTACGTCTGAACAGACATCAAGGTCGATCGCGTCAGTGCTTGGAGCGGCGACACCGGAGGTGTCGGGGGCTGCGCAGGCAGCAGGGGCTGAAGCGGCGCCGGTCTCTGCGGCTGCGCGTGGCGCCGGAGACTTGGAGGAGTCAGCATTTGCAGCATCGCCCGTGCAAAGGTCAGAAGCGACAAAGGCCCCGGTCGGCGAATAGAATGAGACGCCGAGGATGCGAAGGCGGCTGCAGCGATAATAATGCGAGGTCCAGAAATGGGAATTTTTAAGCGTGACGCCGGCTATGGTAACGTTGTCTGAATTTGAAACGTAAAGAAGGCGGGGGCGCTGCTCGTCCTTGTTCGTGCAGGCGGGGTTCCAGGTCCTGCGGAGCCAGAAATGCTTCCATGACTTAAGGCCGTTGCCGTCGATCGTGCCCTTTCCGAAGATAGTGAAGCCGTCGCAGCGGTCAGCATTTATAAGAGCTGAAAAATACAGGCAGGTCTCGCCCTCGATGCGGGTTTTGATGAGGGGATAGTCGCACACATCATCGCTTCCGATAAGCGTGGCTCCCTCGGAGAGATAGAGGTGCACGCCGGGCCTTAAAAAGAGCGCCCCTGTGTGATAAGTGCCTGCGGGGATGACGAGCACGCCGCCGCCATCGCTGTGCGCCCTGTCAATGAGGGCCTGGATCTCCGATGTGCGCATGTCGCGGCCAGCCTGGATCTTTGCTGTACGCATATCGCGGTCGGCGGTCGAAGGCTCAAGTGTATATTGTTTTCGGAACGCGCCGATGTCCGGGACGCTTTCATCATAAAAAAAGTCCCCGATCCCGGTTCCGTCCGGGAAAAATTCAATTGGATGTGTCATGCTTAGGTCTCCATGGTTGGAAAATAGCGGAAAATAGTCAAACTACTAATATTGTAGCAAAATTCTGTGGTATGTGCCATCAGGTAATAAAATTGTGGTTGAATATCGGGTGCGGTTAGCGTAAACTAACATAAGCAATTGTGATGGGGAAGGTCGTACTATGGCTACAGATTATAAGAAATTATCAATAAGTGAATTTACAAAGGCAGCAGGAAGATATGAGGGCGATGAGGCAGGCATATATGAGACCTGCAAGAGGAACTACCCGGATATAATAGAGATCCTGGAGGAGGAAGAATTTACCGATCTGCTGGATGCGGGCTGCGGACCGGCGCCGCTTATCCGGCTGCTTTCGGAAAAGTACCCGGATAAGCATTATACGGGGATAGATCTTACGCCTAAGATGATCGAGATCGCGAGGGCCAAGAATATGAAGAATGCTGAGTTTATTGTGGGTGACTGCGAAAAGCTGCCATTCGAGGACGGAAGCTTTGATGCGATCGTGTGCAGTGAGAGCTTTCATCATTATCCGAATCCCGGCGATTTTTTTAAGAGCGCCGCAAGGTGCCTGAGGTCCGGCGGACGTCTTATCATACGCGATTATATGGCAGACGGGGCTGTCAAGTGGTTCGCGAACCACATCGAGATGCCGCTCGTAAATCTCTTAGGTCACGGTGACTACGGCGTTCATAATGAAGCTGAGCTCAGGAAGATGGCCGGGGATGCGGGACTTACGGTGCTCAAGATAAGCAGGCCGACCGGCAGGGGCTTTAAAGTAAATTTCGTGTGCAGAAAGTAATATATATGATACTAGGGTCAAAAGGTCTGAATCGGACGCTCGCGTCCGGATTCATGACCTTGGGACCCGAACAATATGAGCAATGTGCACAATTTTCTCTAGAAAATTGTGCGGAAATTGCGAATATTGACGATTGCGAGAGCACAAAGTGCGGAGCAATCGGGTATC
>JAUNNP010000159.1:0-2255 GCA_030531385.1 Eubacteriales bacterium
TTTCTCTTGATATCCAGCTGGGTGCGGATCTTCATGGAAATGTCCTTGCAGTACGCATCGTTGATCAGGTTCTTGAACGGAACGATCAGCGAATCCGCCTGCGTCTTTTCACCGTTGCTGTCATAGCTGTCGTTGATCGCGATGAAGCGCACGCCCATGAACGGAAAGATTTTCTCCAGGTATCTGCCGGAATCAATGTAGTTTCTGGCAAAACGGGAGAGGTCTTTGCAGACGATGCAGTTGATCTTTTTCTGCCGGATATCCTCCATCATCTGCTTGAAGCCGGGGCGCTCGAAATTCACGCCCGAATAGCCGTCATCGTCGTATTCCTTGGCGATGACCATATCCGTGCGATCCCGAAGGAACTCACGGATAATATCTCTCTGGCTACCGATGGAGTTACTTTCCGCTTTGTCGCCGTCATCGCGGGACAAACGGCAGTATGCAGCGACATTCCAAACTTTTTCTGTCATAATGTCCATCCTCCTTTCCTCGCCAGAGTAGTCTTTTTTCTATGTATAAGCGAGGATGTCGATATCCCCGCCGACAAGCTTGACAAATGCCGCGTTACATGCTGCGGATATATGCCTCAAGCCTGTCCTCTATGGTTTCTTTGGTATTGCTGAAGCTGACCTTTACGATCACGCCGTCGTCCACGTAGCAGTAGGGATTTCTTACCTGTCGGATATACTGGCGCAGCCGTTCCTTACGCGGCAGCTTCTGGTCAATGACGATGCCGCGCCGGTCTGCCAGCTGATCTGCCTGAACCGTCCGGACATCGACGCCTCTCATTTCCTCAATGCTCATTTGATCTGTCCTTCCTTCACGGAGCCTCGATACAGTCGGGTATATCGAAGCCAAAGTGATTCCTGAGAGCTTCCTCAACCCCGGCGATATCTCGCTTGTCCAGGCGGCCAAGTTTGCGGATGATCCTGTCCTTGTCGATAGTATTCACCTGCTCGGCCTCGACCATGGAAGGATACCGGATGCAGTCCGAATACTTCAGAACGTAATGCGTTTTCAGGCTTTGTTTCTTCAATATCGTTGTCATCGGAACCATGGTCACAGTCGGAGCGTAGAACAGGCCGTAATCATTCTGGACGATCACGACCGGACGCCTGCCGCCTTGTTCGGAGCCGTGAGGAATGCCAAGGTCTGCAAGGAAAACGTCTCCCTTGCGGTATACTTGCTCTTTCATTGGCTGTCCTCTCTGTCAAAATCATGTTGATGTATCACCGCCGGCCAGTGACGACCGGCGGTGTAACGTTTATTTCTTCGTATCACTTATTTGTTCCCAACACCCCAGTGATCCGGGAAGTCATCAGACGGCGGAATGCTTTCCGCTCCATGGGCCTCTCACCCCCGCGAGGATCTCCCGCAGCTGCCCCCATTGCGTGATCCCGGTTCCACCCGGGGCTGTGGCTGGACAGAAGTACCATTGTACCCGTGCGTTTCACGGCCTTGCAGGTAGCGGTCCTGCATTTATGAACGGCATGTTTCTCGCTCTGCCTTGCGGCGTCAATGCGCATGGTTCAACTGGCTGGCGCTTTCGCACCCGCACGGGGAAGTATCTGATGAATGCATATTCACTTTTCAAAGAGCCCATGTACCGCAGGAGGGAATGTCCCTCCTACGGCACCAATTTTAGGGCCAGTGAATCGTGAATTTTAGCGCCTCAAGCGACCGGTCACCGTCCTTTATATGACCGGTTCACAGTTCCCGTGCGATTTTCGTCAGGCTTTCGATGACGGCCAGGATATCCCTCTTGGCCTTGCTGTTGGATTCCGTTTCTCCCAGCAGCAGATAGTCCAGGCTCACATGGAAGTATTCCGCCATCTCCACAATCAGCTCCAGTGATCCGGTACGGCTGCCGGCTTCGATCTTCCGGTAGTGCGTGTCGCTGATCCCGATCCTGTCGCAGAACTCCTCCTGCGTCATCCCGCAGGCCTGTCTCAGCTTGCGGAGCCTCGTTCCAAAGTCCTTCATATTGAATCTTGTTGTTCTCATGTCTTACCTCCGATTTCGTTTGAGATTTGTGTGTTGTCCCCAAACCTCGAAACCGGGGGCGACCGGCAGTGAAGCCCTATATGAGGGCAAAAAAATAAGAGGCGGCTGCTTCTGCAATACTCTGCAAAAACAACCGCCCCCGGCAGGTTTTCAATATCCATACCCAGTCACCAAGAAGATGTCCTTTCCGATGCATTTTGTTTTTGCATCGGACACTCTACTCAGTGGCTGTGACTCAGCCTGCTACA
>JAUNNP010000159.1:2355-3838 GCA_030531385.1 Eubacteriales bacterium
TCCAGCATCATCATGGCCACGAAGCACGCCAGCTGAAGCGGCTGATATTGCTCCGCATAACGCTTTACATTACGGACGACCATGAAGCCCAACGGATGCTGACCGAAAGGAACGCCGACGATAGACCGGGCATCCAGCCGTTTATACGCCTCATATTCCTTCGGATTCGTTTTCCGGATCGCCTCTATGTCTGGGATGACCAGAGGCTCCTGATCCATCAGGTGCTGTACCCATGTCGCAAACTCTTCTGTGAACTCCACTTCGTTGAACAGCGTTTCCTTCATCGGACCGAGACCGACTTCATACCAGATTTCCGGTATGAATACCTGCGTCTGAAGATCAGCTGTCAAAATCCCGCACCAGTCGGCATCGTACAGTTCACAGGCTGCTTTCATGACGCCGATTGCAATCTCCAGGGGATCTTCTTCGTTATGAAGTGCGGTCTCTGTTTTGAAAATGATCTGGAACAGAAGATCTTGGAATTCATAACGCAGCATGTCCTCTTCGGGAACTTCTCGGAAATTCCCGGCCCGTTTCTCTGTTGAAGAAGAATCCTTCTTCTTGTTCGATAACAAATTCTTAAGCATGACCTGAACCTCCTTTCAGCCGTCTCCTGGTTATCAGGGCGTAAAGATACAAAAAACCCGCAAAACTACCATGCCTCAAAACAGCCTGATAGCTTTGCGGACGTTCCTTCATTATCTGCTATCAGGACAATAGTGTTATTTGCTGAACCCGATAGCTCTTCATTCCGTGCGATATTTTAAGATTTTCTCTTCTTTAGATTTTTGATCAAGTCCCTCATCGACTTTTCTATGAATTGATACTCATCCTCCGTTAAACCCTTCGCCTCCGGAATGCAGAACAGCGTTTCTTTATCGACCGATTTACTTGATCCTTCGACTCCTCTGGTGAGAAATTCCATGCTGACCTTCAATGTATCGCTGATGGCGACCATCAGGGGATAGGAAGGTAAGGATACCCCACGTTCCACCTGGCTGAGATACTTTGAATCTATAGCCAAAGCCTGCGCCAGTGATTCCTGGGTAAACCCTTTCATTTTTCTTGCGGAACGGATAAAGGAGCCTATGGATGCATTGTCAATCGTGTCGTTTTTATAAAGCATCGGCATCTCCCTCCTTTCCGTCTTGTACCAGAATTGTACAAAGTAAAGCTGGGAGATAGAACACGCGGCCAGCACGGCTATTTTTAGTTCTCGTGTTACCAACATTACTTTTTGAAAAATTTCTGCATGTTGATCCACAATCAATGCCATTTCCCGACGCCGCGTTCTCTACTGACACGTAAAAGGCTCGGGGACAGGGAAGTGGATCCCTTTGCTCCGAGCCTCCGATTGATCTGTTGCTGTACGCTTTCGCTACGTCAAAATTTTTTTCCTTTCCACCTTCCGGCATCCCTTGACACACACCATTTACGTTACCATTTTGACCTTTCTGTGTTTTCTTATGATCACAGGAATCAT
>JAUNNP010000160.1 GCA_030531385.1 Eubacteriales bacterium
ACATTTCCGGCGATATTCGCACGGTCCGACCTAAAGTCGACATTTCCGGCGATATTCGCACGATCCTGCCTGAAATCGACAAATCGCACTTATTATGTTTTTCCTTGCGGACCCCTATATGCCCTATGCTATAATCAGCTTGAGATATTTATGAATTTGGGGGCGCTTTAGGAGTCGTCCCCGCAATTTTGGAGGGTGTTTTATGGACTACAGTTTTACGACCTTAGGGGCCATTGTCGGCCTCGTGATTGCAATCGTACTTATCATTAAGAAAGTACATCCTGTTTACAGCCTGATCCTCGGAGCGCTTATCGGCGGTATCATCGGAGGCGGCGGTCTTTCCACGACCGTCAGCACCATGGTTTCCGGCGCTCAGAGCATGATGAGTTCAGTGCTTCGTATCATGACCTCGGGTATTCTCGCGGGCGCTCTCATCAAGACAGGCTCCGCGGAGAAGATCGCGGAGACTATTGTCGACAAGCTTGGTGAAAAACGTGCGGTGGCAGCTATCGCCATTGCTACCATGATCATCTGCGCAGTCGGCGTTTTCATCGACATCTCTGTTATCACTGTTGCGCCTATCGCGCTTGCCATCGGCAGAAAGGCCGGTCTCAATAAGCAGAGTATCCTGCTCGCCATGATCGGCGGCGGCAAGGCCGGAAACATCATTTCCCCGAACCCCAACACCATCGCTACCAGCGAGGCATTCGGAGTTGACCTTACCTCTCTTATGATGAAGAATGCTATTCCTGCAGTCTGCGCGCTTATCGTTTCTATCCTGATCGCTTCCATGCTTGCAAAGAAGGATGGCATCAAGATCACAGATAAGGATATGGAGTCAGGCAGCTCTGACACTCTTCCTTCCTTCGGTAAGGCTATCGCAGGTCCGCTCGTTGTTATCGTAATGCTGGCACTTCGTCCTATCGCAGGCATCACCATCGATCCGCTTATCGCGCTTCCTGTCGGCGGTCTCGTAAGCATTATCGTTACCGGCGAGGCCGGCAAGACTATTCCTTATATGGAGTTTGGTCTCAGCAAGGTCATCGGTGTATCGGTCCTTCTTATCGGTACAGGTACTATCTCAGGTATCATCAAGGCCTCTGCTCTTCAGTATGATGTTATCAACATCCTTGAGGTCATGAACATGCCTGCATTTGTGCTTGCTCCTCTTTCAGGTATTCTTATGGCAGCGGCTACAGCTTCTACCACAGCAGGTGCTACGGTTGCTTCACAGACCTTCGCGGGCGTCCTTATGGAGCTCGGTGTTCCGGCCCTCAGCGCAGGCGCTATGATCCACGCAGGTGCCACAGTGCTTGACTCGCTTCCGCACGGTTCCTTCTTCCACGCTACCGGCGGTTCGGTAGGTCTTGAGATCAAGGACCGCATGGGACTCATCGTTTTTGAGGCATGCGTTGGTATCACCAGCACGATCGTATCTGTGATTTTGTTCCTTGTAATGGGCTGATCCGGCTGCCCGGCTGCCAGGCTGTCGGCACCTGGACTGATCAAATTAAAAAGCTCCCACACATCGTGGGAGCCTTTTTTCGTCTTTTAACCGTTCTTAAACCTCGACAAAAACTGCTTCGTTCTTTCTTCCTTCGGATTCTCGAATACCTCATGCGGGTCACCCTGCTCAAGTATCCTTCCCCCGTCCATGAAGATGACCTGGCTTGCGACATCTCTCGCAAATGCCATCTCGTGAGTAACGATGACCATGGTCGTCTTCTTGTCTGCGAGCTCCTTGATGACCTTAAGTACCTCGCCGGTAAGCTCAGGATCAAGTGCCGAAGTAGGCTCGTCAAAGCAGAGGATGTCCGGCTCCATCGCAAGAGCTCTGGCGATAGCAACTCTCTGACACTGACCGCCCGAAAGCTGATGCGGATAATTGTCCATCCTGTCCTGAAGGCCCATCTGCTCCAAAAGGACCCGTCCGCGCGAATCAATCTCACTTAAGATCTCAGTCTTTCTTGCAGCAAAGTCCGGGCGCTCCTTTGCAAGAAGCTTGCATGCGAGCGTAACATTCTCAAAAGCCGTGTACTGCGGGAACAGATTAAAGCTCTGGAACACAAGACCAAAATGCAGACGTCTCCTGCGGATCTCTTCATCCGACTGAGTCCTTGCATCCGCACCGTCAAAAATCACCTCATCATTTACCTTGATAATTCCTCCGCTTGGCTTCTCAAGGAAATTGAGGCAGCGAAGCAGCGTGGTCTTGCCGCTTCCCGAAGAACCGATAATGGAAACTACATCGCCCTTTTCAAGCGAGAATGAAATATCCTTCAGAACCTCTGTCTCCCCGAAGGACTTGCTGATATGTAATGCCTCTAAAACAGCCATATTGTCTCACGCCCTCCTTATCTGAAGAAATCAAGCTTCTTTTCAAGTGCTGAAAATGCTACCGTCAGTATGCCGTTGCAGATGAGGTAGTAAACTGCTGTGAAAAACAGCGGCCAGATCGCACCGGAAATACCCATCGAGCCCTTCATGAAGGCCTGTCCTGCCCAGATGATCTCCTGCAGCGCGATGATACGTGCAAGAGAAGTATCCTTAACAAGAGTGATGATCTCATTTGACATAGGCGGAACGATACGCTTTATCATCTGAAGCAGAGTAACGCGAAAGAAGATCTGGCTCTTTGTCATTCCCAGCACGAGACCTGCCTCCTGCTGTCCGACCGGCACACCCTGGATACCGCCCCTGTAGATTTCAGAGAAGTAGCAGGCATAGTTAATAATGAACGAAACCGAAGCCGCAAGGAAACGTCCTGTCTCACCGCCTCCCCAGATAGCATTTCCCAAAACAAGGCCCGGGAAATAATAAATGATGAGAAGCTGGATCATAAGCGGCGTACCGCGGATGATCCACACGAAGATCCTCGTGATGAATGCCAGCGGCTTAAATGACGACATGGAACCAAACGCGATCACAAGCCCCAGCGGAAGCGCTCCGATAAGTGTCACAAAGAACAGCTTCAGTGTCTGTAAAAATCCGATATTGAGTGCCCCTATTACTACGGGCATCTGCTGCATAATAAGTTCCATATCCGCTCCCAAATTATGAAGACATTTACTGCTCTACTACTGCTGCCTGTACGCCGTACTTCTCTGCGAGCTCCATCATGGTGCCGTCAGCATAAGCTGCCTTGAAGTAGTCATTGAGAGCAGCTGCCGCGTCTGAACCCTTGCGGAAACCAACGCCGTACTCCTCCTCGTTAAGGCCGATGGTGTATGTAAGCTTATCATAGCCTGTACCCTCGCCTACCATGGCTGCTGCCATAAGTGAGTCGATGATAGCTGCGTCAGATGTACCGGCTGCAACCTCCATAAGAGCATCTGCCTGGGCCTTAACAGGTGTAGCATTAAGGCCAAACTCTGTTGTCATCTCTTCGCCGGCGCTTCCTGCCTCAACTGCGAAGGAAAGGTCCTTAAGTGAATCAACATCTGTGATGTCTGCTGCCTTGTCTGAAGGAACGATAACTACCTGAGCGTTGTTGCAGTATGCCTTGGTGCACTCCATTGAGCTTGTGACCTCATCTGTAAGGGTCATGCCGTTCCAGATGCAGTCAACTGTGCCGCCGTTGAGCTCAAGGATCTTGTTATCCCAGTCGATCTCAACGAACTCGCAGCCAATGCCGAGGCTGTCTGCAAATGCCTTTGCGAGGTCAGCATCAAAGCCGATCCACTCTCCGCTGCCGTCCTTATAGTCCATAGGCTCGAAGTCTGTGATACCAACCACAAGCTTACCGCTGGCCTTGATCTTCTCAAGATCTGAATCTGCTGCAGCTGCCTCAGCCTTGGCTTCTGCTGCAGCCTCGGTCTT
>JAUNNP010000030.1 GCA_030531385.1 Eubacteriales bacterium
TCCTTCAGTGCAGCTCAAAGGACCATCCGGTGTCATTCGTACTTACTGACCCGAAAGGGACCACAGTACTTGAGGTGGGGAATGCATTTTTAAAGTACCGGTATAAGATCCGCATCTTCAACACCATAAACTTCAAAAAGAGCCACCACTATAATCCGATGGCCTACATACATTCGGAGAAGGACATCTTAAAGCTCGTGACTGCCCTCATGGCGAACACGAAGGGAGAGGGAAAGGCAGGGGATCCTTTCTGGGACAATGCGGAGAGGCTACTCTACACGGCGCTCATAGCATACATACACTATGAGGTGCCGCAGGATGAGCAGAACTTCGGCGCACTCCTGGACCTCCTAAACGTGATGGAAGTGAAGGAGGATGACGAGGATTTCAAAAACCCCGTGGACCTCATGTTCGAGGACCTTGAAAAGAAGAAACCGGACTGCTTTGCGGTAAGGCAGTACAAGCTCTTCTCGCTTGCGGCAGGCAAGACCATGAAGTCGATACTGATATCGGCAGGCGCAAGGCTGGCTCCTTTTGACATAGCGGAGCTCAGGGAGATCACCTCATACGATGAGCTCGAGCTCGACAAGCTCGGTGACAGGAGGAGCGCACTGTTCCTCATAATGTCGGACACGGACCCTACCTTCAACTTCCTGCTTTCCATGATCTATACGCAGATGTTCAACCTCCTCTGCGAGAGGGCGGACGATAAGTACCACGGAAGGCTCCCGGTGCATGTGAGATGCCTCATAGACGAGGCGGCAAACATCGGGCAGATCCCGAACCTTGAAAAGCTTGTCGCGACCATACGAAGCCGTGAGATAAGCTGCTGTCTCGTGCTGCAGGCGCAGTCACAGCTCAAGGCCCTCTACAAGGACAATGCCGACACCATCATAGGAAACATGGATTCGAGGCTTTTCTTAGGTGGATCAGAGCCTACCACCTTAAAGGAACTCAGCCAGGCGCTCGGAAAGGAGACGATCGATACCTATAACACATCTGATACCAGGGGCAACAGCCCGTCATACGGAACTAACTTCCAGAAGCTCGGTAAGGAGCTGGCTACAGTGGATGAGCTCGCTGTCCTTGACGGGTCGAAGTGCGTGCTGCAGCTGCGCGGTGTGAGGCCGTTCCTTTCTGACAAGTACGACCTGACGCAGCACCCGAACTATAAGTACACGGGCGATGCGGATCCAAAGCAGATGTTCGACATAGGGAAATTCCTTGATACGAAACTGGAGCTCAGGAAGGAGGATGAATATGTGGTAGTGAAAGCAGACTGATATCGAAAATGAGATATAAAAATGTATTGCAATTTGTCTTACAATATCAGATAATATATCCAGAGGTAATCAAATGCAATTTGAATGGGACGAAGAAAAAGAGCAGAAGAACATCAGGAAGCATGGAATCGATTTTTCAACAGCCGCGCTTGTTTTTGGTGATGATAACAGGATCGAGCTTTATGATGAATCCCACAGTTTTGATGAGGACAGATATATAACGATCGGAATGGTAAACAACATTCTTACGGTCGTATATACTGTAAGAACGGATGCATACCGTATAATATCTGCAAGAATCGCGACCAACGCAGAAAAGGAGGAGTACTATGGCAGTTAAAAGGGTCAGCATAGATGTGAAAAAGAAGCCAACCAAAGCACAGGCTGAAATGATCGAAGCAGCAGCAAAGAGGCCGGTGGTCTTTGATGATGATTCTCCGGAACTGACGAAAGAGCAGCTGTCAAGGTTCAGAAGGATCTCTGAGGCCAATAACGAAAGCCGCAGAAAAGAAACTGTTACGCTCAGGCTCAATCCAAAAGCACTGCGTAAGGCCAAATCACTTGGCAAAGGATACACAAGCGTACTTTCAAGGATCCTTGAAGATGCATTGGAAGATCCGAAGGTCATCGAAAGTCATTTATAAAATCGAAAACAACAGTCACCACGACACGCACTTAAGGCATGAAGCTTTGAGTGCTTTTTTTATGCAAAAAAAGGAGAAAACTATGGCATTTTTCAACAGCGCAGTAACAGTACTGCAGACAGTAGTAATTGCCCTCGGAGCAGGCCTCGGCCTCTGGGGCGCGGTAAACCTCCTCGAGGGATATGGAAATGACAACCCCGGCGCAAAGAGCCAGGGAATGAAGCAGCTCATGGCAGGAGGCGGCATCGCCCTCATCGGGACCACGCTGGTACCGCTGCTCTCCGGGCTCTTCGGATGACGGAGGGACATGAATGGACAGCGTTATCGAAAAGTTTACGGAATGGTTAAAGGGGATACTCGTAAGCGGCATCATGAATAACCTGTCCGGAATGTTCGCCTCTGTAAATGAAAAGGTCGGCACCGTGGCCTCTGAGATCGGAACGACACCGTCGGAGTTTTCCCCGGCGGTGTTCTCCATGATAAGGAACCTGTCGGAGACGGTGATACTTCCGGTCGCGGGGATCATCCTTACCTTCATCGCCTGCTATGAGCTCATACAGATGGTGACGGAGCACAACAACTTAGCGAACCTTGATACCTGGATCTTCTTTAAGTGGATCTTCAAGACTGCAGTAGCCGTGCTGCTCATATCAAATACCTTTGACATAGTGATGGCGGTATTCGATGTGGGACAGTACATCGTGCAGCAGAGCTCAGGTCTCATACAGGGAGGAACGGCGATAGATGACGGGATGATGTCCGGCATGCAGTCAGTGATAGAAGGCATGGAGCTTGGAGAGGTCATCGGACTTTACTTACAGTCCTTCCTCGTACAGTTCCTGGTACATGTGCTCTCAGCAGCCATCTTCGTCATAGTCTACGGAAGGATGATAGAGATATACCTCATGACGAGCCTTGCCCCCATACCGATGGCGACCTTCGGGAACAGGGAGCAGAGCCAGATGGGCCAGAACTACCTAAAGAGCCTTGCGGCCTTATCGCTCCAGGGGTTCCTCATAATGATCTGCATCGCCATCTATTCGGTGCTGGTGCAGACGGTATCGGTATCAGACGACATCATAGGATCCCTCTGGGGGATCGTGGGATATACGGTGCTCCTATGCTTCACCCTGTTCAAGACGGGCTCTGTGGCGCAGAAGGTACTCTCAGCACACTAAGGAAGGAGGTAAATGCCGGTGGCATCATTCATACAGGTCCCACGGGACCTTTCAAAGGTGAAGACGAAGGTCTTCTTAGGACTTACGAAGAGGCAGCTCATATGCTTCGGGCTCGCAGCCATCCTGGGCCTCCCGTCATACTTTGCGTTAAGGGCATTTGCAGGAAAGAACGCGGCCATGTTCGGGATGATACTCGTCATGGCGCCGTGCTTTCTTTTTGCGATGTACGAAAAGGACGGGCAGCCGATGGAAAAGGTGATGGCAAACTTCATAAGGAGCCGCTTCACAAGGCCGAAGAAGAGGCCGTATAAGACAGAGAACTACTACGAGGCGCTTGAAAGACAGGCGCAGGTAAATGAGGAGGTAAAAAGGATTGTTAAAGGGAATAAGCAGGCTCATGGGCAGGGATAAGGAGCCGGAGGTAAAGGCTCCCTCGGGCCTTACGCCTGAGCAGGAAAAAAACGTGAGGGAAGTAGTGGAGAGGGCAAGGAAGGACCGGAAGGTCCCAAAGTCCGCGCAGGATACCATACCGTTACAGCGTATGTTTAAGGACGGCATCTGCCGCGCGTCTGAAGGGTATTACACGAAGACCATAGAGTTTAAAGACATCAACTACCAGCTCGCGCAGCAGGAGGACAAGACCGCGATATTCGAGGAATGGTGCTCCTTTTTGAACTACTTTGACAGCTCGGTAAGGTTCGAGCTCTCATTCGTGAACATGGCAGCCGACAGGGACGAGATAGAAAGGAGCATCCACATCCCGGACAGGGACGATGACTTCGATTCTGTAAGGTCAGAGTACAAGGCCATGCTCCGGAAGCAGATGTCGCAGGGGAACAACGGGCTCATAAAGACCAAGTACCTGACGTTCGGCATAGAGGCAGAGTCCATGGAGAAGGCAAAGCCGAGGATCATGCACCTTGAGACGGCGCTCCTCAATAACTTCCGCCGCCTCGGGGTAAGGGCAAGGGCCCTTGACGGGACGGAGAGGTTAAAGCTCATGCATGACATCTACCACATGGGGGACAGGGAGAAGTTCACCTTCAACTGGAAGTGGCTAGTGGATACGGGGCTCTCGGTCAAGGACTTCATAGCTCCGACATCCTTCGGGTTCCCCACGGGCACGGCCTTCAGGCTCGGGGACCTCTGGGGGACCATGTCATACCTGCAGATCACGGCATCTGACATAAGCGACAGGCTCCTTGCGGACTTCCTCGACGGGGAATCGAGCCAGGTGGTCACCATGCATGTACGGAGCGTCAACCAGAACGAGGCGATAAAGACGGTAAAGCACACGATAACCGAGCTCGACCGCTCGAAGATAGAGGAGCAGCAGAAGGCCGTAAGGTCGGGCTATGACATGGACATCATACCATCGGACCTTGCGACCTACGGTAAGGACGCTAAGGAGCTCCTACGCGAGCTCCAGAACCAGAACGAGAGGATGTTCATGCTGACCTTCCTTGTCCTTAACACGGGAAAGACGAAGGAGGAGCTCGAGGACAACTTCTTCAGGGCGGCGAGCACCGCGCAGAAGCATAACTGCGTGTTGAGGCGCCTTGACTACCAGCAGGAGGAGGGGCTCAACTCATCCCTCCCGCTTGCTGCAAATGAAGTAGAGGTAAAGCGTGCGATGACCACGAGCAGCACGGCGATCTTCATGCCTTTTACCTCGCAGGAACTCTTCCAGGAGTCCAAGGAGGCACTTTACTGCGGGCTCAACGCGCTTTCAAGCAACATGATCCTCGTTGACCGCAAGCTCCTCAAGAACCCGAACGGGATAGTGCTTGGAACTCCCGGTTCAGGAAAATCGTTTGCGGCTAAGCGCGAGATCATGAATGTATTCCTCGTTACGGATGATGACATCATCATCTGCGACCCTGAGGCTGAGTACGAGGCGCTCGTAAGACGCTTGAACGGACAGGTCATAAGGATCAGCCCTTCAAGCACGCATTACATCAACCCGATGGATATCAATGACAACTACTCGGAAGGAGATGACAGCCCGCTTGCCTTAAAGAGCGACTTCATCCTCTCCCTCTGCGAGCTCGTCGTAGGCGGAAAGGAGGGGCTAAATCCAGTAGAGAAGACGGTCATAGACCGCTGCGTTCACAGGGTATATCAGGGATATTTCAATGATCCTAGGCCTGAGAACATGCCTGTCCTTGAAGACCTCTATGACGAGCTCTTACGCCAGGAGGAGAAGGAGGCAAGGCATGTGGCGACTGCGCTTGAGATCTATGTAAAGGGATCATTAAATCTCTTTAAGGAGATCATATCAGAAATGAAGGAAAGATACGGAATTGAGACCACGAGGAACACCGTGTGCTCCGACATTGGGCTGATGCAGGAGTGCGGCCTTCCGGTGGAGGTGACGAGGTCGGGGCAGAACGAGTACTACTGGGACGGGCAGCTGTTCGAACCCGTGGAGCTTAGGGTGCTCATCGATGCAGTGGCTTCCTCAAAGACGATGACTAAGAGGCAGAGCGACGAGCTTACCGAAAAGCTCCTTTCGCTTACGGGAAGCTATGCCGCGGAGGAACTGAGGAAGAACACCTATCCCCTCGAATGGGTGAAGGGAGGAAACGAGAACCTCTTTTATATAATGGACGGCCTCAACCATGCGGTGGATGAAGGCAGCACGGTTTCCTTCAGCTTAAGGCTGGCAGATGACCCCGGGAAGTCGGAGCGGATCACCATGAAGCCTGAGCGCATCTACTGGGACGGCGAGTATTACCATGTGAGGGGCACTAGGGAAGAAGGCATGGAGCCGGAGGACTTCAGGCTGGACCTCATAGTCGGAAGGCCGAAGACCGTGTCGGCCGTGAAGCGTACAAGGAAGAAGAGGAAGCCTGCAGCTTAAAAGCCTTGTTTTAAGCCATCCGGAAAAGCAGCTGCTTTGAAATGGATGCATCATGGGGCTTAAGGTGAAATTACACTTGAAATGCCGGCGGCGGCTGTTATATAATCCAGATACAAGGAACGAAGCGTTCCATGTATTAGAAAGGTACCTTCTTATGAATACAAAAAGCACAGAGGTGATGAACAGGATACTGTCATTCGTGGACGGCTGGTTTGCCGACAGGCACGTGAGCCCGTCGATCGGCGAGATAGCAAAGGGCGTCGGGATCGGAAAGACCACTGCCTACAGATATCTCGTGGAGATGGATGAAAAGGGGATGCTCGAGTATGACGGACCGTCAAAGCGTATAGTGACGCGCACGATCTCGAGGTTCTCGACCGACACGGCGTCATGCCCGGTAGTGGGATCCATACCCTGCGGAAGCGCAGAGAACGAGGAGGAGAACATCCTGGAGTATGTGAGCCTTCCGGCATCGGTCTTTGGAAAGGGGGAGCTCTACATACTTAAGGCATCGGGCGATTCGATGACAGACGAGGGGATCGATGACGGTGACCTTATAGTCATCCGTAAGACAGCAGAGGCTGTAAAAGGCGACATAATCGTGGCCCTTACAGGGGAAAATGAGAATACCCTGAAGATGTACGGCGGAGTGGACGGTGTGACCCATGAGGCTGTGCTGCTTTACAGGAACGAGGAAAAATACCCCGGGAAAGAGATAAGGGTGAAGGAGCTTACCGTGCAGGGCGTCGCCCGGCACATAATAAAGGACTGCAGGAACCGTACTGCACTTTGACGCGGGGCTTACCGCCCCTGCGGATACATGAGGGGAGGGAATAAGAAGCCATGAAGAAATATGATGCGGTATGTCCGTACTGCTGGAAGATCAACAGGGACCTTTACCTGGAGGATACCAACGGATGGATGGAATGCGAGGGATGCAAAAGGGCCGTGCAGGTGATGATGCCTGCAGGTATTACCGGGACACGCGGGATAGTTCCTTCCATACACATGATGGAGTGGAGGCCTGCTCCGGAGGATGACTGGGGATGGGCATCCTGATGAAGCCAGGCATGAGGCAATAACAAACAGACCAGATAAATAAGGAGCATCTCCGGACAGCATAACTCCTGTGCGTCGGAACTTGTCCGGACCGTAGGCCCGCCGACGGATTGACATGACCCTTTTATCCGTCCGGGTATATATGACATATACCAGGAGAGATTCGAAGGATGGGATTTACAATAGATCTTAATTTAGACAATTTAAAGAGCATGTACTGCCCCGGCTGCGGGAAGCCGCTGGTAAAGATGGTACCGTCAGCCGCATGCACCGAGATAAGATGCAAATGTGGAAAATCGGTAATAATAAAGGGACAGGACAAGATGGTGATACTTGCCTTAAGCGAAAGCGCCTGACGGTGCTGCCACTGCCGGTATCGCAAAGAAGATGAAATGCCTGCGCCGGAATGAACGGCTGCGGCTGATCATATAAAAAGGACAACTGAATATTTGTAATGAGGAAACGGAATAGTGCGGCGGATCAGGGAATACGCCTCCAGGGCCGATGACCGTTATCCAAAAGTTTTTGGACGAGACTGGACTTGTCAAAGAGAGCATTAGGAGCCTGGCAAAACAGAAGCGGATAGCTTCAGGGGATATTTCATATATCCATGAAAGCTTTATCCAGCATGCAAGTTTTGCCGGGCTCTATTTTCGTGCAGTCATACGGCTTTATTAAGTGCGCCTCTTATCCAGTTACAGGGCTTCTGTTCTGCGGGTTCCGGAAAGGAACCGGAAATGGGATACAACCACAAGGCGGAACAGATGAAGTTTGAGGCAAATTGGAAAAAAATCGAAGCTGAATACCGTGCTGTCGGAATGACGGAGGAAGCGATCATATCAATGAGAGAGTATGACCTAAAGTATTTTAATAGCTGTAGGGTATATGAAAGCCATAAGCAGGAGATGCAAAGCATGGTATTTAATGAGGATACTGACTGCTCATGTTGTAATAACAGCAGTTCCATTAATGACTATTTAGAAAATATTTCTATAGGGATGTCGGATGATGTAGATCTTAGCGGTACCGGATGGATCGATCTTCTCGATAATGAAGCGTTAAGGAAACAGATACTGAAACTGAAGAAGAGGGACATAGACATTATTACACTTTTAGTGTTTGAGGAGTATTCATTACCTGAGATAGCAAGGATGTACGGTGTTACAGAGGCTGCAATAACGAACCGTATCGCAAGGATCAGAAGAAAGCTGCAGGGCAAAAGACAGATGAATAGCACCAACGCAGGCAATGGCAATGCAAGTACGATCAGTTGTTGAGGTATTATTATGGCGAGACAAACTTTACATGGAAAATCCCATAATGATATAATCGACAAGGAATCCCTGCTGGTTATTCAGGAAATGACGATAAAAGAAACGCTCGCAGCCCGCTATGGATATTCCTTTACCCCACCAAGCACCGAAGGCGGAAGATGGCAGACTTACTATAAGGACCCGTTCACCGGAAAGCGCATATGTATCAAGGGAAAGACAAAGGAAGACGTGGTAGACAAGCTGTATGTTTATATCAAGGAGGAGAAGTCAAACAAGAAACAGACATTGACCATGACCTATGAGATGTGGCTCGAATATAAAAGGTCAGTAACAGAGAGCAGCAACACAATAAAACGGCACCAACAGCATTACAGGAAGTATTTTGAAGGCACGAAGCTGTTCAAATCTTCCATAAGGAACATTACAAAGCTCCAGCTTGATGCCTTTTGCAATGAGATAGTAAAGGAAAACAAGATGAGCTATCAGGAATGGACTAATATCAAGACCATTCTCAAAGGTACGTTCGAGTATGCTCTTGATGCAGGATTTATAGAAGCCAATCCAATGGAAAAAGTGAAAATCACGGTGAAGTTCAGGCAGATAAAGAAGAAGTCGGGTAAAACCGAAACTTACAATACAGAAGAACTCACAACTCTCAATACATGGCTTGACAACAGATATGCTGAGACACAGGATCCTGCAGTTATGGCAGTAAGGGTGAATTTCTTTCTGGGGCTCAGGGTCGGTGAGCTCGTGGCACTTAAGTGGTCCGATCTTGAATCGATAAAGCTACTGCATGTATCCAGAGAGGAAATACGCAACCAGGAGACGTACGAGAGGGAAGTCGTGGAACACACCAAGACCCGCACTGACCGTTTTGTTCCGATTGTGCCTAAAGCATATGCTTTGTTCAGCAGGCTGAGGCGTGATCTGGGGATGGATGGCGAAGACGGATGGATCTTTGTGCGTGGAGGCGAACGTATTACTGCCAGGCAGGTAGCATATGTTCTTGAGAAGTTTGCAAAGGACAATGGTGTACCGGTAAAGTCGACCCATAAGATGAGGAAGACCTTCGCATCAAGGGCCGCAACCGGAATGGATGGAAAAGACGGTGTACCAATAGACGCCCTCAGGGAAATTCTTGGCCATTCTAATCTTGCAACAACACTTAATTATGTGTATGATCCTCTTACGGAGAGAGAGACATATGAGAGACTGAAGGATGCACTGTGATTTTGCGAGACGGGAAATCCGCATCCGACAAAAAAATTCAAAAATCAAGGATAAAATGTAATTTTGACGACATTTTGACGACAAGGGAAAATGAGTGCCCGCAAACCCTTATTTTATGCGGGTCTCAGAAACGCGTTAAGCTTCGAGTCCCGTCTCGCGCTCTCCGACCCCGGCCTATGTCCGGGGTCTTCGCGTTCAACGGGACTCGAACCTTCGATCTCCGCTCCGCTTCGGTCGGTGCAAAACCGAGGTCCCCCGGACCTCGTGCACCGTCTCGCCTCTGGCTCGGTCGGCGCTAAGCAGGCGCCACAGGCGCCTAGCGCCCCGTCTCGCGCTCTTATTTTTTGGCTTAAAATACGGACTAAACGGCATTTTTTAATCTTCGGGATTTGAAGATTCAGAAAATGAAAATGCTAGCCCTATGCACTGCTTGCACATGTGGCATTATGGCTACACCATAACTTAGTAGAAGGGAATTAATATGGGAAAATATATATGGTGTGAAGACAGCGGGTCCGGGTATCAGTTCTGGAAGGAGATCTTCAGTACTATAGATGCCACGAGCACAGTTGAATCAAAAAAGAATAATACAGAGCTGTGCAAAGCAGTCAGCAGGCTTTATGATGAAGGCAATGATTATTATATCCTGATGGATAATGCAGTTGATAATCCGGAAGTGCTTCGGGAGATGAATAAATTAAAAAGAGATATGCTCAATAAACCAAACGTGCATTTGGTAAATATCCATTCATTTGAATTTGCACTTCTGTCATTCCGGTTCCTCGAGCAATGGATCTTTGCTGAAAATGATCCGCTGAGAGAAAAACGATCAGGATACCTGGAAGCAAGGGAAAGATTTCTGAAGATAATAATTGATGGCGGGACCGCAGGTGAACTGGCGGATCTTCGTAAATTACTTTCTATTGCGGAGAGCAGAAATACTGAACAGATATCATCACGCCTGCTTTATAATATAACAAGGAACACAGGCTTTGAAACGACCAAGCAAAGCATAGGGAAATGTTTTCTTACTGACTGCTGTCAGTGGGAAGACCGCGGAGCAGATGACATATGCGGGCTGGACAGCAGCAGACTGTCATCAGAAGAAAAAAAGAAGAAGCTGATAGAATATTCCGTGATCAAGGATGCATTGGAAGGGGCCGGACTATTATGATAACGGTATACAGATCTGACAGGATACCTAAGACTATGCAGATCATAAAACATAATGATACATTTTTTAATAAGGAAACAGTCGAGCGCCTTGATGATAGGGCAAGGGATATAATATCGCAGACAGATCAGGCTGACATGATTACTAAATATATGATCAGATCCAGATTCGACGGTCTTGCCCTGAACACGGATAAACTGTCGACAGGCTGCAAGACTGTCCTTAATATCATCTACCATCCGGATGTTATCTTTGATATCAGGGAATGCGGGGATAATGTCATCGATATGATATACTCGCTTGAAAGCGGGAACATTACCTGCGACTATCCGCTGATATCGTTTGATATGGAAAAAGTCATGGCCTGTGACGGAACATGTACTAAAGAAATTGATTCCTATGAAGAATTGAGAAGGTGGTGGACTGATGAAGATTAAACCGGTAGTTCTTGACAGGCTTCAGACGAGACATACGTCTTTTGAAGTCGATCTGCAGATCAGCACCAATATAACACTCATACAGGGGGACTCGGGAGTAGGCAAGTCTGCCCTGTTTTCGTTCCTGCAGGAGCTGGCAGTAGAAGATAAACGTATCCGCTGCTTCAATTACCTGGATATAAATACGGGCTACAAGAATTCTATAAGGCGGTCACACGGAAAGCTGTTCATTATAGATAATGCCGATATCCTGCTCGATGACGCGATGAGGGAATATGTTGCGATGGATGGAAAAAACCAGTACATAATAATCGGCAGAAATCCGACAGGACTATTGCTGACACGTGACAATATTTTTGAATTAGCAGCAGAAAAGATCGGAGAGAAGACCAGATTTACATTGAAGGAAAGCTTCTAAAGCATGATCAGAGAAGCTGGGTGAAATAAATCCAGGCTGAATATTCATTGCTGTGATTCGTTTAGACTATAAAAGTGTAGATGTAAGAGAGTAATTTACTCTGACGTCTGCACTTATTTTTTTCATAAGTCCAAATGCTTCAAAAGCAACGTCTGAATTTAATTGTCGCTTTTACGGCGACCACGGAAATCTTTCTTTTTAGTAAGCTGTGCATGTAATTGCAAATGCTGACACAGGTTATTTTAGAGGAGGTTTTATGGCACTGATTAAATGCCCCAACTGTGGGGAAGAAGTTTCTGAAAAGGCGGAAAAGTGTATTCATTGCGGAGCTGACATTCTCAGACCGGAACCTGAGCCGGAGATCATCAGGTGTGAGGACTGCGGGGAGATATTATCCGAAACAGATACAATATGTCCTAAGTGTGGCTGCCCTGTTGTGAAAAATGAGGAACCGGGAGAAGAGGAAAAACCGCAGAAAGTAGAAGTGACGAATGTCAAGATTTCTGTCAACAAGGATATCCGGAAGACGTTGATCATCATAATAATTGCCATTTTGGCTGCGGCGGCAGCATTTTTAGCAATCAGAAGCAGCAATGAAAAAAAGGCTTCAAAGGAATATGCGGATAAAATCAATACGGCAGCGGTTGCCATGCACGAGGGATCGATGATTGCTGAAAGTAGCGCAAGCCTTATTCATGATGTCTGGTTCAATTCAATCTACGAAAAGGACAGCAGCAGGACAGATAAATATACCAAGGATGCTAGAGGCGAATTTTATGATGATTTCGATACTGCTATCTTTATGCTGATGTTCGATGATTCCTTTAATGAGGATATAGAACAGATAAAGACGAGCCAGGAGTCTGTTCAGAATCTTATGAAGGAGCTTAAAAATCCGCCGGAGGAACACGCGGATGCGTACGATGCATTAAAGGAATTTTATGATTCGTATCTTGAACTGACTGATCTGGCGCTCAATCCGACCGGTAATCTGACATCTTACACAAGCAGCCTTAATGATGCTGATACCAGAGTCTATAACTGCTATAAAGCCATGCAGCTTTATTTGGAAGAGTAAGGATAGTCTTCAGACAGGCTATGAGGTGGTTTCTTTTCTGCGGCATCGGGTGTAAAGTAGAAACGGAAAGGATGAGATCATGAACCTGTCGAAGACACTGCTTAGTGATTTGAAAAAATATATTGATGCAATGTGGGTTCCGGATACGGAGCAGGTCAGGGCTGAAACACCTGCTCAGACCGGAACTCCTGTTGAAAAGGGCGCGGATTATACAAGCAAGGATGCCAAAAATCTCGAGGATCTCATAGGAGAACTCGGCGAATCATTCCACGAAATGCTCTTTCGAAAGATACGTGAGAGCGGAATGCCGGAGGCTGATATATATAAAAAAGGAAATCTGGACCGCAAGCTCTTTTCCAAAATACGCAGCAACCCGGCCTACCATCCGAGAAAGGGTACGGTCCTTGCGCTTGCCATTGCGCTTCAGCTCGACAGTGATGGAACTGTTGAACTGCTTGCGAAGGCCGGGTATGCGCTTTCTCCCGGAAGCAAGGCGGATCTGATCGTTAAATACTTCATTGAACGCAGCGTATATGATATCAATGTGATCAATTACGCGTTAAATGAGTTTGGGCAGCCTACACTTGGAGGATGAAAGTTTTGAGGTCATCCTGACAGCAGAATGCAGGGACAGTCTGGAGGTTAGCGTGGGAATGTCTCACCATAAAATTATCAATGATGCCGAGCTTAAGAGCCTGATGAGGGACTTGATGCTGAAGCTCGGAAATGGCCGCGCGGGTCATGAAGATGGCACTGCGGGTGATGCAAATGCCGGCGCCGGGCAGCAGGCGGCAGCATTTGATATAAATGATGCTGCCGTGACCTGCGTGAGGGGCAGAATATATGCCCTTATCGCTTCCGCAGGGGATTATAGTGATCTGAATATGGCAGAACTTCCTTCATACAGGATGGATGAAGTTCTGATGGAGACAGCTCTCATAAAGGGCCTGAAGCTGGATCCTGAAAATATACGCTGCGTAGGCGCTGACGGGCGAGTCACTGCGAGGGAGCTGGCTTCAGCAATAAGGGACTTTGCTTCAATGCTCAAGGAGGAGGATACGCTCATTTTCTACTTCTCAGGCCACGGCAACTACAATGAGCTGATTTTCAGTGATATGGGGCTTACACTTAACAGTGTGCTCGGCTGCATTGATAAGCTTATTTGCAGGAATAAAATAGTTATACTGGACTGCTGCCACTCGGGTGACTTCAGTACCAGTGGACTGAGCAGCGTCAGCCCTGATGAAGGAATTGAAAGGTTTTCCGGCCGAGGCATTGCAGTATTGGCGGCTTCCGCAGCGGATTCTGCGGCATATCTTGGCGCCGGGGATACGCACAGCCTGTTTACCGGTATCGTGGCATCCTCCATGCTCTCCGGCAAGAAAGTCCGCAAGGGTCTTCTGTCACTTGATGACATCATCGCAGAGGTGCGGGAAATGCTGTCGGCTTGGAATCTCCGGTATCCCGACAGGAACCAGCAGGTGGTATTCCGCAGCAATGTCGGCGGTACCATCTATTGTAAAATAGAGGAATATCATCCGTATGAAACTAAAGAGGTAAGCTTCGAGACCGATGGCTATGTTGTTAGAAGTGTGGAGCCTATGAGCTCGCCCGATATCAAAAGGCTTTGCGCATATGTGGTACTGAAGCCGGAGATTGGCGGGGTCGGCATTTCCCGCCTGGCAGAGGCAGCGAGGGAAATTGCGGAATCGATACGTTATGAGGAGGTGTACTCGAACCTGCGGAGCGAGCTGAAGTTTTACGGGCAGTCCGCGAGGGCTGTGTGGTGCTATTTCGGCAGGGATGAGAGCGACCTTGTTCAGCACACATATATTGCCTACGCAATCTGGGCGTCCGATGCTGAGATGAGGAAATTGTATTTTAAACCAAAAAAGGACGCGCATATTTGTGAGGATATTTATGTCTATTTAAATCCTTCTTATGATATCCTAAAAAGGACACGGGACACTGACATCTCAAGGGAAGGATATATCGAGATGAGCCGGAGACTACTGTCCAATGTGGTAAAGAGGGCCGAGGTGTTTATAAAGGCGCTTCGCGAGCTTGATAACGGGACGATCTGTGTTCAGAACGTTGTGGGGGAGTTTGCCGGTTGGACCGGGGAGGTCTATAGCGGGTATATCCGCCTTTCAGACACGCCTGTGCCGCCTGACGATATTAAGCCATGGGCAGATGAAATCATGAATCTGGCCGGAATCATAGTGGACCTCGCTCTGTGGCTCGAGGAATTAAAAAGCGCTGATGAGATCGATGACCGTCATCGGTGGCTGATGAATGATGCTGTCAGGCGGTATGATGAGGCGCTGGAAAAGATTAAGAGGTATGAGACAGCGCAGGGCTGAATTGATACATTAATATAAAATCAAGATAACTTATAAGGGAGGAATGTAAAATGCGTGAACAAATCAAACATGCAATAGATTTAATGTATGGCTTATTTGACAGGATGCAAAGTGGATCAGGATGGAACCAGAACCTGGATATAAGGGATATATTCAAGGTTGAATGCATCAGATTAATGATGTATCTATCAGCCTCTGATGGTGAGATAGCTGTAAGTGAGGCGGAAGCAATCGGATACTATTTTGATCTATACATGACACCTACACAGCTTCTTGATTTTATCAAACAAAATAATATTTACAGCACTGATTTCGAGAATACAGTTCCATTGTCAATAAGGATGCTTGTAGAGCTTGATAATAAGTTAGCGGAATCAGATGATGGAGAGGAAGCTAATCCGACTTCAGAGCTTGCGCTGAAGGTATTTGGAATGATCGCTATGGATATGATGGCGGCAGACGGTGAAATCTCTGAAGCTGAGAAGGCTGACTGGGAGATTTATTCCGGAATGATACAGACATATATTAATGAGAATCTGAATGTAAAAAAACAATCTGTGAAGACAGGTCTTACTAAAAACGGAAGTGTTTCGGCACCGTCAAAGGGCGGAGGTGTTTCGGCTCCCAAGAAGGGATAAGAGAGCACATGCAACGCAGGCAGGAATCGGCAATATAGGCTGGAACTGCCAGGAATAATAAGGAACCGAAAGGGACAAGGCTTCATGAATCAGGCATTGTACTCAGCTGTAAAGGCATTAACAGAAAATCCACTTAAGGGTGAACGCATAAAGAAGGAGATGATAGATTTTTTGACCTATCTTTCTGCTTCGGACGGTACAATATCGAATTTTGAGAGCGATTTCATAAAAGAATATCTGGGTGTTGATATGACACCTGATGAAATCAGCGCCTATATAACGGAAAACAATACCTTCAGCAAGGAATTCGAACAGAAAGTGCCAAATGCGCTGGCAGCATTGGCAATGGCTGACAAAAGGAAAATAGCGAGAGAAAAATCGGCCAATTCGGCAGAGGTAATTTCCGAGGCGTTGACCTACGTCAGGGTGTTCGAAGCCATGGGCAAAGAATTCATAGTCTGTGATGGAAGGGCCGCTGATGAAGAGGTCCGGGATTTTACGACTTATACGACCATGCTGAACAAACATCTCACCGACACGTTGGGTGACATTTCCGGAATAAAGACCTCTGTCGACACAGAGGAGATCCACGCCGGAGAAACAGCTCCTATGTATGATGAAAACGGTGAGAGGCTTGAGACTCTGGAGGAACTACTGGAACAGCTCAATGAACTGGTGGGGCTGGATGAGGTCAAAAAGGATGTTAATTCACTTATACACCTGCAGGAGGTCCGTAAGCTCCGCAAGCAGCGCAGGCTTAAGGACATACCGGTATCGAATCATCTCGTTTTTTACGGCAATCCCGGCACCGGCAAGACAACAGTGGCGAGGCTCCTCGCCAAAATCTACCACAGAATGGGCATACTCTCCACAGGAGCATTCGTGGAGGTGGACCGTGCCGGACTTGTCGGAGGCTATGTCGGACAGACAGCAATAAAGACCAAAGAGGTGATCGATAAGGCAATGGGCGGGGTCCTCTTTATTGATGAGGCATATTCCCTGACCTACAACAGAAGTGAAAATGATTACGGCATGGAAGCCGTTGATACCATCCTCAAGGCCATGGAGGATAATCGCGACAATCTGATCGTTATAGTCGCCGGCTACCCTGACCTGATGGCAGAATTTATTGATTCCAATCCGGGTCTCAGATCACGCTTTAATAAATATATCAACTTCATGGACTATGATCCCGAGGAGCTGATGCAGATCTATATCAGCATGTGCGAAAAGTCGGGATATACCAACACTGAAGAAGCTGCCGAATATGTTAAGTCTTACCTTGAAGAAAAGTACACTCACCGCGGCAAAAACTTCGCTAATGCCAGGGAAGTCAGGAACCTGCTTGAAAAGGCCATGCTGAAACAGGCCGACCGACTGCATGAAATCAAAGATCCGACAAACGAGCAGATCTGCACACTGGAGATTGAGGATGTCGCTTTGTAATGTAAGGCATTAAAACTACAATTTACAGACAATCTACGTTTGAGCATCAGTAGCTGATGCTGCTGATTTCGACATTTTGATGGTCGCTGATGATGATTGAATAGACCAAAGGAGAAGATGGATTCGCTTCAGACCTCTCCTTTCTGGTTTTGAAGATTATTTGAAGATTATTATTTTTGCGCTGAGAAAATGGCTCAACTAAGCCATGAAAATCAGCTCGTCTTGTTCGAGTCCCGTCTCGCGCTCTCCGACCCCGGCCTATGTCCGGGGTCTTCGCGTTCAACGGGACTCGAACATTCGGTTCATCTCGCCTCCGGCTCGGCCTCATGCTCATGTTTTTGCGTTGATATTGATTTATTCGCTCATGAATTCATAAATAATAAAAAAATAAACGCTCATGTTTTGTGATACAAGCTTGTTTATTCGCTATTTATTTGATATTATCATAAAAGGATATGGGCGGAGGTAATTTATGTATATCGAGAGAAAGGCAGATATAATCCTGGAAAAATGGTTTGAGGATGAAAACAGGAAACCCTTAATTGTAAAGGGCGCCCGTCAGATAGGAAAGACCGAAACGATACGCCATTTTGCGGGTATACATTATAAGAGCCTGGTTGAGATCAACTTTGTAAAGGAGCCTGTTTATAAAACGATTATTTCAAATGGATACAGCGCTGCTGAGATCATAAAGAATATTTCTCTGATTGATACTGAAAAAAAATTCATACCCGGTAAAACGCTGATTTTTTTTGACGAGCTGCAGGAATTTCCGGAAATTGCAACAAGTCTGAAATTTTTTATGGAGGATGGACGATTTAATGTAATATGCAGCGGATCGCTTCTGGGCATAAATTATAAAAGGATCGAAAGCGTCAGTGTTGGATATAAAAAAGACTATGTGATGCGTGCGCTTGATTTTGAAGAGTTTTTATGGGCAAAAGGATACCGGGAGCATATTGATGATCTTTTGGAAGCGATGGTCAAGCTCGTTCCGCTTTCAGAAACGCAGATGAGAATCTTCGGAAATCTGTTTCTGGATTTTACTGTTCTTGGAGGTATGCCGGCAGTAATACGGCAATATCTTGAAACAGGAACTTTTGAAAACTCACTCGCTATTCAGAGGGAGATTCAGGCTGATTATGAAGAGGATATCAGAAAATACGCTGACGGAGTGGATCAGACCAGGATCTTAAATGTTTACAGGCGGATAGTTCCGCAGCTTGGGAAGGAAAATAAAAAGTTTCAGATCTCCAAGGTAGCATCGGGGGCAAGATTCAAAGACTATTTTGGCTGCATAGAATGGCTGTTGGATGCAGGCATTATAAATCGCTGCTATTGCCTTAATTATCCGGAATTACCATTAAAGGGAAACATTATAGAAGATAAATATAAGCTGTATATGGCAGATACAGGGCTTCTTATATCTATGCTTGACGATGAGGAACAAATGGATCTGCGTGCAAATAAAAACCTTGGAACATACAAGGGTGCGCTTTATGAAAATCTAATTGCAGAGGCACTGGTCAAGCAGGGATATGATTTGTTTTATTATCAGAAGGAGAACTCACAGCTGGAAGAGGATTTCTTTATCAGAACAATGAAAGATCTGATTCCGATCGAAGTGAAGGCGGGGAGCACCAGGTCAAAAGCTCTGTCAACACTTATTAAGAGCGATGCCTATCCCGAGATTTCTTACGGAATCAAATTCTCTGGCGGAAATATAGGCTTCCACAATCAGATTTACACCTTCCCGCAATTTTGTGCCTTTTTGCTTAGAAGATATATTGATAAATTACAGGATCTTGATCGGTTCTGATCCGGCACCCGCAGGGATCCTGACTATGCCAGAGGCGTAGGTGATGCCATGGATGATGAGGGGGACTGGTAGAATTATGACACTTGTCAGCGAAACAAATTTCAGCTTTCCGTCTTCAGACGGCGTGCACAGCATAGCTGCCGTCAGATGGGACGATACAGAAAAAGCAGCACCGAAGGCAGTGCTGCAGATCATTCACGGCATGAGCGAGCACAAGGAACTCTATGCCGAATTCGCAGAATATATGGTCCAAAATGGCTACAGAGTGTACTGCCATGATCAGCTTGGACACGGTGACTCGGTAAATTCAAAAGAAGAACGCGGCTGCATGCCGGAAAAGGATCCCAGTGACAGGCTTATCGATGATATTGATGCTTTAAGAAAGATCGCCTCGAAGGAAAATCCCGGAATTCCTTACGTGATGCTTGGACACAGCATGGGTTCCTACCTTCTTCGCAAATATATCGCCATTTACGGGGAAGGGGTCTTCGCTGCGGTCATCATGGGAACAGGATTTACGACTCCGGGCAAGGGAAAGTTTGCTGTGACTATGGCAGATGTAATGGGCAGGCTCTTTGGCTGGACACACCGCAGCATTCTCATAAAGCTTCTGATGGCGGACAGATACTACAGAAAATTCGACCTTACAGGAAGGGACAATACAAGGTCCTGGCTGACACGGGACATAAAAATAGTCGATGCTCATGCCACCGACTCGAAGTGGCAGTTTGAATTTGCCTGTTCAGGGCATAAAGGGCTTTTTGAGACCGTCTATTTTGACTCTTTGGAGAAGAACAATATGAAGATCCCGAAAACGCTTCCGATGCTTCTCATATCGGGAAGCATGGACCCCGTTGGGGCATTTGGTAAAGGAGTAATAGCCTTTAATAATATGCTTGAGCAAACCGGGCATGATGATGTCACAGTCAGGCTGTTTCCGGATGCACGGCATGAGCTGCTTAACGAAACTAACAGAAACGAAATCTTTGACTATATCCGAGGCTGGTTAGAGGGAAAGCTGTAAAAGGATGATAATGAGAGGCGTAAACCTATGAACGAACAGGATATAAAAGGAAGGACTGTGGCAGAGTCCACAGTAGAAACATACCATATAGTCAGACCAGCGGATCTTAACGCTGCCGACAGACTGTATGGCGGTGTTCTTATGGAGTGGATCGATGAAGTTGCCGTGGTCGTGGCAAGAAAGCATGCGCAGATGGCTGTTACTACCGGGTCTGTCGATAATCTTAAGTTCCTGAGAGGAGCGTATCTTAAGGACACCATAGTGATCACAGGCAAACCCACACATGTCGGAAACTGCTCGATGGAGATAAAGGTGGAGACCTATGTCCAGCATATTGATGGAGAAAAGGAACTGATAAACCGCGCCTTTCTTACTCTTGTCGGATTGGATGAAAATGACAGGCCCGCAAGGCTTCCGAGGCTCATTCTTGAGACTGATGAGGATCGGGCGGAATGGGAGCGGGCTGAGATCCGCAGGAATTTAAGGAAGCAGCAGCAGGAAGATGGCTTCAGCTTTTATGGGGATTGACAGTCATCGGGATCAGCTAGGAGAAAACATTGTTGATTCAACACCCGCAGGGGAGAGGGGAAAAGCAACATGAACATATTTAACCTTGCAGACAACAACAACCAGCGCGCTGCCAATGCTGACGCCTGGCTGTCTTCACACGGCCTCGACACCATGAAGCCGGAATACAAAGAAATGCTGAAGCCCCTCGCCTCGATCGAGGAAAGCCTGGAGATGGACACCATCTCCGGCGCAAGGGCAGAAGCGCTCAGCAAAGACTACCTGCAAATAATAAAAGAGCAGAACTGGGTCATCATCAGACTGCTCAGTGAGATCGCGAATAAATAAAAGAATCTAAGGTTTTAATATGACTGACCCAACTAAGGAAGGATATAAACTGAATATTGATGTAAGTTATTACAACAAGCTTGATATAGACGGTTTCTCACACATGATGAAGGACCCGTCTTATTGCTATAAGTTTTACTGGCTTGAGGCGATAGTGCAGCTGATCTCAAGAAACGTGCGGCAGACAACATTCGCTTCCGTATACGCTTGGGCCGGAGAGCAAGCTAAAGAAGACAGTGCAATTTCAGGATTCCTGGATAGAGATGATACAGGACCAGACCGTGACGATATTGGGCTGGATACAGCATGAGAAGCTCAAATGGCTGCAGAATAACAATCCGGAAGTAATTCATCTAAGAGCAACCGGCTTCCGAAGTGGGATCCATTCTTCGGCAGGTTTGCAGAGAACCAGTATATGCTTTACGGATTCATTCATGACAGACCGGTTATCAGGAAGTTATATGAGTCATGCTATAAGGATAATCTCCACTCCATATGGGCAGGGCAGGAGCTGTACCGGCAGGGCAATACGAGAGAAGAGTTCTGCAATATTCTCCAGAAAAATATGCAGCCGGTCTATGACTCTGCTAGACGGCAGGGGTATGAGATATGGGTGAAATAAAGGAATAGAGGTGTGGATAAAATTACAATATTTTGTCCGCACCCCAGTAAGGATCTTATGAAGAAGATAAAATTTGAATTAATTGTAACTTTCACAGTGGTTGCGGCGGTCATAGGCGGATGTGGGACCGGGGCTGCTGACAAGAAGCCTGCCGCACAGATTCAAGAGCTCCCGGCACTGCATGAGATTCCCGTGCCGGAGGGATATCCGACGACGCAGGATGACCTGGGGGCGGATGCCTTTGCTCATGAGGGAGACCATGCGGACAGCCGATATTATATTTTTAATGATTATTACAACATGGAGAGCGGCGGGACGCTGCATATCATTCCGGAGTTCCGCACATACCAGCAGACCACGGAATACAGCTGCGGTCCCTGCGCAGCACTCATGGTCTTGGAGCATTTCGGGATAAAGGATAAAGACGAATTGCAGCTCGCGGAGGAACTGCATACCGACACCGCAAAAGGGACGGATCCCGCGGATATGGCGAGGTACTTTGAAGGGCTGGGCTGGAACACGGAGAGCCATGCAGATTATAC
>JAUNNP010000161.1 GCA_030531385.1 Eubacteriales bacterium
CCATATATTATTTCCTTTATCAGTTTTCATCCTTCATCCTGAGAAACAGCAGCTCGAAAGACAACTCAGGATTAACATTTGCATTTAATCTCTCGCGGCATACCTCGATGCCTTCCATAATATTCTGAACTCCGTCGTATGAATAAACAGATGCCATATTCATCAGGGCCTTGCGCTCACCCTTAAATACGAGACCATTTAAGTTCTTTGTGATCATGAACATTGTAAGATCTCTATACCAGAGCTCAAGAAGATCAAGAGCCTCGATAAGATCCGGACACTCAGACTGAAGCTTTCCTATCTCAACACGAATATCGGTACTGCTCATAGTCTTGATATTTCTGAGTATTTTCATAACTCTCTGATACCAGTCCGCAAAGGTGTCACTATTATATAATTCAATAGCCCGTCCGAGATTTCCCTTTGAGAAAGCAACACAAATGTCCACCATTTCACCTGACGCATTAAGTTCATCCTTCAGGTAACTCTCAATGGCATTATCTGTGAGCGGACGCAGCCTTTCCTTTACCAGTCTTGATCTTACGGTATCAAGAAGCTTCTTTTCATCATTTACGAGCAGCAGAATGATCACATATGCCGGCGGCTCCTCAAGAGTCTTGAGCAGGGCATTCTGCGCCTGCAGTGACATTTTATCGGCTTCCGGAATAACATATACCTTATGCTCTCCTGCATACGGCTTAATATCCACAGTATCCATGATCTGCTCACGAATATCATCCACACTTATTGTTGCAGGTTTTTCATGATTCACATAAATGATATCCGGGTGATTGCCTGACAATATCTTTTTACATTCAGGGCATTTAAGGCAGGGCTTTTTTTCTTCATCTTCCTCATTGCAGAAGAGCTCCAGCATAAAAGCCTCGGCCATAGTCCGCTTTCCCATACCCTTTTCTCCGGCAAGCATATATGCATGTCGGATCTTATTTGTTTTTATAGCAGCTTTAAGCTGATGTTTTATCAGTTCATTACCGATTATTCCGTCAAATCCACTCATAAAATCGATCCTTGTAAAATCTGCTTCGGAATTTTAGCCTTTAACCCCGGACAATGTCTCGTATTATGCTGTCAGTGCACTCGGCTATATTGTTATTGCTGTATCTTTTGGAAATTCCTGCCTGTTTAATATTATCCTCTGAAAAATCGGCAGAATCCGCTATGAAACGTCTGCAGACTTCCGCGTATTTAGGCTTTGCTTCCATCATCTCACGCCTGATCGCTCTTATCAGCCGCTCTCCGTCTTCTACCTCTATATATATAGGAACGACCTGCTCCTCCCCAAAGTATTCCTTCAGTCTGCCAAAGGATTCAAGTGTTCCCGGGATAAGATAGTCTCTTTTATTCAGATCGATCTGGCCATCATCTATAGTCGCGTATGTCCAGGGACCATAGACAGTATTATAAGTCCTTGACTCTATAAGCTTTCCCTGAGAAGAAAATGCTTCGATCTGCTTTTCATCTGTAAAATGATAACTCACATCCCGGACCTCTCCTTCGCGGATGGGCCTTGTCGTATACATCACATATGTTCCAAGCTCGGGCTGTCTTTTTAATATCTCTCTGTAAACTGTATCCTTTCCGGAGGCCGATTTGCCCATTATGCAGAATATTCTTCCCATTATAATTATTCTCCGGGACCTACATGGTCAACAGTGTTATTATTTATGATTGCTGCCTCCGCGCTGCCATCTTCAGGTCCCTGTGAGACAACGACCTGATCCTGCCCGGATGAAGAATCTCCGGAAGGCGCTGCTGCTGTAGTTTCAGCTGCAGCTGCTGTCTTTGACGAATTCGTTGTCGGAGCTTCTGCGGACGCCGCGGCGGCCGTAGCTTCTGCTGCATTTACCGTTTCTGACTGAGGATCATCGCTTTCTAGCATTATTGGATCTACACCTATCGCAAGCGGATAAGTGGCCTTAAGACTTACTGTCTTAAATACCTGTGAAGAATCGCCTGTTTTAACGATAGCATTACCATTCTGTATGGAATAAAGCGTACATTTATTTCCCGAGCCTCTGGCATCGCTCAGTATATCGACATCACCGTCGGTGCTTATGCTGAGCAGACCGGCTGAACCATCCGCATCGACATACTCAGCTATGATCCTTGAGGTTCCGTAATCGTAATGCAGATTGCCGACCTCCCCGATAAATTCGGCAGATATGACTTCTATCGTTCCTGCCTTATCCTGTCTTAAAAGTCTTGCCTTCTTTGAACCAAATGCTTCACCATTTTCAACAGTATATGTATATCCGCCAAGTGAAACCTTTGACTTTGAAGCGACAGAGAGGATCTCACCATCGGCAGCCAGCTTATAATAAAAGTTGCCTGCTGAAAATGAAGCCGACTCCATCGTTACCGGATATCCGCCTTCTATCATAAGCGTTGCCTTGCTTCCGCTCGTCTCCACATAGTAGTTTGCGTCTTCAGGGAATACTTTCATACTTTCATCCTGAATGAAACTGTCTGCTGCTCTGATCCTTGTGCCGTCATAATAATATACTTTCAGATCATTGCCTGAACCAAGTATTTTATAACCTGCTACATTTTCAGCGGCTATCTCCCTATGCTCATCACCCGGCTTCATCCTGAAAAGCTTATTTACAATGGGCTCAAGGACCTTGTCTGTGCTGTTTCCGACGGCAAGATAATAGATATATCCATCAACTACACTCATTGAATATTCAGATGTATACTGCGGATTGGATCCCCCGCCAAGCTCATAGGATAATGAATCCGAGGCTTTTCTGTATTTAATTGCGTAAAAATCGCCGGTCTGCTTTGATTTATCAAGAAATGCCCAAAGTGTCTTTGTAACGATAAGTCCGGGATAATCAGCGCTGTTGAGTGTTTGTGTGCCATGATAATTTTTATTGTACTCTATGCTTTTAAGCATAAAATCATGGTCGAATCTATACTCCATTGCGCCTTCAGAAAATTCACTTACTGCATAGCCATCTTCGCCAAAATAATAAATATCTCCGCCATAGTCCAGCCAGTAAGAAGCTAACGCACTATACTCACCGAGACTTATAATATTTTCCCTGTCATATGACGATATCTCACTTTGATTAAGAAGATATACCAGCTTTCCGTTTTCAAGCCAGGTAAGACCAAATGATACTACAGCCTCAGCGCTTTCTGTCGTACCTCCCTGTTCGTCTGCTGTAGTCTCCGCAATAACGATATCCTTATCCTTTGATGAACTTCCAAATTTAAGAACATCAAAAAAGCTCGTATTACGGATATATCCAAATACGAAAATAAGAAGCACCGCAGCAATGATAATAAGTGCTATAGATGAAATAAGATTAAGAATATCTCTAAATTCAGCTCTTCTTTTTCTGCTCTTTCTGCTCGTTCTCATAATCCCAAGTTTAACATTAAATATTCTTAACGGCAAGCTATGGCGCTTCCATTAAACCATAATGATACAAATAAAACAAAAGAGTCGGAAAAACCGACCCTCAAAACATCCTCTAAAAAAATGCCTCAGGCCAGAATCGAACTGGCGACACACGGATTTTCAGTCCGTTGCTCTACCAACTGAGCTACCGAGGCATAACTGAGCGTGAGGGGAATCGAACCCCTGACAACTTGATTAAAAGTCAAGTGCTCTACCGACTGAGCTACACGCCCATAAAAAAATCAGGACAGGACTAGACGGTCCCGTCCTGTAATGATTGCGGGGGATGGATTTGAACCACCGACCTCTGGGTTATGAGCCCAACGAGCTACCGGACTGCTCTACCCCGCG
>JAUNNP010000162.1 GCA_030531385.1 Eubacteriales bacterium
ATTTACTTCTTGACATTCAGACCCAATACTATTATTATGATATGGCGCGTGCGTTTGCATGCGCCGTATTTATTGCGTAATACAACCATCAAATTTCAAAGGAGGTGAAATCAAATGCCAACATTTAACCAGCTGGTTAGGAAAGGAAGACAGACAGCAGTTAAGAAGTCTACAGCACCTGCTCTTCAGAAGGGATTCAACTCTCTCAAGAAGCGTGCAACAGATGAATCTGCTCCTCAGAAGCGTGGTGTCTGCACAGCAGTAAAGACAGCTACACCTAAGAAGCCGAATTCAGCACTTCGTAAGATCGCCAGAGTACGTCTTTCTAACGGAATCGAAGTTACAAGCTATATTCCGGGTGAAGGTCACAACCTTCAGGAGCATAGCGTAGTACTTATTCGAGGCGGCCGTGTTAAGGATCTTCCGGGTACTCGTTACCACATCATCAGAGGAACACTTGATACAGCAGGCGTTGCCAACCGCAGACAGGCTCGTTCAAAGTACGGTGCTAAGAGACCTAAGGATAAGAAGTAAATCGTAAGACTTGGATTTTGAGATTTAATGGTTGTAATAATATAAAGTCTCAACTTCTGAGAGTACCGATGATCTAATGTAAACGTAATTAAGGAGGGAAGTATCGTGCCACGTAAAGGACATACTCAAAAGAGAGACGTTCTGGCAGATCCGATCTACGGAAACAAGGTAGTTACAAAGCTTATCAACCAGATCATGCTGGATGGCAAGCGCGGAGTTGCTCAGAAAATCGTTTACGGCGCCTTCGAACAGGTTGAAGCTAAGACAGGAAAGCCTGCAGTTGAAGTGTTCGAGGAAGCCATGAATAACATTATGCCTGTACTTGAGGTAAAGGCTAAGAGAATCGGTGGTGCCACATATCAGGTACCGATCGAGGTTAAGCCGGAGAGAAGACAGGCGCTTGGCCTTCGCTGGTTAACAACATTCTCACGCAAGAGAAGTGAGAAGACCCAGAAGGACAGACTTGCAAATGAAATAATGGATGCTGCCAATAATACAGGCGCTTCCGTAAAGAGAAAAGAAGAGATGCACAGAATGGCAGAGGCAAACAAGGCATTTGCTCATTACCGCTTCTGATTTTCTCATTAATTACAAGGAGCGTTTAGAAAATGGGAAGAGAATATCCGTTGGACAGAACGCGTAATATCGGAATTATGGCTCATATCGATGCCGGCAAGACGACACTGACAGAGCGTATCCTTTATTACACAGGCGTAAATTACAAAATCGGTGATACTCACGAGGGTACAGCTACCATGGACTGGATGGCCCAGGAGCAGGAGCGTGGTATCACTATCACATCAGCTGCTACTACCTGTCACTGGACAAGACATAAGCAGATGAAGGTAGATCCTGCAGCAAAGGAGCACCGTATCAATATCATTGATACTCCCGGTCACGTTGACTTCACAGTTGAGGTTGAGCGTTCACTGAGAGTTCTTGATGGTGCAGTAGGCGTATTCTGCGCCAAGGGCGGTGTTGAGCCTCAGTCAGAAAATGTATGGAGACAGGCTGATACCTACAATGTTCCTCGTATGGCATTCATCAACAAGATGGATATCCTTGGAGCAAACTTCTACGGAGCTGTTGATCAGATCCGTACAAGACTTGGTAAGAATGCGATAGTAACACAGCTTCCTATCGGTAAGGAGGATTCATTCATCGGAATCATCGACCTCTTCGAGATGAAGGCTTACATCTATAATGATGATAAGGGTGATGATGTATCGATCATTGATATCCCTGACGATATGAAGGATGATGCAGAGCTTTATCGTGCAGAACTCGTTGAGAAGATCTGTGAGCTTGATGACGATCTTACAATGATGTATCTCGACGGTGAGGAGCCATCAGAGGAGCAGCTTAAGGCTGCACTCAGAAAGGGCTGCTGCACATGTGCTGCTATCCCTGTATGCTGCGGTTCAGCATACAGAAACAAGGGAGTTCAGAAGCTTCTTGATGCTATCCTTGATTTCATGCCATCACCGCTTGATGTACCGCCTATCGACGGTGTAGACCTTGATGGTAATGAAACAGTCCGTCATTCATCTGATGAGGAGCCTTTCGCTGCTCTTGCATTCAAGATCATGACAGACCCATTCGTAGGAAAGCTTGCTTACTTTAGAGTATATTCAGGAACAGTAAACTCAGGTTCATATGTTCTTAATGCCACAAAGGGTAAGAAGGAGCGTGTAGGCCGTATTCTTCAGATGCATGCAAACAAGCGTACAGAGCTTGATAAGTGCTATTCAGGAGACATCGCAGCTGCAGTTGGATTCAAGACAACTACAACAGGTGACACTATCTGCGACGAGCAGCATCCTGTTATCCTTGAGTCAATGGAGTTCCCGGAGCCGGTTATCTCTGTAGCTATCGAGCCAAAGACAAAGGCTTCACAGGGCAAGATGGGCGAAGCACTCGCAAAGCTTGCTGAAGAGGATCCTACATTCAGAACAAACACTGACACAGAAACAGGACAGACTATCATCAGAGGAATGGGTGAGCTTCACCTTGAGATCATCGTTGACAGACTTCTTCGTGAGTTCAACGTTGAGGCAAACGTAGGTGCGCCTCAGGTTGCTTATAAGGAGACTATCACAAAGCCGGCTGATGTTGATTCCAAGTATGTTAAGCAGTCAGGCGGTAAGGGTCAGTATGGACATTGTAAGGTTAAGTTTGCACCTCTTGATGCAAATGGAGAAGAGCTTTACAAGTTCGAGAATACCGTTGTCGGCGGTGCTATTCCTAAGGAGTACATCGAGCCTGTAAACGAGGGTATTCAGGACGCAATGAAGGCAGGCCCGCTTGGCGGATTCCCTGTAATTGGTATTTCAGCCAATGTATGGGATGGAAGCTATCACGAGGTCGACTCTTCTGAAATGGCATTCCATATTGCAGGTTCTCTTGCACTTAAGGAAGCTATGGCAAAGGGCGCTCCGGTACTGCTTGAGCCTATCATGAAGGTTGAAGTTACAGTTCCTGAGGATTATACAGGATTTGTAAACGGAGACTTCAACAGAAGAAGAGGCCAGGTTATGGAGATGGACGATGTTGGAGGCGGAAAAATCATCAGAGCTACAGTTCCGCTGTCAGAGATGTTCGGCTATTCAACAGATCTTCGTTCAGGTACACAGGGCCGAGGAAACTACTCAATGTTCTTTGATCACTATCAGCAGGTTCCGAAGAACGTTCAGGAGAAGATCCTTAAAGACAAGAAATAAGAGGGCTTTAAGCCTTCCACTTGAAAAACGGTTTCATATACCGTATAATATATCAAGACTTTTTTAAACAGTATTTACCAAACCTATTAAGGAGGAGATTCCAATGGCAAAGGAAAAATTTAACAGAAGTAAGCCACATTTAAATATCGGTACCATCGGCCACGTTGACCATGGTAAGACAACTCTTACAGCTGCTATCACAAAGGTTCTTTCTGAGAAGATCGCAGGTAACGAGAAGGTTGATTTCGAGAACATCGATAAGGCTCCTGAGGAGAGAGAAAGAGGTATCACGATCAACACAGCTCACGTTGAGTATCAGACAGAGAAGCGTCACTATGCACACGTTGACTGCCCAGGCCATGCTGACTATGTAAAGAACATGATCACAGGTGCTGCACAGATGGACGGCGCTATCCTCGTTGTTGCTGCTACTGACGGAGTTATGGCTCAGACAAGAGAGCACATCCTTCTTTCACGTCAGGTAGGCGTTCCTT
>JAUNNP010000163.1 GCA_030531385.1 Eubacteriales bacterium
TCGGCAGTACGCAGAAGATGGGTGCCGGCACGAATGTGCAGGATCGGCTGATTGCTGTCCATCACCTGGATGTGGGCTGGCGGCCTGCGGATATGACACAGCGCAATGGCCGTATCATCCGTCAGGGAAACCAGAACCCGGAGGTGAAGGTTTTCCAGTACGTGACGGAGGGAACATTTGATGCTTATCTGTACCAGACGTTGGAGAACAAGCAGAAATTTATCAGCCAGATCATGACCAGCAAATCGCCGGTCCGCTCCTGTGACGATGTGGATGAGCAGGCACTTTCCTATGCGGAGATCAAGGCACTTTGCGCCGGAAATCCGCTGATCCGGGAAAAGATGGATCTGGATGTGGAAGTGGCGAGGCTGAAAGTGCTGAAGGCCGATCATCGGAGCCAGCAGTACCGGTTGGAAGATAAACTTTTGAAGGTGTTCCCCGCGGAGATCGAACGGAACAAAGGGTATATCGCCGGCTTCCAGAGAGACCTGGAAACACTGGCGGCGCACCCTCTTCCCAAAGAGGATTTTGTCGGAATGGAGGTGAAGGGCAGACGGTTTACGGATAAGGAGCAGGCAGGCGAAGCGATCCTTGCTGCCTGTAAGGAGTATAAAGGCGGCGAAGTTGCTGTCCCAATCGGCAGTTACCGGGGCTTTACGATGGAGTTGACCTATGACAGCTTCCGAAAGGATTTTGAAATCATCCTGAAGGGCAGCATGAGCCACAGGGCGACTCTTGGAACGGATGCCAGAGGAAATATCACCCGTCTGGACAACTGCCTCGCGGCCATGCCGGATTGGCTGCAGAAAGTGCAGGACATCCTGGACAATCTTTATAAACAGCAGGCGGCAGCAAAGGAAGAAGTCGGGAAGCCCTTCCCGCAGGAAGCGGAGCTCCGGGAGAAATCCGCAAGGCTGGCAGAACTGGACGCGGCGCTCAACATGGATGAACGGGATGTGCCGGTGGCGGCTGCCGTGGACGAAGGCGACATTTCCGATGTGGCCGAAGTGGCGGAGACCAAAGCCACTTATAGCACAAAAGAAAAACCGTCCGTTCTGGCGCAGCTGAAGGAAAAGGCCGAACAGATATCTTCGCAGCCGCATCAGAGCAGGTCGAGAGAGGCGGTGGCGCTGTGATGGAAAACCGCAATGAAATAATTATGATCAGGGTATCGCAGTCTGACAAGGAAAGGATCCATGAAAAGATGGAAGAACTCGGCATACGCAATATGAGTGCATATATCCGAAAAATGGCGCTTGATGGATACTGCGTAAATCTTGATCTGGCCGATGTGAAGGAGCTGGTCTATCTGCTCCGTCAGTGCAGCAATAACCTGAATCAGTACGCAAAGAAGGCAAACCAGACAGGAAGCATCTATGAAGAGGATCTTCAGGATTTACAGAGCCGTTTTGATGAGTTCTGGAAGATCGGGAAAGAACTGCTGGCTCGTTTGTCTACGATACAATGACCCGGCATTTGCCGGAGGATCTCACCGAAAGGCGATAAAGAGGATACGGATATCATCCGATATCCTCATACATAAAAAAGCCGGCGGTTGTCTTGACATCGTTGTGTGAACAAGAATGGAAAAGTACAATGAAGGCAGAAAAGAGAAGGGAGACTGTGACGATGATGGTGATCAAGTTTTTGCTGAAAATCCCGGCAATTCCGGTAATGATCCTCTGTAAGCTGCTTCGTTTTCTGATCGATATGGCGGCAAAGGTTTCATGCCTTGTTCTTGGCCCGATATCCATCTTTATACTCGGGTGCGCGATTTATACTATAGTGAAGCACGCCTGGAGTCAGACGTTCCTGCTGGCACTGATCGAAGGGGTTTGTGTTGCAGCACTTTTCGGGGCAGGGCTGATCTCGACGGAAATCGGATGTCTTGGGGATTGGCTGGGAGACTTCATACGATCATAAGACCTGTTAGAATAATAGAATTAGAAAGCATCGCAGCAGTGCGGTGCTTTCTTTATGGAGGGGAGGGGGCACATGGCAGCGACGCGGCTGATTGCGATGCATATCAACAAAGGCAAGACGCTTGCCCAGTGCCTGGAGGCAAGAACCGACTATGCTCAGAATCCGGAGAAGACGGAAAAAGGCAATCTGATCAGTGCATATGAGTGTGATCCCATGACTTGTGATGAAGAATTCCTTCTTTCCAAAAGACAGTACCGGCAGTATACAGGCAGAGAGCAGATAAGTGATGTGATTGCCTATCAGATCAGGCAGTCGTTCAAGCCGGGTGAAGTGACCGCGGAAGAGGCCAACAGGATCGGTTATGAACTTGCTATGGCCATTACAAAAGGCAAACATGCTTTTATCGTGGCAACGCATACGGATCGCCCCCATATCCATAACCACATCGTCTTTAATTCTACGGCTCTGGATTGCCGGCACAAATTTCGGGACTTCAAGCATTCCGGATTGGCGCTGCAGCATGTAAGCGACCGGATATGTTTGGAGCACAGGCTTTCTGTGATTGAACCCAAACGATATAAAGACAGGTTGCGAAGATCTTCGTATCCGAAGCGTCCGAAGCTTCGGGACGATATCTGCAAAGATATAGACCGGATATTACTGCGGAAGCCCAAAAGCTTCGACCAGTTCCTGGATATGCTGGAGGCCGAGGGCTATGAAGTAAAACGCGGCAAGCAGCCGGCGCTGAAGGGGAAAGGCCAGCAGCGTTTCATACGGTTACGTTCTCTTGGAGAAGGATATACAGAACCAGAAATCAGAAGCGCGATTGCTGGCACCGGCAGAATCATAAAGCGAAACAGCACTCAGGTTCATGAAAAGCCGAGATTTAATCTGCTGATAGATATGCAGGAGAGAATTCAGGGCAAAGGCGCAGGCTATGAGCGCTGGGCAAAGGTTTATAACCTGAAGCAGATCTCTGAAACATTTCTGTTCATGCGTGAACAGCATGTCGAGAGCTTTGAGGATCTGTACGCTAAAACGGAGGAGGCAGTCGCCGGATTTAACGAGCTGAATGATACGATCAAAACGGCGGAATCAAAGATGGCTGCGAATCTGGCCCTACAGAAACACATTCAGAATTATGCCAAAACCAAAGATGTATACGCCGCCTACCGAAAGTCCGGTTATAGCCGTAAGTTTTATGAGGAACACAGGGCGGAACTTACACTTCATAAGGCGGCAAAAGATGCTTTTAATGAATACGGCGGCGGCAGGCTCCCGACCATACAGCAGTTGCGGCAGGAATATGCGGAGCTGATTTCTCAGAAGAAAGAAGCCTATAAAGGCTACCGGGAAGCGAAAAGAAAAATGCAGGATTACCTGAAAGCCCGGCAGAATGTGGAGACATTTTACGGAGACGAACTCCGGGAAGAACGGGAAGCGGCGAAGAGCAAACAGGAAGAACAGAAACGGTGAACCAAAAAGGCTGTGCGGAAAGGCTTGCAAACCTACCGCACAGCCAGCTTTTTTGTTTTTATCCGACCAACCAGACCACTTTTACTTCGGATTTCAGTTCAATCTTATTTGGTTTCAGATTGTCAGAGAGGGGCCGCCCCATTGCTCTGCAGTAATAGACATGTTCTTCTTCCTCTTCATCCTCGCAGAGATCATACACATCTTCATCTCCGGAAAGATTTGCAGAATCAATCCCGGTAATCTGCAAATCCATGGAAGTGGCTAGAAAATCGGCCTTAGCTCT
>JAUNNP010000031.1 GCA_030531385.1 Eubacteriales bacterium
TCCCATAAAATAAAGGTTTTAGTAACAAAACAGGGGTGTCAGCTTTGACACTACCCGAAAAGAATAAGGAGCATGAATATGAAAAAAGATGACTGCATTTTCTGTAAGATAGCAAATGGAGAGATTCCGTCAAATACGGTTTATGAGGATGAAAGGTTCAGAGCCATTCTTGACTTAAGTCCTGCAGTAAAGGGTCATACCCTTATAATTCCAAAGGATCATTTTGATGACCTTTTATCTGCTTCCGATGAGGTATTAAGCGATGCCGTAAAGCTCGCAAAGAAGATCGGAAATGGTGTAAAGGAAGCACTTGGCTGTGACGGCATCAATGTTGTCCAGAATAACGGTGAAGCAGCCGGACAGACGGTTCACCATCTTCATATTCACATCATTCCGAGATATGCGGACGGCGAGAAGATAGTTACCTGGCCGCAGCTCACATCAGATCCGGAGGAACAGGCAAAGATCGCTGCATCCATAGCCGGAAAGCTTTAAACACCGATTTTCAACGGAGGTTCATCATGGCAGACATAAGCAATCCAAAAGAGTTTTTGCAGGAAGTACTTGAAGCAGTAGATTCGTTGAATGCTGACCGCGCTGAGCTGAAAAAATGCACAGAGAATAAGGATTCCAGCCAGAAGGAACTGAATACGCTGCGCATAAACATTGAGGCTGAGAAGGAAAAGACGGTCGAATTAAGACGAAATGACCTCGGCGCTGAATTTGATAAAAAAATGAAAGCAATCGATGCTGAAGTCGAGAAGATCAGCAATCAGAGAGCGAAGGCCAGAACAAAGGCGGTAAAAGGGCGCATAGCGGACCAGACCCAGGGCTACAAGGGCGAGATTGCCGGCTACAAGGCACAGCTTGCGGCTTACTGCAAGGAAAACGGGCTATCACCGCTTTGTAAGACCAGACTTTATTATAAGCTTTTCTGCCCGGGACATATCACAGACTGGCTTATACTGCTTGTTGTTGCCGCACTCATGGTCGGCGCGCTTATCGGCACCTTCAAGATCCATGACACGAAGCTCTTTATTATAGCGATCCTGATCGATGTACTTATAATTGCGCTCTATGCTTTCATATGGTCAACAACGAAGGGAAAGCACACCAATGAGGTAAAGTACTGCAAGCAGATCATGGACGGAATACGGAAAAATGAAAAGGACGCCGGAAAGGTCACCAAGGACATCCGCAGGGATAAGGATGATTCGCCTTATGAGCTTTCGGAATTTGACGCGCAGATCGCCGCAAAGCAGCAGGAAAAGGCAGATATCGAGATGCAGAAGACCAATGCACTCTATCAGTTCGACACTGTCACAAAGCAGCAGCTCATGGATGAGATCGCATCAGCATACAGCGAGAGATTAAACAATACATATAATGCGGCAGAACAGGCGAAGACAGCATTTGAAGAAATAACCAAAAAGACAGCTGACTCGGAGAATGCTGTGAGCCTCAACTATGTGCAGTACCTCGGAAGCAAAAACCTCACGCATGATGCAGTCACAAGGATGATAGAGCTTGTGGAGTCCGGTGAGGCAGCCTCGGTAAGCGAAGCTGTATCAAAGCTTGCGGAAAAATAACAGCTGCCATGCAGGCGTAAAAATAAAAATATGGAAAGGTATTAAAACCAATGGAGAAATTAATTACTATCAGCGAATTATTTCATGATACGGAAAAATATATCGGAAGCGATATTGCAGTAGGAGGATGGGTCCGCTCGGTAAGAGACTCAAAGACCTTTGGCTTTATCGTGCTTAATGACGGAAGCTACTTTGATACTCTGCAGGTAGTTTACGGGGACGCGCTCGAGAATTTTGCGGAGATATCAAAGCTTAATGTTGGATCCGCAATTATTGTAAAGGGAACTCTTGTTGCGACTCCGGAGGCTAAGCAGCCATTTGAGGTACAGGCAAAGAGTGTTGAGATCGAGGGAACTTCAACTCCGGATTATCCGCTTCAGAAGAAGAGACACACCTTGGAGTACCTTCGTACCATGCCTCATTTAAGACAGCGTACCAATACCTTCCAGGCTGTATTCAGAGTAAGATCCGTGCTGGCTTATGCCATCCATAGGTTCTTCCAGGAGAGAGGCTTCGTTTATGTGCACACACCGCTTATCACTTCTTCTGACTGTGAGGGCGCGGGCGAGATGTTCCAGGTAACGACACTTGATCTTGACCGCATCGCAAAGGGTGAGGCGGCAGAGGTAGACTACACAAAGGACTTTTTCGGAAAGCCGACTTTCCTTACTGTTTCGGGTCAGCTCAATGTTGAGACCTATATGCCGGCTTTCAGAAATGTTTATACCTTCGGTCCTACCTTCCGCGCTGAGAATTCCAATACCACAAGGCATGCAGCTGAGTTCTGGATGATCGAGCCGGAGATGGCATTTGCAGACCTTGATGACGTAATGGATATCGAGGAGGCTATGCTTAAGTATATCATAGGCTATGTGCTTGAGAATGCTCCTGCCGAGATGAAGTTCTTTGACAGCTTTATTGAGAAGGGCCTTATCGACAGACTTCACAATATTGTAAACAGCGAGTTCGTACGTCTTCCTTACACAGAGGCCGTTGAGCTCCTTAAGAAGCACAATGATAAGTTCGAGAATAAGGTAGAGTGGGGCGCAGACCTTCAGACCGAGCATGAAAGATACCTTACAGAGAAGATCTACAACTGCCCGGTATTCGTTACGGACTATCCGGCAGAGATCAAGGCCTTCTACATGAAGCAGAATCCTGACGGAAAGACTGTTGCGGCTGTTGACTGCCTTGTTCCGGGAGTCGGTGAGATCATGGGCGGCTCACAGAGAGAAGAGGATATGGATAAGCTCGTTAAGCGTATTGAGGAGCTTGGTCTTGATCCAAAGGCATATGAGTTCTACACAGACCTCCGTAAGTACGGTACAGTAAGACACGGCGGATTTGGTCTTGGATTCGAGAGAGCCGTAATGTATATCACCGGAATGCAGAATATCCGTGACGTCATTCCGTTCCCGCGTACGACCGGAAACTGTGAGCTTTAATAAAAAATTACAGGTCGGGCCCGTTTGAAGACAGTGTCAAATGAACTATGAAAAAGCGCGCTTGAACCCGGAGAAACAAATATGAAATTTATACATCTTAGTGATATCAGAATAGGAAGCAGCTCGGAGAGCGGAACGCCTTGGGAGAATGCAAGGCAGACTGAGCTTGAAGGTGCGCTGTCCCGTGTAATGGATGAGGCGGTAAGCTTTGATGCTGACCTGGTAATCATAACCGGAGGCCTGTTTTCGCACGTTCCGACTACGATCGAGCTGGATGAGCTTAATGGGCTGCTTTCGGGCTTTCCGATGATAGATATAGTTATCATCGCCGGTGAGACAGACCAGATAAAAAAGAGCAGTCCTATACAGAGCTATTCCTGGGCAGGAAATATTCATTACGTTATGAGCGGACAGCCTGAAAGATTTGTTCTTAAAAACATCAGTACTGAGATAACCGCTGCATCAGTAGCAGCATACGAGCAGGCCAGTCCTCAGGCGATTTCGGAGGTGGCCTGCAGGCCGCATCCCGACAGTCAGCCGATAAAGCTGGCGGTATTAAGATGGGCTGAGGACGAAGATGTCAAGAACTCCTTCTATGGCACGAATATTTCATATGTAGCGGTCGGAAGCTCGACTCCCGGAAACAGGACCATAGCGGCAAATGCTCACTGCCCCGGCTTCTTTGAGCCAGAGGCAATGGGTGATAACGGTAGCCACGGCATGCTCGAGGGAGTCATTTCGGAAAGCACAGGCCTGCTTGAAAAAATAGAATTTAAACCGATGGCATCTGCCTCATATGTGCCGCTTCTTATAAAAACAAACGCGAAAACCACAGCGGGTGAGCTGGAGGAGCTTGTTGAGCGCGAGATCATGAAGCGCGGCGAGACCAACATTTACAGACTGAAGATAACCGGGACCAGAAATCCGGAGGAATCTTTTGATTTAAGCAAGGTCAAGGCGGTCTACCGCATAAGTGAGATCCTTGATGAAACCGAACCGGAATATGATTTCAGAGAGCTTTTTGCAGAGCATCCGCAGGACATGATCGGCTTTTATATCTCCAGGATATTAAACAATAAGCATGAAATGTCTCCGGTCGAGAAAAAGGCAATGTTTTACGGACTGGATGCGCTGCTGCATACCTCCGTCAAGAATGAAGAGTAAGGATTACAGCTTTGAAGATAAAAAAAATACACATTGATGGTTTTGGAAAACTGCATGATTTTGAAATCACTCCGGGCGATGGTATTACAGTCTTTTTCGGATATAACGAAGCCGGAAAGACAACGCTGCATTTGTTCATAAGATCTATTCTTTACGGCGCTTCTGTTAAAAAAAGAGTAGGCACGAAGTCCATATACGAACGCATGAGACCATGGAGACAGCCAAGTGTCTACAGAGGCCGGATGGAGATCGAGCATGAGCAGCAGACCTATCTTATCGAGAGAGATTTTAATAAGGCAGCAGACGACTTAAGCATATATGCCCTGAAAAACGGAACATCAGAGCCTGTTCCGGAGCCCCGGGAGTTCTTAAAGCAGATACTTAACGGTCTCAGTGAAACGGCATATATCAATACAGTAAGCTCAGGACAGCTCAGCGCGGCGACCCAGAAGGATATGGCGGCCGAGCTTAGAAAGTATACCGCCAATGTAAGCGGCACGATGAATCCGGACATCGATTCGGAAAAAGCGCTCAGGGAGCTCAGGAACAGGAAAAACCGCCTTATTGCCGAAACAGACGAGGATGCGGCTAAGAATTATACAGCCGTATTGGGTGAGATCAGGAAGATCGAGGAGGCACTTGAACAGCCTGAGAATGACAATAAGATCAATCTGTACTCGGATGCGGTAAAGAAGGTCGACAAGGATGCGGGCATACTTCATGAAAGAATGTCTTATGCCCAGAGCGAGCTCGATACCTTTAAGGGGGCGCTTAAGCAGACCGGATTTGTGTCTGAATCGGATATAAACAGCGTTTCAAGGTACGTTGAAGAGGAATACGATAAATATAAGGAAGCCGAAAGCAAGGCATACAACAGCACCGCTGTACTGCCGAGTGTGCTGGGCTTTACCGTGGCAATCATACTTCTGGCTGTAGGGATGATCGTCTTTAAGGGCATGCTCAGAATACTTGCATTTGCTGCAGCTGCTGCCTGCATTGCCGCTGCAGCTGCAAACCTGGTAAGAGTCCGCGGAATGAGGAACGATTGCGAGGCGCTGAAGACTAATATTAAGGAAACGCTTGCCCAATATATCGGAAAGGCTGAACCGGATGAATCGAGCATGTTCAAATTCAGGCAGTATATTGAAAATGCAAGAACTATCTCCTGCCATGTGGATTCCGCAAAGCAGCGTCAGGATAAGCTGAATAGGGAGAAATCGAGACTGAGCGACGAGAAGCTCAGATTTATAAACAGCCTTGAGAACCAGCAGCAGACAAAATCAAGGGTAGAGGCCCAGCTCACAAAGCTTAACGAGCTTAAGAAACAGGCTGCCGGACTTCAGAGGATAATAAAGCAAAACAGCGTGCTCAGAGAAAATATAGAGGCACTCGAGCTTGCTGAGGAGACTATCACCGAGCTTTCCGCTGATATTAAGAATGCTGCCGGCACTTACATCAATGAGGAGGCGGCTAAGATAGTAGCTGTATTTACAAACAATGCATACAACAGCATAAGCGCCGGGGTAAACTATGACGTACAGCTCAATTCTCCCGACGGAATGGTGTCCATAAGTGACATGAGCGCAGGTACAGCGGATCAGATCTACCTGGCTGTAAGATTTGCGACTATCAGGTACATTGCCGGTGAAAGCGATCCCATGCCGCTTATCCTGGATGACAGCTTCAATTTGTTTGACGACCGCAGGCTTGCGGCCTCACTTAAGTTTTTAAGTGAAAGCTACAGGGGCCAGATACTCATATTCACCTGCCAGACACGCGAGGAAGAAGAAATGAGTCTGCAGGGAATAAATTTCAACAAGATAAATATGTAAGAATATTATGAAAAAGTATGATGTGATAATCATAGGTGCCGGTCCTTCGGGAATTTTCTGCGCATATGAGTTAATAGAAAACAGGCCTGACATGAAGGTACTTATGATCGAAAAGGGCCGTGCAATAGAGCATAGAAGCTGTCCGAAGCGTATTACCGGACGCTGCATGGGCTGCAAGCCATGCAATATAACCACAGGCTTTGCGGGAGCGGGAGCATTTTCAGACGGAAAGCTGTCGCTTTCTCCGGATGTCGGAGGAAATCTGCCTGAGATCTTAGGCTATGAGGAAACAAAGAAGCTTATTAAGGAATCTGATGATATCTACCTTAAGTTCGGAGCCGACACCAATGTTTACGGTGTCGACAAAAAGACCGAGATAGAGGACATCAGAAGAAAAGCCATAAATGCAGGACTTAAGCTGGTTGAATGTCCCATCAGGCATCTTGGGACCGAGGAGGGCTACAAGATCTATTCCCGCATCCAGGAGTATCTTAAGGAAAAGGGCGTGGAAATGCTCTTTGGAACGATGGTAAATGATATTATCATCGAGGACGGCACAGCCAGGGCGGTCGTTACGGATAAGGGCGATACCTACTATGCCGATGAAATAGCAGCCGGCATAGGCAGAGAGGGATCTGACTGGTTCTCTAAGATCTGCAACGCGCATGGCATTGAGACCCAGGTAGGAACTGTGGATGTAGGAGTCAGGGTAGAGGTACGTGATGAGATCATGGATTTCCTCAACAAAAACCTTTACGAGGCAAAGCTTATCTACCGCACACCTACCTTTGATGACAAGGTACGTACCTTCTGCACCAATCCTTCGGGAGAGGTGGCTACAGAGTATTATGATGATGGGCTTGCGGTCGTAAACGGACATGCGTATAAGTCACAGGATATGAAGACGGAAAATACCAATTTTGCGCTGCTCGTATCAAAGAACTTCACAAAACCGTTCAAGACTCCCATAGAATACGGAAAGTCAATAGCACGTCTTTCCAACATGCTCTGCGACGGCAGGATCATGGTACAGACCTTCGGAGACTTCTTGAGAGGCCGCCGTACAACAGAGGAAAGACTTTTCAGAAGCAACCTTATGCCTACGCTTAAGGATGCTGTTCCGGGAGACTTAAGCCTTGTACTTCCTTACAGGATCATGCTTGATATTAAGGAAATGCTGTTTGCGCTGGACAAGGTCACACCGGGTATCGCGGCAGCCGAAACACTGCTTTACGGAGTGGAGGTCAAGTTCTATTCCAACAAGGTAGTCGTTGATAAGGAATTCCGCACATCTGTAAAGGGACTTCGCGCCATGGGCGACGGAGCTTCTATAACACGCGGACTTCAGCAGGCAAGCGCTAACGGAATAGTAGTTGCAAAGTCTATCCTGAAGCAGGAGTAAAATGGAAACTTATTTAATAGCAGGACTTGGAAATCCGGATAAAAAATACGAAGAGACAAGACATAATGCAGGCTTCAGGGCTATCGACAGACTGGCGGAAAAACTCGGAGCGGACATTAAAGAAAATAAGTTCAAAGGTCTGTATACGCAGACAGTAAGAAATGGCATAAAGCTTCATCTGCTTAAGCCGCAGACCTATATGAACCTTTCCGGTGAGGCTGTTTCGGCCGCCGCGTCATTTTACAAGATCGAGCCGGACCATATTATAATTCTTTTTGACGATGTCAATTTTGAATGCGGCCGCATGAGAGTACGCGGAAGCGGCTCAGCCGGCGGACATAACGGCATTAAAAATATTATTGCACAGCTTGGTTCAGACGGATTTCCGCGTGTGCGCATCGGAGTCGGAGACAAGGCAAACAAGGACATGATCTCTCATGTGCTCGGTAAATTTGAGGCAGCAGACCGCGAGACCATGGAGAAGGTCTACGCTGCGGCAGCCGATGCGGCGCTCAGTATTATCGATAATGGTGTTGCCGAGACCATGAACCGCTATAATGGACTTAATCTTGCACCGGCAGATGAAGCCGTCAAACATACACCGGGTCAGACAACTTCGTCCGATGTACAGGAATAATAACAGATGTATAATGCATTAAGACAGCTTGATACCTACAATGATCTAGAGCGGGAGCTTAAACAGCTTTCCGCTCCTTTAAGTGTGTCCGGATGCATGGAATCACAGAAGCTTCAGCTTTCGGCGTCTCTTCTTGAATCACTTGGCGCAGGCTGGCTTTTGTATGTTACGCCCGATGAGCGCGGAGTAACACTTGCAGCTGAGGATTTTAAGACCTTTAACAAAAATGTCTGGACCTATCCCGCAAGAGATCTTCTGTTCTACAGCTCTGACATACACGGAAGCTTTGTGAGCAATCAGAGAGTGGATGCCATGAAGCATCTTATCGAAGATAAGGGCGGCGTATTTATAACTACCATTGATGCCCTGATGGAGAAGATCCGACCTAAAAAGGAGTTCATATCGGACAAGCTTCATATTTTTGAGGGCATGGTGATCACTACCACCACCTTGAGCCGTGAGCTTACAAGGCTTGGTTACAAGCACGCGGCAGAGGTAAGCGCCATGGGAGAGTATGCTGTAAGAGGCGGAATAGTCGATATTTTCCCGATGACGATGGAGGAGCCTTACCGTATCGAATTTTTCGACGACGAAATAGATACGATAAGGAGCTTTGATGCCGCTTCACAGCGATCAATAGAAAGAATACCGGAATTTGAGCTTTATCCTGCGGAAGAGGCGGTCTATGTGGCAGGCAGGGCAGAGGAGGTGTCCCTGCTCACATATTTTGGCGCCGATGACCTTGTGGTGATCGACAATCCGGTAAGGGCGAGGGAATGGTCCGAAACACTTGAGAAGGAATTTGCCGAAAGCGTAAGGCTGAGACTTGAAAAGGGCATTACCGAGGAAGAAAGAAAGACAGCGGATATCTTTTCGGCAGCTGAAATTTTTGAAAGCCTAAAGTCCCGGAGGTGCATGTACATTGCAGGCCTCGACGAGAGGCTCTCTGAGTTTGGGGCAAAAAAGGACTTCCATTTTAATACCGCGGCAGCAGGAAGCTATAAGGAAAGCATTGAAATGCTGATATCGGATATCAAGGGCTATCTTAAGCAGGGATACCGTATCACTGTGCTTACTCCGTCCCGCACGAGGGCTTCGCGTCTTGCCGAGAATTTAAGAGAGTATGAGATAAGCGCCTACTGTCCGGATGCAGATGGCAGGGAGGCGGAAAAGACTGACGGCGGCAGCATTTACAGCGAAAAAAATGAGCTTAAGACTGGCACTGTCGAGGTGGTCTGCGGGAATCTCCGCCAGGGCTATATTTATCCGACTGTAAAATACGCGCTGATGACCGAGTCCGAAATGTTCGGAACGAGAACGGGCAGGAAGCGCAGGAAGAAAAAGCACTATGAGGGAGATAAGCTTATCTCCTTAAATGAACTTAATTACGGTGACTATGTCGTTCATGAGGAGCACGGCATAGGCGTGTACCGCGGACTTGAGCACATTGTGCGCGAGGGAAGCGGGAAGGATTATATCAAGATCGAATATGCCGACGGCGGAAATCTTTATCTGCCGGCGACAAAGCTCGATCTTATTCAGAAATACGCGGACAGCACGGCGAAAAAGCCAAAGCTCAATAAGCTTAACGGAACCGAATGGACAAAGACGAGGCAGAGGGTAAATCATGCGGTAAATGATATCGCAAGAGAGCTGATCGAGCTTTATGCAAAGCGCCTTAACGGCCGCGGCTTTAAATACAGTCCGGACTCTGTATGGCAGCGTGAGTTCGAGGAGCTTTTCCCGTATGAGGAGACAGAGGACCAGCTAAGCGCCATCGCCGCAGTGAAAAATGATATGGAAAGCGGCAGGATCATGGACCGCCTTATATGCGGAGATGTCGGCTTCGGAAAGACGGAGATCGCGATCAGGGCGGCGTTTAAGGCGGTACAGGACGGAAAACAGGTCATTTTCCTTGTGCCGACCACTATACTTGCCCAGCAGCATTACAATACCTTTGTGGAAAGGCTGGGGCACTACCCGATAAAAATAGAAATGATGTCGCGCTTCCGTACATCAGACCAGAATAAAAAGCTTGCGGCCAGGCTGAAGGACGGCAGCGTTGATATTGTAATAGGAACGCACAGGCTGCTTTCGAAGGATGTGGGCTACAAGGATCCGGGGCTGCTCATCATAGACGAGGAGCAGCGCTTTGGAGTTGCCCATAAGGAAAAGATAAAGCAGCTGAAAAACGATCTTGATGTACTTTCGCTTACGGCGACACCCATACCGAGGACTCTGCACATGTCGCTAAGCGGCATAAGGGATCTTTCCACACTTGAAGAGCCTCCGTTTGACCGTGTGCCCATCCAGACCTATGTCATGGAGTACAATGACGAGTACGCAAGGGAGGCGATAAGCCGTGAGCTGGCAAGAAACGGCCAGGTATTCTACGTTTACAATCATGTCCAGGGCATCAGGGAAAAGACTTCGCATCTTCAGGCGCTTTTGCCGGACGCGAGGGTAGAATACGCCCATGGTCAGATGAATGAGCGCGAGCTCGAAGACATCATGATGGAATTTGTAAATGGGGAGATAGATGTCCTGGTGTCCACGACCATAGTGGAGACGGGTCTTGACATTCCAAACGCAAATACACTGATAGTCGATGGGGCAGAGCGCATGGGCTTAAGCCAGCTCTACCAGCTGAGGGGCCGTGTCGGACGCTCCAATAAGACGGCATACGCATTTCTTATGTACAGAAAGGACAAGGTGCTTTCCGAGGAGGCTGAAAAGAGGCTGAAAGCAATAAGAGAGTTTACCGAGCTTGGAGCCGGCATTAAGATAGCCATGCGTGACCTTGAGATAAGAGGAGCGGGAAATGTCTTAGGCGCCGAGCAGCATGGCCAGATGCAGGCTGTCGGCTACGATCTTTACTGCAAGCTTTTGTCAAAGGCCGTAAGGCTGCTGCAGAAAAACGGCAACGCAGATGAAGCGGGGCTTTCGGAGCCGGTAGAGGTAAATACAGGCATTGACTGTGATATAGATGCATATATTCCGGACAGCTACATTTCCAATGAATATCAGAAGCTTGATTTTTATAAGCGGATAGCCGAGATAAGCACCGAGGCGGAATATTCGGATATGCAGGATGAGCTCACAGACCGTTACGGGGATGTTCCGAGGGAGGTACAGGCACTCCTTGATATCGTCATGCTTAAGGAAAAGGCCAAAAAGGCTTATGTTACGGATCTTAATATCAGAAGCGGCAACATTATTATGGCAATGCACCCGCGCGCGGATATTAAGGTGGAGGCAATACCTGAGCTGCTTAAAAATGAGCATGGTAAGCTGAAATTCCTTCGCGGACAGAATCCGAGATTTGTCTATCAGGATGAAAAAGCAGGCTATCACGGACCGGCTTTCATGATGAAAAAGGCCGCGCAGATAATAGAACAGCTCATTAAAGACCCGGCATAAGGCGGTCAAAGGGTCAATACAAAGCAAATAAAAGCCTGTCATAAAGTAGTTATACTTGACACCTTGGTAAAGAGCATTTATAAATAAAGCTATGAGATTGGATAAGTATTTAAAGGTTTCAAGACTTATAAAGAGGCGAACAGTAGCATGCGATGCCTGCAATGCGGGGCGTGTGGCAGTAAACGGCAGACCTGAGAAGCCGTCATATGAGGTCAGGGTCGGAGATCGTATAGAGATCAGCTTTGGCGAGAAGAAGGCAGCGGTCGAGGTCGTACTGATAGAGGAAACTCAGAAGAAGGATGAAGCCAGGGAAATGTACAGATACGTTTGATAAATGGCAGCGGGAAGAGAAAAAAACAATATGAATAATATTACCAGCAGGATAGCGATGATCTGCCTTACAGTAGTCATCGGTCTTGTTGCTGTCAACATTTATTCAAGCGAAAAGACCATGCGTCAGCAGGAAAAGACCTATATTGAGCGCGAGGCCTCACTTAACAGGCAGATAGAGGAAGAGGAGCAGCGTACCAAGGAGCTTAACGAAAAGAAGAAGTATGTTGCCACCAATCAGTATATAGAGCAGGTAGCCAAGGAAAAGCTGGGACTTCTTAATCCCGACGAGATACTTATCAAGGCAAAGAATGAATAAATGTCAGTGGAAGAAAGGTGACTTTGGTCAGTTACTTAAACAGCAGGTCGATAGATATTCGCAAGCATAAAGGGGTTCATCACTTTATTCTTGCGAATTATTTAGTTTAGTGAAGAAAGATGGATAAATTTACTAACAGGGTTTTAAAATTCATACGTGACGAGGAGCTGATAAGTCCGGGAGACGCGGTCACAGTCGGATTTTCCGGCGGAGCGGATTCCATGTGTCTTCTTAAGGTACTCTGCAGCCTGAAGGCACTGCTTAAGATCGATATCCTTGCTGTGCATGTAAATCACAATCTGCGCGGGAGCGAGGCCTTAAGGGATGAAAGCTTCTGCAGGGAAGAGGCCGGTAAAATGAATGCCGGATTTAAGGCGGTCAGCGTAGATGTCACAGGTTATGCCGGGGCCAACGGACTTACCGAAGAAGAAGCGGGCAGGATCTTAAGGTATGAGGCGCTGCAGGGGGAGGCGTTGGCATTTGCCGCGGAAAAAGGCGGATGCAGGGCGCTCATAGCCGTAGCACATCATGCCGACGACCAGGCCGAGACCATACTTTTAAATATGCTTCGCGGAAGCGGTCTCAAGGGGCTTGGCGGCATGCGACCAAAGAGGGACAATATAATCCGTCCGCTGCTTTGCGTAAGCAGGCAGAGCATCACTGAGGAGCTTGAAAAAAACGGGCTCGGCTATGTCGACGATTCGACCAATTTTGAAAATGACCACACCCGCAACAGGCTGAGGAACATTATACTTCCGGAGCTTAAGGAGCATATAAATGAGAGGGCCGCCGAGCACATCGCGGCATCGGGTGCATTCGCGCTCGAGGCGGATGAGTATATTTCCGCGGAGGCTTCAAAATATCTTGATGAGATCGGGGCAGCAGGCCGGACGCAAAAAGGAAGCGCGGAAGACGGGGCGGAATGCGGCAGTATCAGGCTCTGCCAAACTGTTTTAAAAGAAAAAAAGCAGATATTCAGAAGGTATGTTATAATCGAGGCGTTGAGACGCCTTGGGGTACCGTTAAAGGACCTTGGGGAGAGGCATTTTGCCGATATCGACAAGGCTCTGTTTGGAAACGGAGGATACCATGTGGACCTTCCGGGCGGAGTTTATGTTGAAAATACATACAGGGAAACTGTGATACACAGGCATTAATATAACAGTAAGGAGCATGCTATGGAGAAAAAAGCTAATATCAGCGTACTGATACCACAGGATGAGGTCGAGGCCAAGATCAGGGAACTGGCTGAACAGATAAGCCGTGACCATGAGGGAGAGACCCTGCATCTTATATGCATTTTAAAAGGCGGAGCATATTTTATGACCGAGCTTTCAAAGTACATGACTATTCCTGTAACTGTCGGCTTTATGTCACTGTCCAGCTATGGCTCCGGAACAGAGTCGAGCGGCATCGTCAAGATCACCAAGGACTTAGATGACAATATCGAAGGCAGACATGTTATGGTAGTTGAGGACATCATCGATACAGGCAACACACTTTCATACCTTATTGATATGCTTAAGACCAGAAAGCCTGCTTCTGTGGAGCTCTGTACCCTGCTCAATAAGCCGGAGAGAAGGGTAAAGGAGGTACAGGTGGATTATTACGGCTTCATCGTACCGGACAAGTTCATAGTCGGATATGGTCTTGACTGGGATCAGAAGTACCGTAACCTTCCGTATATCGGAGCAGTTGATTTTGAATAATGCTTTAAGCAGCGGGCATTGGGCAGCAGGCTGCCGCAGGGCCGCGTTTAGAAAATAAATATAAGGAAAGTTTTATCAGAGAATGAATGACCAGAGAGGTTTCAGATTCCCGTGGTTTGCGCTGATACTCGTCGTTTTGCTTTACGGATTTATGGCATTTACCATGCGCGGAAGCAGCGAAGAAGCAATCACGGCACAGGGGATCGAGCAGTTAGTTGAAAGTCCGGAAAAAATTGATTCTGTATTGGTTATAGCTTCAGAGGCGAATGCTACAGGTTCAGTCCATATCAAAACAGGTAATGGCATTTCCTATACGGCATCGCTGGCTGATACAGGAGCATTTACAGAAAAACTGGACAGCAAAAATATAGATTATTCTGTACGCGTATCGTCAGGCTTCAGGCTTGGAGATTATATGCCGTATATCGTCATGCTCATCATGTTCATGGTGATACTGCGCGTTATGACCGGCGGCAAGGCCGGCGGGCAGATGATGAACTTTGGAAAGAGCCGCGCGAGACTGGCTATCCGTACTGAGCTTACTATGAATGATGTTGCCGGCATGGCAGAGGAAAAGGGCGAGCTTCAGGAGATCGTGGAGTTCTTAAGGAATCCAAAGTCCTTCGTGGAAATGGGCGCCCGCATACCAAAGGGCGTTATCCTTGTGGGCCCTCCCGGTACCGGTAAGACCCTCCTTGCAAAGGCGGTAGCGGGTGAGGCAGGAGTGCCGTTTTTCAGCATTTCCGGCTCAGACTTTGTGGAAATGTATGTCGGCGTAGGTGCCGCGCGCGTAAGGGATATGTTCGAGGAAGCCAAGAAGAATGCCCCCTGCATCATTTTCATAGATGAGATCGACGCAGTGGCAAGGCGAAGAGGTACAGGACTTGGTGGATCACACGATGAGCGTGAGCAGACACTTAACCAGATGCTTGTGGAGATGGACGGCTTTTCACAGAGCCAGGGCATCATCGTCATGGCTGCAACCAACCGTGTTGACATCCTCGATCCTGCCATCATGAGACCGGGCCGCTTTGACCGCAAAGTCGTTGTAAGCAAGCCGGACGTTGCGGCGCGTGAATCTATACTTAAGCTTCACAGCAAAAATAAGCATCTTGCCGGGGATGTTGACCTCAAAAGGGTGGCGCAGACGACGGCAGGATATACCGGAGCCGATCTTGAAAACCTTCTTAATGAGGCTGCCATCAGCGCGGTAATGGAGAAGAAGGCCCAGATCGACCAGACGGATATCAATGATGCCTTCATTAAGACGGGAATAGGCAAGGAGAAGAGATCCAAGGTCATTTCAGAGCGTGATAAGAAGATCACAGCCTATCATGAGACCGGACATGCCATATTGTTCCATCTTTTGGAGGATGTGGGACCGGTCCATATCATTAGTATTATCCCTACAGGAGAGGGCGCCGCAGGCTATACCATGCCGCTTCCGGATAAGGATGATACCTTCATAACAAAGCAGCAGCTGAAGCACATGATGATGGCTGCAATGGGCGGACGAATCGCTGAGGAACTGATCTGTGAGGATGTCACGACAGGCGCTTCCCAGGATATCAAGCAGGTAACAAATATCGCCAGATCCATGGTAATGCAGTACGGCATGAGCGACAAGATCGGTATGATCAACTGCAACGAAGAGGGCGACGACGTGTTCCTTGGCTATGATATTGCCCATAACAAGAGCTACAGCGATGAAATGCTCAGCCTCATCGATTCTGAGGTAAGGGCCCTCGTTGACGAGTGCTACAGGGCGGCGAAGGAAATGATCATAGCGCATAAGGAAGTACTTGAAAAGAGCTGTGCCCTGCTTCTGGAAAAAGAAAAGATCACCGGCGAGGAGTTCGCTGCATTGTTTAACTAAACAGATGTATGATAAATAAATGATTCACTATAAAAGTGACAATTACGATAAATTTTTCTGCATAGCGGGCGAATGTCCCGAAAGCTGCTGCACAGGCTGGCAGATCATGATAGATGACGAGAGCCTGGAGCGCTACCGCCGGGCGGCAGAGGGGGAGGATATCGGCATAGAGTTTATCCTTCCGGATCCGGACCGATCTGTTGTGACAGAGGCTGATGAGGCTGAAAAGCAGGATATAAAGGAGCATTTGCGGCAGGTACTTAGTGAATCGATAGATTGGGAAGAGGAGTGCTTTAAGCATAAGGACGGAAAATGCGTGCTCATGACGGAGGGCGGTCTCTGCAGCCTGCAGCGCGCTTACGGTGAGGCTATGCTCTGCAGGACCTGCGCCGCTTACCCAAGACATATGGAGGAATTTGAAAATGTCCGTGAGTGGTCGCTCTCTCTTTCCTGCCCTGAGGCTGCACGGCTGATACTTTCGCGCACTGAAAAGCTTAGCTTCAGCACCTGGGAGACAGATGAAAGAGACGATCCTTCAGAGTATGAGGGAGTAGATGGGGAGCTGTATCTGAGACTTGCTGAAGCAAGGGGTGAAGCATACAGGCTTATACAAAACCGAGATCTTAGTTTCAGAGCCAAAGCCATTGCTCTTGCAGCATTTGCAGCAGAGCTTCAGGACTGTCTGGATCTATGCAGGATAGACGAAATGGATGCGGTGATACGCGGCGCTGCAGAGAGGTATGCGGCCATGGCAGGCGAAGTACCTGCGCCATCTGCATTTGCAGAAACGGATGCGGACAGGGAGGAATGCGATCCTTTAAGCAGGAGGCTCTTTTCCAAAATGTTCGAGCTGGAGGTACTAAGACCAGGCTGGCTGGAGATAGTGGATAAGACCTGGCAGAGCTGGGATGATGAGCTGATACTCTCGCCTGAGGATGAGATCCGTGCGGAGCAGCTGTTGATGTTCTGGGTATATACTTATTTTTGCGGGGCAGTTTACGATGAGCTGATATACGGAAAGATGATGCTCGCGGTCTGCAGTACCTGGTGGATATTCCAGATAAATAAGGCCAATGCTTTTGACGGAGGGCTTGTGGAGGCGGCATATAAATTCGCGCGCGAAATTGAGCATTCAGATGAGAATCTGAATGCACTCGAGGATTGGTTTGACCATGGAGAGTAAAAGAGCTTTGAAATTTTTAAAAAGAATGGTGATGAGCTTTCTTCTGTTTATTGTGGTGGCATATCCGTTTAAGCAGTTTGCGTTTCTGATGCCCGGAGTTACAGAGCTCAGACCGGAAAATGTATTCCCGCCGGTTCTCGGTATCCTGTTCGGAATACCGGGAGCCATAGGCTGCGCGCTCGGAAATGTGGTCGGGGATCTGATGGATGGCACAAGAATATATACGCTGTGCTTCGGATTTATTGCCAATTTCCTGTATTCCTACATCGCCTACAAGCTCTGGTATACCTTTCCGGAAAAGGACGGAGCGATCGCACTGCCCAAGATATTTACCTTTGATGCGGTACTGAAATTCCTTGTCATAATATTCATCGATTCGCTGTTTATAGCTATCATGATAATGCTGCTCTGCGAGGATATCGGTGTGGCTCCGGCAGCTGACACAGGTCTGCTGCTGTTTTACGGAAATTTTGATTTTGCGGCGGTATTGGGAATTCCCGTCCTCAGTGTGGCAGGAAATCTGTGGGATGGCTTTGAGATACCTAAAAGAGGCGCGGATAATGATCGTCTGAAGACAGCGAATAAAATAAGCAGTATTATTATTCCGTTTGTTGTATTGGAAATAGGCATAGGCTATTTCATCACTTCAAAATTCGGCAGCGGAGTAATACACAGCGGCATTGCACGTCTTCTTATGTATGTGGTAATGATACTGCTTTTCATATACGCACTTCGTCCGAGGACTGCCGAGGTAGTAGACAGAAAGCAGAAAAATGTCATTTTCTCGTTAAAAGCCAGAACCACGGTTGTCTTTCAGGCTATCGGACTGGTGATCATTGTGCTGACAGGCATCCTTGCATACCATCTTTCGCACAAGAACGCGGCGCTGACACGGCTTGAACTCTGGAACGACGTTCTGTTTGTTGTGAATGTCGCATTTAACGTGGTATTTGCGGTGATACTTGCAGCACTGTACTTTATTGAGCGGCTGGTTACAGATCCGATCGAGATCCTTTCGGAGATGGTCGAACGGTTTTCCAAAAATGATCACCTGAACACGGAAGAAAATAATAAAATCAGGGAGACCTGCCGTACCATAGAAAGCAAGGATGAGATCCAGGCACTGGCCATGGGCTTCGACAACATGGTCGGGGAGGTAGAAGACTATGTCAGAAATCTCCGCGATATAACAGCGGAAAAGGAAAAGACGAGGGCAGAGCTTGAACTGGCAAAAAATATTCAGGCAGGTGCGCTGCCTAAGGAATTTCCTCCATTTGAAGGACACGATGAGATCGAATTATATGCTTCCATGACACCGGCCAGGGAGGTCGGCGGAGACTTTTATGATTTTTATTATATAGACGATGACCACTTTGCGCTTACTATAGCAGATGTATCCGGAAAGGGAGTGCCGGCAGCCCTGTTCATGATGGTAAGCAAGGTGCTGCTTAAGAATATGGCGATGCGAATGCTGTCGCCGGGTGAAATTCTGACTGCGGCGAACCATCAGCTCTGCGAGAATAATGCTGCAGAGATGTTTGTAACAGTATGGCTCGGAATCTATGAGATATCGAGCGGAAGGCTGGTGTGCGCAAACGCCGGGCACGAGTTCCCTGCAATAAAGCGTGCCGACGGCAGCTTTGAACTGTACCATGACAAGCATAGTTTTGTGCTCGCCGGAATGGATGGCATGAAATATAAGGAATATGAGCTCGTACTGGGGAAGGGAGACATCGTATTTGTTTATACGGATGGCGTGGCAGAGGCGACAGATACTGAAAATGAATTATTTGGAACCGGCCGTATGCTGGATGCCCTGAATGCTGCAGCGGGAACTGAACCTCGTGAGATAATTGAAGAAGTGAATAAGTCGATCGACAGGTTTGTGAAGGACGCGCCGCAGTTTGATGATATCACCATGCTGGCGATGAAGGTGAAATAAATAGTTTAGGTGTCAAAAGTATGATTACGGATTGCTCGTGCTCCGCACTCCCGCAATCCTCCCCAATATTCGCAATCCGCGGGGCCCCTGCCCCACTACTTGCTCATATAGGGGCGTGTCATAAAGCCTTGCCCCCACCGGCAAGCGAGCTTGCCGCGGAGTCAGGCTTTTGACACTGTAATCATAAAAAAGTGTTGACAAATAAGAACTCATTTAGTAGAATAATCATGCTGTCTGACGGATGAAAGTTCTGGGACGCGAGCCTCGGTAGCTCAGTTGGTAGAGCAACGGACTGAAAATCCGTGTGTCGCCAGTTCGATTCTGGCCTGAGGCAGTTACATTATGCGCGAGTGGCTCAGTGGTGGAGCGTCGCCTTGCCAAGGCGAAGGTCGCGGGTTCGATCCCCGTCTCGCGCTCTCCAACCCCAAGCAAAAAACACCGGGGTTTTATCCCCGATGCTTTCTGAAACGGACTTCCGCATATCCGTAATCCGCAAGCGTCTGCACATATCGGACCAGCCGTTCATAAAGGGGGCCGCTGTTTCTCCGAACCGCTCCTTTACGAGCAGCGCCAGATCATAGACCGTTCTCTGTCCGTCCATGTGCGATACGATGAAGCTGCCCATTTCATCCAGATGCACCTGAGAAACTTTCGGTTTTTTAAGAAGCAGCTGTGCTGCACGGTTGAAGATGCCGGTATTCTCTATAAAAAGAGTCACCAAACCGTCTGCACCTGTCTCAATATGGAGTTTTTCGTTTATGACCGGTACGCGGTCAAGGTAGTTATCGTTATTTTTCATCCTGCAGTGCCATATTCTTATGATCGATCAGGTTTCAGCACTTTCCCGCCCGAACCATACGATGGATATGCCGATCACGATTATAAGGAGCAAACTCCCCAAGGTCCCGGTTGCAAGAACGCCTGACAGATCGATCACACGGTCGATACCAAGAACCGCAAACACCGCAAGGAGTATCCCCACGAGCCCCTCGCCGGCGATCATGCCGGAGCAGTAAAGGACTCCCGCACCGGCATCACTATTTTGCGATGTACTGCCATCCGGAGAAACTGCGGCACGCCTTTCCATCACCAGCCGGAGCAGACCTCCAATCAGCAGTGTACTGCTGAGTTCGAGCGGCAGATAAAGCCCGATGGCTATAGGCAGCGAACCCACACCGATGAATACGGACCTTGCTTTCACGCCGCCGCCTTCTCCCGCGCGCAGAACATCTGCACAGGCACTGCCCTCCGGATAGGGAAGGACGCCATGCTCCTTCACGATCAGCGCATGCCGCAGCGGTACCATGAAGAGTACGCCGAGAACACCGCCGACAAGTGCTAAGAGCGTGATCGTAACGAGGCTCGGCTGCTCTATGATGCCCTCCTGCGCCCACAGAAACAATGCCGGCAGTGTGAAAATCGAACCTGCCGCCAGAGACTCGCCCGCAGAGCCGATGGTCTGCACCATGTTGCTCTCAAGTATGGAATCCCGCTTCATGATCACACGGATGATGCCCATCGAGATCACTGCCGCGGGAATCGAGGCTGAAATGGTCATGCCGACACGAAGACCCAGGTAAGCATTGGCCGCACCAAAGACCACCGCAAGGATGACGCCCATCACAACGGATGTGGCAGTAAGCTCCGGGATGATTTTCTCAGCGGGAATGTAAGGTTTGAATTGATGATCCATGGTTGCCTCCTTATATGTAATACTCGCAAACGCAGCGGAACCTCGGAAGCGCCGGCTTTACATACCCATGCCGTTCTGATGTGATCAGTCCTTTATGGAGCAGGCGCTCTCTGTATTTTGAAAAGGCCGCGTTTATCAGGCCGCAGGAAGTACAGATATCCCCGACCCTGACAGCCTCATCATCCTTTAGTTCCAGTATAATGCTTCTTTCACGTTCCGACAATCCTTCCCATATTTTTTATGATCTCGTGTATTCAATTACTCCGTCGATCATGGTCATATCAACCTTCATG
>JAUNNP010000032.1 GCA_030531385.1 Eubacteriales bacterium
CGTCAGGGGAGATTTTTGATTAAACCTACGTTAAATCAAAATTTTCCCCTGACGCCATTTTTTGTGGGAAATTTACACAAACAAAGACCGAAAACCCATCGGTCTTTGTTTAGTTTACGAATTGACTTTCCATAAGTGTATCGCTATCATTTTTTTATTATTGTTTTCTTAGGGGAAACCCCATAAACAAACATGATCAAGAAGGTACATATAATTAATTTCATAAACTTTAGAGAGGAAGATAAGATTATGAGAAAGATTTTTGCTGCAGTTCTTACTGCATCAATGGTAATGAGCCTTGCTGCATGCGGCTCATCAAGCTCTTCACCGGCTGCGACCACAGCAGCTGCAGAGACAAAGGCAGAGTCACAGGCTGCAGAGACAGAGGCAAATGCTGACGCCGCTGAGACAACGGCTGCCGCAGAGGCACCTGCAGGCGGAACAGATGTCAAGGTCGGCATGGTCTGCATCGGAAACCAGAACATGGCTTATGACAGAAACTTCTACATGGCAGCTGACGCAGCAACGGAGCAGCTCGCCAAGGAAGGCATTAATGTTGAGTGGATCTACACCTATGATCACGCCGAGGGTGATCCTGTAGCTGCTGACTGCGAGGAGCTCGCAGATTCAGGCTGCATCGCAGTATTCCTTAACTCATACGGCATGGAGCCGGCTATGCTTACCATTGCTGAGGACTATCCGGACACAGTATTCTGCGCACTTACAAATGAGACATCAAAGTCTGATGACCTTGAGAACACTGTAAATGCTTTCCCATCTATTTATGAGGCAAGATATCTTGCAGGTATCGCAGCAGGAATGAAGCTCAACCAGATGATCGAAGAAGGTGACATCACAGAGGATCAGGCAGTTATCGGTTATGTTGGTGCTTATACATACTCAGAGGTTCTTTCCGGCTATACATCATTCTATCTTGGTGCAAGATCTGTTTGCCCAAGTGCAACAATGATGGTAGAGTTTATCGGTTCATGGGGAGACCCGGCTATCGAGGCTGCTACAGCTCAGGACCTTATCGACAGAGGAGCCCAGCTCATTTCACAGCACTCTGATGCTACAACTCCTTCAACAACAGCTCAGGAGAACGGTATCTGCTCAGTTGGATACAACATCTCCATGACAGACGTTGCTCCGGAGTCAGCTCTTATTTCTTCACGTATCGACTGGACAAACTACTTCGTATATGTTATCAGGACTCTTGTTAACGGCGGAACAGTTGATCAGGATTACATGCAGCACGGTATCGCTGATGGCGATGTTGCTCTTACAGAGCTCAACGAGGCAATTGCCGCACCGGGCACAGCAGAGGCTATCGAGGCAGCTGCAGCAAAGATCAAGTCAGGCGAGCTTAAGGTATTTGATACAGACACCTTCACAGTTGGCGGTGCTAAGCTTGAGTCTTCAATGATCGATATGGATGCAGACTTCCAGCCGGATTCACAGGACGCTGTTTCAGACGGCTTCTATCATGAGTCATTCTACAAGTCAGCACCATCATTCTCAGAGAGAATCGACGGAATCACTCTCGTTAATGAAGAGTACTAATCCACTACGTATAGGACAACTATAGAAACGAAAAGGGGCGAATTACCCCTTTTCGTTATTTCGTTTTAGGAGGAATCATGGCGGAAAACACGCATGCTGTCGAGTTCAGGGGCATTTCCAAGTTCTTCGGCGAAGTAGCGGCAAATGACAACGTCAATCTGTATCTTGATAAAGGCGTTATAATGTCGCTTCTCGGAGAAAATGGCTCCGGCAAGACCACACTTATGAACATGCTTGCGGGCATCTACTTCCCGGATCAGGGAGAGATCCTGATAAACGGCGAGCCTGTAACTATCAAATCTCCAAGAGATGCATTTAAATACCATGTCGGAATGATCCATCAGCATTTCATGCTTGTTGATGTCTTTACGGCTGCCGAGAATATCATCCTTGGTCTCGATGACGGCGGTAAGCATGATATGAATGAAATCGCCAAAAAGGTCAGCGAGATAAGCGCAAAGTATGGCTTCGATATCGATCCGAACAAAAAGATCTATGACATGTCCGTATCGGAGAAGCAGACTGTTGAGATCATCAAGGTCCTTTACCGCGGCGCCGACATTCTAATACTTGATGAGCCGACCGCGGTCCTTACACCGCAGGAGACAGAGAAGCTCTTTAAGGTAATGCGCGCCATGAGAGATGATGGCAAGGCTATTATCATCATCACCCACAAGCTTAACGAGGTTATGGAAATTTCGGATGTTGTTGCCGTTCTTCGTAAGGGTCAGCATATCGCGACAGTACGCACATCAGAGACAGATGAGTCCAAGCTTACAGAGATGATGGTTGGACGCAAGGTCGAGCTCAATATCGACCGCCTGGATGTAAAGGATGCCAGGCCGCGTCTTACCATAGCAGGACTTACCTGCAGGGATAATGAAGGCGTCGCAAAGCTCAAGAATGTCGGCTTCATCGCATATGGCGGAGAGATACTCGGCATAGCCGGCATTGCCGGTTCGGGCCAGAAGGAGCTTCTCGAGACCATTGCAGGTCTTCGCCATGTAGAATCCGGCTCCATCATTTACAGCCCTGAAGGCAGGAGCCCTGAAGAGCTTGTAGGTAAAACTCCTATGCAGATCCGTGATGCCGGTGTTTCGCTTGCATTCGTTCCGGAGGACCGACTTGGCATGGGCCTTGTTGGCGGCATGGGCATGACCGGCAACATGATGCTCCGTTCATGGAACAGGACCAAGGGCGTTTTCGTTGATACCAAGGGCCCGAAGAAGCTCGCGAAACAGATTTATGATTTCCTTGAGGTAAAGACACCTGACATTGATTACCCGGTAAGAAAGCTTTCCGGAGGAAATGTTCAGAAGGTCCTCGTAGGCCGTGAGATCGCTTCATCGCCGTCGGTACTTATGAGTGCATATGCCGTCCGCGGACTCGATATCAATACTTCATACGTCATCTATAACCTTATGGCGGGCCAGAAGGCAAAGGGCGTTGCGGTAATTTTCGTGGGCGAGGACCTCGATGTACTGCTCGAGCTCTGCGACCGTATTCTGGTGCTTTGCGACGGCCAGGTTTCCGGCATCGTCGATGCACGAACCACAACTAAGGAAGAAATCGGTCTGCTTATGACAAGCGTCGGCGGAAAGGAGGGCAAGTCACATGACTGATGAGAGACACGAAAAAACACCGCTCATCCGTATCTCAAAGCGTGAGAACATGAGTAAGACTAACATCTGGCTCATAAGACTTGCGGCATTTGCATTCGCATTATTCTTAAGCTGCTTTGTGTTCATGACGGCAGGAGCCAATCCGATAGAGGCGTATCAGACCATGATCTCGGGAGCACTCGGCAAAAAGAGCGGACTCCGCCAGGTAATAAAGGTTGCCACACCGCTTCTTGGTACAGCACTTGCACTTGCACCCTGCTTTAAGATGAAGTTCTGGAACATTGGTGCAGAAGGCCAGATCACCATAGGCGCAATGGCGGCAGCATTTTTCGCAATCAACTTCGGAAAGAGCTGGTCATCACCGATACTGCTCATCACCATGGGCATCGGCGCAATGATCATGGGCGCCATCTGGGCAGGAATTCCGGCGGCCTTCAAGGCAAGATGGAAGACCAATGAGACCCTGTTCACCCTCATGCTCAACTACATCGCCATCGGTATCGTCGGCTGGCTGCAGGGCGGCCCGTGGGAGGGCAAGAAGGGCTCACAGGTCATCCCGAACTTTGCGGATGCGGCAGTACTTCCAAAGGTACTCGGTGTGCATTGCGGCTGGATCATCGTGCTGATCCTCGTTGTATTTATTTTTGTTTACATGAACTACACCAAGCACGGCTATGAGATCTCGGTTCTCGGCGAATCTGAAAATACCGCTCGCTACGCAGGTATGAATGTCATGAAGATCACTGTCCGCACAGCCTGCGTGTCAGGAGCGATCTGCGGTCTCGTGGGTTTCATGGTGGCATCGGGCGCAAACCAGACTCTTTATGCCGATGTTGCTGACGGCGTTGGCTTCACCGCCATCACAGTTGCATGGCTCGCCCAGCTCAATCCTTTTGCGATGGTCATTATCTCGGTGCTCTTCGGTATCCTGAGCAAGGGCGCGTCGAGCCTTCAGACAGCGATGGGCGTTCCGTCGTCTGTATCTGAGATCATCAAGGGTCTGCTGCTTTTAAGCCTTCTCGGCTGCGAGTTCTTTATCAACTTTAAGATGACTTTCCGCGGTCATGAGGCAAAGAAGAGTAAGGAGGAAGCATAATGGACTTTAATTTAATTGGACTCATTCGTGCGGCTATCCTTAACGGAACTCCGCTTCTCTATGGTACTTCGGGAGAAATCCTTACCCAGAAGTCCGGTAATATGAACCTCGGTGTTGAAGGACTTATGTTCATGGGCGGCGCGTTCGGACTTTGCGGCGCATTCGTCTATGACACAATGGCAGGAGATGCCGCTTTGGGCGCCGTGGCAGTAGTGATCGCGTTTTTATGCGCGTTTCTCGCAGGCGTCGTGGGCGCACTCATTTTCAGCTTCCTTACTGTAACGCTTCGCGCAAACCAGAATGTTACCGGTCTTGCACTTACTATTTTTGGTACAGGTGTAGGCCAGTTCGTTGGCGAGCTCATGCGTATCAGGGTCGGCGGAAATGTTTCTATCAGCAACGGACTCAAGGGTGCGTTCTCGGGGTCGATATTTCCTGAGTTTATGCAGAATATTCCGGTGATCGGACCGCTGCTTTTTAACTATAATGTGTTTGTGTACATCGGCGTGATCATAGTGCTCGTTATGTACTGGTTTATGAATAAGACCCGCAAGGGACTTTACCTTCGTGCAGTAGGAGAGTCTCCGGCAACCGCGGATGCTGCAGGTATTTCTGTTACACGCTACAGATATATTGCTACCTGTATCGGCGGCGGCATCTCAGCTCTCGGCGGCATGGTACACACCATGACTATCGCAGGCTGCGTTTGGAACCACAACGCTCTTGCGGGAGAAGGCTGGGTTGCAGTGGCACTCGTTATTTTCTGCCTTTGGAAGCCGCTCAACTCTCTGTGGGGCTCGATGCTGTTCGGCGGACTTTTGATCCTTTACTTACGTCTGCCCATTCCGTTCCTTCCGACACAGATCTACAAGATCGTGCCTTATATCGCTACCGCCGTGGTACTTGTTATCGTATCCATGCGCCAGCGCAAGGAGGACCAGCCTCCGGCAGGCCTCGGTCTCAACTACTTCCGAGAGGAACGCTGATAAGCGGCAGTTCAGCTGCTTACGTGGGACACTGGAGGCAAATATGCAGTACCGCAAGGATAAAGACGGAAATGACATTTCTATGCTCGCATACGGCTGTATGCGCTTTACGAAAAATAACGGAAAGATCGACATGAAAAAGGCTGAGGCCGAGATCATGGAGGCATACAATAGCGGCGTGAATTATTATGACACCGCTTATATTTACCCGGGCAGCGAGACCGCGATCGGGGAGATCTTCGAGCGCAACAATATAAGAGACAAGATCTACATAGCGGATAAGCTTCCGCACTACCTGATAAAGTCCCGCGAGGGCGCAGAGAAGATCTTTAACGAAATGCTGAAGCGCCTTCGGACTGATCATATAGATTTCTTTCTCATGCACATGCTTACTGATATGAAGAGCTGGCAGAAGATGCTGGACCTTGGTATAGGAGACTGGCTCAAGGAAAAGAAGGCCTCCGGCAAGATCCGCCGCATAGGCTTTTCCTATCACGGTAAGACAGAGTCTTTTTGTGAGCTGATAGATGCCTTCGACTGGGAATTTGTCATGATCCAGTATAACTATCTTGATGAGGGCAGCCAGGCAGGCCGCCGCGGTGTGGAGTATGCCGCAGCTAAAGGACTGCCGGTCATGGTCATGGAACCTTTAAGGGGCGGAAAGCTGGTAAATCTCCTTCCGGAGAGCGCCAAGAAGCTCATTGCAGAGTATACCCCGGCCGAGCTTTCCTTCCGCTGGCTCTGGAACCAACCTGAGATAACGACAGTGCTTTCCGGCATGAACTCAGTCGAAATGATAAGGGAAAACTGCCGGGTGGCCTCTGAAGCAGAGGCGGGAGCATTTACAGAAGCAGAGTTTGAACTCATAGAAAAAGTAAAGGCTGAGATCAATAAGAGCATGAAGGTCGGCTGCACGGGCTGCGGCTATTGCATGCCATGCCCGAAGGGTGTGGACATCCCCGGAACCTTTAATGCCTACAATAGCTATTATTCGCTCAGCAGGTCCTCGGCGAAGAAAAGCTATATACAGTGCACTCTTTTCAGGCATGAGCCGAGCAGCGCGTCGCTTTGCGTAGGATGCGGAAAGTGCGAGCAGCATTGCCCGCAGGGGATCGAGATAAGAAGGCAGCTTAAAAGTGCCGTCAAGGTCCTCGAGACACCGGTTTACGCCGCGGCAAAGCACGGTATCAGACTGCTGAGACTGTGGTAAAATATTGACTTTGAATTTTTCTATGTTATTATATATTTATATATCCAAATTGGATATTGTCATAAAATTACTATCCAATCAGGATACTGAATAAATCGCAGACCGGACGAGTCTTAACCAGGACGAGTCTGACCCTGTTGATGCGGATATAGGAAATAACTATGAATTATATAATCAAAGAATTAAGACTTAAAACCGGACTTACTCAGGTAGAATTTGCACAGAGATTTGACATTCCTGTCAGCACTCTCAGGAAGTGGGAACAGAGCGAATCAACACCACCGGCTTATGTAATTAAATTAATTGCGTCCTTGATTCCGGGAACAAATAATGAATTGAAGGTGTTTAAGAGCAGCAGCCGTGCAGTATATTATTATGATCCCGTAAAGAAATTACTTTATGATCAAATAGGCAACAGTATCTTTGTAAATGAAAGTCTTGAAGGGGTAAATGAAGAAAACCTCAGCATCTATATAAACCGTTTGTTTGAGGACTTTTATTCTATTCAAAAGAAGTTTAATGATGACTTAAAGTATGACAAGGAAGAGGATATTTTGTGGTCATGACCGATAGGGCAGAGGATATTTTGTGTTATGGCAAGATACAATAAAGAATATTTTCTTATGCATAAGGATATTCCGGTCTGTCTTATGGAAATTTCCGATGACGGCGAGCTGGGTAGTGTAAGGTTAAACAATTCCGCTGCTCGGCATTTTCCGCCGGGAGGACAGATGAACAATATGAAGTTCCATGAATGGTGGAGGGACCGTGCTGTTCCAAAGACCAGGCATGGGGCTGTTCCTGCGCTTCAAAAGCTCGGATACTCATCGACAAACAGTATGCTTGTAAACAATCTTGCTTTAAGTTTGTCAGATTGTTACTGGATAAAGCCCAGAGGTGAGTCTCTTACATGGGCTGAAACCAATCTGTTTACAAATGATTTTGTCGATACATTTGGTGAGCTCACAATAAACCGTGACCAAATTATAGATCTTAAGAATGTCACTCGATTTAATTTTGCTACCTCCCAGGGAGAACTTCAGAAGAAGTGGTGTATCGGCAAAGATGGCCGCAGATATATGGTGAAAGGCAATTATGGCATGAGCTATCAGCAGAGCCTGAACGAGGTATTTGCCACAGAACTGCACAGGAGTCAGGGATTTGAAAATTTCGCGGAGTACAGCCTTGTCAGCATTCGCAGTGATAATAATGTTGAAGGACTTGGATGTATGTGTTACGACTTCTGCAGTGAAAATGTTGAAAGCTTATCGGCATGGGAGCTGCTTCAGACCACTAAGTTCCGGACAAATGAGTCGCTTTATTTTCCGTTTAAACAGGTCTGCCTGGATCTCGGAATGTCTGAGGAGGCTTTTAATTATCACATGGATTATCTTATTATGACGGATCATCTGATCTCCAATACCGATCGTCATATGAATAATATCGCGGTCCTGCGGGATCCCGATACGCTTGAGCTGATAGGCTTTGCACCTATTTATGATTCCGGTAATTCGATGTTTTATAATACTCCGTATGATGCACTAAGCAGTGTTGACTTTAGTGCTATAAAGACTCATTCTTTTATAGAAAAGGAGGTACGTCTCCTTCAATATGTTCATGACAGAAATGCTGTTGATCTTGATAAAGCGGCTTCTTTTGCAGAAAATGGCTTTTCAATTTATGAAAATGATGTGTTTGAGAACAGGATCAGAATACCTAAATTAAAGGCGCTCTATGAGAGGAAGCTTAACTGCCTGTCAGACTTTCAGGCGGGGCGGAATATATGGAGAACATATTAAGTGAAAGACAGCTTTGGCAGAGAAATTGATTATTTGAGGATATCGATCACCGACCGCTGCAATCTGCGCTGCCGTTACTGCATGCCGCAGGGGGTGGACGTAAAGAAGGCACACTCTGAGATACTTTCGTTTGAGGAGATCGCGGAGATCGCGGAGGCTGCGATAGGCCTGGGGGTTCGCAAGATCAGGCTTACGGGCGGTGAGCCGCTTGTGCGCCGCGGCATGCCTGAATTGTGCGGCATGCTGAGTGCGCTTCCCGGGCTTGAGGAGCTTTGCGTCACAACGAACGGGACCCTGCTTTCTGCAGCCTGTCCCTTTCCTTCTGCCAATGCTGCCATCGGACACCAAAGCGGCATTGGCGGGGTGACTTTGGCGGCGGCACTTAAAGACGCCGGTGTCACAAGGCTCAATATCAGCCTCGACACACTGGATCCTGAAAAATACACTAAGATCACAGGCGGCGGAAGGCTTGAGGACGTACTTTTAGGGCTTGAGGCGGCGGATGCCGCAGGGTTCACGGGAACCAAGATCAATGCGGTACTGATCGGGGGCTTTAACGATAGTGAGATAAGAGATCTGGCGGGGCTCAGCACCCACCGCAATATTGAGGTCAGATTTATAGAGCTTATGCCTGTCGGGGCTGCCGCAGGGCTTGGAGCCGGAGCTTTTATATCCTCGGATGAGGTACTGAAAGCACTGCCTGAGCTTGAGGAATTGGAGCCTGCAAGGCTCTACCGGCTACCCGGCGCAAAAGGAAGAGTTGGAATAATAAGTCCTATCAGCTGTTCATTTTGCGGAAGCTGTAATCGCCTTAGACTTACGGCTGATGGGTATATAAAGCCCTGCCTGCATTCCGATCGGGAGATCAAAGTAAGGGGGCTGCACAGCGCCGAGCTTGAAGAAGCGCTGAGGCAGGCGATACTTTCCAAGCCAAAGGAGCATGGCAGGCTGACGCCCGGCCATATGACAGAGACAAAGCGCAGTATGAACAGGATCGGCGGATGAGAGATTTTACACATTTTAATGAAGACGGAAGGGCCAGGATGGTCGATGTCGGTGAGAAGCCTGTAACGATCCGTACGGCCGAGGCAGAAGGCAGAGTGATCGTGAACGAGGATACCTTCAGGCTGATCGGCTCAGGCGGAATAAAGAAGGGCGATGTGCTTACAGTAGCACAGGTCGCGGGCATAATGGGGGCAAAGCAGACAGCTTCGCTTATTCCAATGTGCCATCCTGTGCAGGTAAGCTCTGTAGACCTCGATCTGACACTTGAGAGAAGTACCGCATCTGACAAGCCTTTGGCGATAGATAAAGCAGCTGAAAGTGAAGCTTTCTATGTGCTCATCCGCGCAAAGGTGAGCTGCATAGGTCAGACCGGTGTTGAGATGGAGGCACTTACTGCTGTCAGCACTGCGGCACTTACAGTCTATGATATGTGCAAGGCGGTGCAGCGGGATATTGAGATCACTGATATCCATCTTGTAAGCAAAACCGGCGGTGTGCATGGTGAATATCACCGGTCGTAGCCGTGGGGCGGCATAGAAAGATACACTATCCAGACCGTAGGCTTTTCATAAAACCTACGGTCTGCTATAATACATCCAATATTGTTTAGAGCAAGGGGCGAATGTATTATGAAAAAACAGATTCCTTTAATTATATGTGCCGCTATGGCACTTTCACTTGCGGCATGCGGAGGCTCATCGACAGATTCAGCGAGTGCAGCCTCTGCAGCAGCAACCGCAGCATCCACAGAGGCAGCGGCAGCCGAAACAAAGGCAGAGGCCGCAGCCGCTGAGACAAAGGCCGAGGAAACGATCGCAGCAGCGACCGCTGAGTCCGCAGAGCTCATTGTCTTTGCTGCGGCATCGATGACTGAGACGATGAATACCATCGCCGATATGTATAAAGAGGTCGCACCTAATGTGACCATTTCCTACAACTTTGATTCTTCAGGCACACTCAAGACCCAGATCGAAGAGGGAGCAGAGTGCGATATCTTCATCTCCGCGTCACCTAAGCAGATGAACCAGCTTGACATCGAGGCTGATCCCGCTGTAAACACTGCCGGACTTGACTTCGTCCTTAAGGGATCCAGACTTAACCTTCTCGAGAACAAGGTAGCGCTTGCTGTTCCGGAGGGCAACCCGGCCGATATCAACAGCTATGACGATCTTATAAACGGTCTCAAGGCCGGCAGCATTGTCCTTGCCATGGGTAACTCTGATGTTCCTGTGGGCCAGTACACTCAGAAGATCTTAAATTACTTTGAGCTCAGCGAAGAGGAACTGGCAAACGCAGGCCATATCACCTACGGCTCAAATGTTAAGGAAGTCACCACTCAGGTGTCTGAGGGAACTGTCGACGCAGGTATAATCTATGCGACGGATGCATTTTCAGCAAAGCTCGATGTCGTTGACACGGCAACCAGGGACATGTGCGGACAGGTCATCTATCCGGCAGCTGTGCTTAATATTTCGGCAAATGCTGACGCCGCCAAGGCCTTCCTCGATTATCTTTCTTCCGATGACGCGAAGGCAGTATTTGAGAGTGTCGGATTCTCGCCGATGGGGTGATTTCGTAAGTCAGATGCTTATATCGAGATTTGTTTGTTTCATTTAAAGTTTAGAAAATTTGACTCTCGCATTTAGCGGGGGTCTTATGAAAAAGTAATTTTATGGACTGGTTCCCATTATATAACTCGCTTAGGATAGCACTTATATCGACATTTATAATATTTTTTCTCGGAATATTTGCAGCCTACTACATAGCAAAGCTCCCGAGGCTTGTTAAGGGCATCGTTGATGCGCTCCTTACCATGCCGCTGGTGCTTCCGCCTACTGTGGTAGGCTATCTTCTTTTAAGGCTGGTGGGACCAAAGCGCCCGCTGGGACTTTTTATTCTCAATAATTTTGGCTTCAAGATCCCGATGACCTGGTGGTCGGCCATACTGGCTACGAGCGTTGTCATTTTCCCTTTAATGTACAGGACGGCGAGGGGCGCCTTTGAGTCGTTCGATGAGACTTTGGCCTACAGCGCGCAGACACTAGGCCTTTCCAATACCTATATTTTCTGGAGGATAAGAATGCCGTACTGTCGTCAGGGCATCATGGCCGGCACAGTTCTCGCCTTTGCCAGGGCGCTTGGTGAATACGGAGCGACCAGCATGATCGCGGGATATACGCCCGGCAAGACCGCTACGATATCCACTACCGTATACCAGCTCTGGCGCACGAATGACGATGCGGGAGCATTTGCATGGGTAATGGTAAATATGGCCATATCAATAGTGGTGCTGATAGCGGTAAATCTCCTTGAAAAAAAGCGGAACCGATGATGAAGGAAGTTTTTGTAAAAGAGAATAGCTGTATGGCTGTAATTCGGAATTGATGCTATGAACTTAAGTGTTGACATAAAAAAGAAGCTCGGAGAATTTGAACTTAATATAAAAGTTGATACGGGGCGTGATGTGCTTGCGCTTGTCGGCGCTTCAGGCTGCGGAAAGTCGATGACGATGAAGTGCATCGCGGGCATCGAGCGGCCGGACAGCGGGCGGATAGTGCTGAATGGCCGCGTTTTGTTTGATTCGGAAAAGCATATCGATCTTCCGCCCAAGGAGCGCCGCGTCGGATATCTCTTCCAGCAGTATGCGCTTTTTCCGAACATGACCGTGCTGCAGAATGTTATGGCGGGAGTGAGAAAAAGCAGTGCCGGTAAAGCGGGAAATGCTGAGCAGACGGCGCGCGCCATGCTTGAACGCTTCGGGATATCGGACATTGCAGGTAAGCATCCTCATGAAATATCGGGCGGACAGCAGCAGCGTACCGCGCTTGCGAGGATCATGGTAAATGAGCCTGATGTGCTGCTTCTTGATGAGCCCTTAAGCGCGCTTGATCCGTATTTAAGATACACACTTGCCATGGAAATGAAGGAGGTCCTCGAGAGCTTTGATAAGGAGATAATCCTTGTTTCCCACAGTATGGATGAGATAGAGATCCTTGCAAAAAATATGATAGTTATAAATCGGGGCGAGATCGTAAGAGAGGGATCGGTCGACGAGGTGTTTGAGGAACCCGGCAGCGATTATACGGCGAATATCATCGACCCGTGGCACCGCAAAGCGTGAGGAAGTGACGGCGGCAGCATTTGCAGAAAATACGGCGAACTTAAGCTCGGGCGGGCAAATTAAGGCAGGGGGTAAATGTGAAAAAGGTCAGAGTTGAAGAAGCGATAGGCATGGAGCTGTGCCATGACATAACGGCAATGTACGACGGCTTTAAGGGAGCCGCTTTTAAGCGCGGGCATGTGATACAGAAGGAGGATATCCCAAAGCTCCTTGATTACGGCAAAAAGACGGTTTTTGTCTGGGAGCCTGAGGCAGGCGAGATCCATGAAGAGGACTGCGCGAGACGCATGGCCGCGATGGCTCCTGTAGAGGGTGCGCATTATACCGGACCCTCCGAGGGAAAGGTCCTCCTGATGGCAGATCAAAAGGGAATGTTCAGGGTCGACACAGAGCTCCTTCGTGAGATCAATATGATCGGCGACATTACCATCTGCACGGCGCCCGATCATTACAGGGCCGAGCCCGGGATGAGGCTCGCCTCAATGAGAATAGTTCCCCTTGTTACAAAGGAAGAGCAGATAATAAGAGCGGAGGAGCTCTGCAAAAGTAAGGCCGCATCGGGCGGACAGCTCCTTAAGCTTCTTCCATACAGGGCGCTTAAAGCCGGCGTTGTGATCACGGGCTCCGAGGTCTACGAGGGCAGGATCAAGGATAAGTTTGAACCTGTCATAAGGGAGAAATTAAAGTATTATCCGGGCGAAATCATCGGCGTCACTATTTGTGATGATGATCTGGATATGATAATGTCAGCGGCGAGGACGCACATCGAAAACGGGGCTGATCTTCTTATCTTTACGGGAGGAATGAGCGTGGATCCGGACGATCTTACTCCGACTGCCATCCGTGAGCTCGGCGCGGAGCTTATAAGCTACGGCGTACCGAGCCAGCCCGGCAATATGTCGCTGGTGGCTTACCTTAAGAGAGGTGCGGCAAATGCTTTCGTTCCGGACCACGGTGCCGGCGCCGCTTGTGATGATATCGCGATCCTGGGTGTGCCGGGGGCTGCGATAAGTCTTCCCACAACTATGCTTGACGTTTTACTTCCGCAGATCTATACGGGTGTCAGGTTTACCAAGGAAGATCTTGTACGGCTTGGCGACGGCGGTCTTTGCATGCAGTGCAAGACCTGCCACTATCCGTGCTGCACTTTCGGAAGATATTAAGTTTCGGATCCCGCCGGATGAGGATGTATGGGAACATTAAAAGCAATTTGTATAAGTGAAAAAAAGGGAATGGCAAAGCATGAGGTGGAGTCTGCCGAGCTGATCGCAGGGTATGGCATTAAGGGGGACGCACATGCGGGAAACTGGCACAGACAGGTAAGTCTTTTGTCTTTTGATGCAGTGGAGGAGTTTAAATCACGGTCAGCTTTTGCCGGCGGCAGCTGCAGTAAAGTGCAGGGAATATGTGAAGCTCCGGGCAAAGGCGGAGAAGTAAACGGAGGAAGCATTGGCATCGAAATATGTAATGGCGCGTTTGGCGAAAACCTCCTGGTCGAGGGGGAGGAGCTTGAGAGGCTGAGCCGTCTGCCTGTGGGGACAAGATTTCGTATCGGCGGCGGGGTGCTGCTTGAGCTTACGCAGATCGGTAAGGCCTGCCACGACCACTGCGCGATCTATGAGGCGATGGGAGACTGCATCATGCCGCGTGAGGGTGTTTTTGCCGTTGTTCTGGAGGGCGGAATGATCAAAAAGGGAGATAAGATAGAGATGGCTGCGGCGGACCCGGAGAGGGCCTTTGCGGCGGCCCGCATTACCTTAAGCGATAAGGGCGCTGCCGGTGAGCGCGAGGATAAAAGCGGACCTATTATTGATGAGATGCTAGAAGCTGCGGGGTATGTTGTGGTTGAAAAGCTGCTGCTATCTGATGATGAGGCAGGGCTTCGCGGGGAGCTTATGAGACTCTCCGATCAGCGTCAGGTCGATCTTATACTCACGACAGGAGGCACAGGCTTTTCGCAGCGGGACTCTGCGCCTGAAGCAACGATCGCTGTCTGCGACCGCATGGCGCCCGGTATCGCCGAGGCTGTGCGTGCCTATTCGATGACGATAACGCCGAGAGCTATGCTGAGCCGCGCGGCCTCCGGCATTCGCAGGAACACACTTATTATAAATCTGCCGGGCAGCCCAAAGGCGGTGCAGGAGACTATGGAGTTTTTGCTGCCGACCCTTGAGCACGGGCTCGGGATACTGCGCGGCTTGGACGGTGAGTGCGCAAGGTAGTGCGTCCGGCAGTGCGCAAGGTAAAGGCCGAGGAGCGGGGCCGATTGGCGCGGTTTATGATTGCTGCCGGAGAGTGCGCAAGGTAGTGCGTCCGATGAGTTTAAAATATACTTACCGTTATGATTTCATATTTTTTCCCACAATAAACTTTTCTATGCTATAATATTTAAGCATTTTTTAGGCATGGCTTAAAGATTTTTTTGGAAAGGCAAAGTTTGAAAGTTTACTTTCAAACTTGATTAGCGCGTCAGATGAGCAAGTGAGCTTGCTCGCCTGACACTTGGAGGAAAAAAATGAAAGACGAAATCAACACAAAGGGAGCCGGCGCTGCAGCTGCAGGGGCCGGGGAAAACGAGGGAACACCTTATACATTTGAAGGCAGGATCCCTCTTTCAAAGGCCATTCCGCTTGGCCTTCAGCACGTTGTTGCCATGTTCATCGGCAACCTTACACCGCTTATTATCGTTATGGGTACCTGCGGACTCACAGTTGATGCAGGCTACGGCGCACTCCGTACAGCACTTCTTCAGAATGCTATGGTAGTTGCCGGTATCGTAACTATCGTTCAGCTTTTCTCGATCGGCCCGTGCGGCGGCAAGGTCCCGATCATCATGGGTACATCCTCAGGCTTCCTAGGTGTTCTCAATAACACTGTAAATGCTCTCGGCGGCGGCGTTCTGGCCTACGGCGCGATCATGGGTGCCTGCGTGGTTGGAGGTATATTTGAGGGCGTTCTCGGCGCGTTCATAAAGCCTCTTAAGAAGTTTTTCCCGCATACAGTTACCGGCTCGGTCGTTATAGCTATCGGTCTTTCACTTCTCGGAGTTGGAATTAATTATCTTTGCGGCGGCGCTGGCAAGCCAGACTACGGCTCACTTCCGAACTTATTTATCGGAATAGTAGTACTTGTTTCGATCATACTTCTTAAGCACTACACTAAAAAGAACAGCATTTTAAGCATATCAAGCGTACTTATCGGTATCATCATCGGATATATCGTTGCCGTCATTATGACTCTTGTGCTTCCTAACCAGGGAGTTACAGCTGACGGCACCATTTATACTTACTCATGGGTAGTTAATTTTGAAGCCATCAGGGCTGCAAAGTGGATCGATATTCCCAATGTTATCGGTTTTGGCGATCTTAAGGATATCCATTTAAGCTTCCATGCGGCTGCGATCATTCCTATCGGCATCATGTTCATCGTTACCGCGATCGAGACAGTCGGCGATATCTCGGCTGTAGTTGAGGGCGGCATGGACCGCGAGGCTACAGACTCTGAGCTTTCAGGCGGTGTTATCTGCGACGGACTTGGTTCAGCATTTGCAGCATTTTTCGGAGTACTTCCAAACACTTCATTCTCACAGAACGTAGGACTCGTATCGATCACGAAGGTAGTTAACCGTTTTGCGCTCAGCATCGGTGCGCTTTTCCTCGTTGTATGCGGCTTCTGCCCGAAGATCGGTGCCATCATGTCTATCATGCCGCAGTCAGTTCTTGGCGGAGCGGCTGTTATGATGTTCGCTTCGATCCTTATCTCAGGAATCCAGCTCATTACCAGAGAGCCTATCGGCAGCCGTGAGATCACTATCATTTCGATCGCCATTGGTCTTGGCTATGGTCTTGGATCAACAAGCGGCGCTGTTGCGGCGCTTCCTTATTACATGCAGCTTATCTTTGGCGGCTCAGGTATCGTTCCCTGTGCCATCCTTGCTATTTTGCTCAATGCATGGCTTCCGCAGGGCACACATCAGACTACGCCTGAGATGTATATGAATGCTGCAGTCGACGCATCTGATGAGGAAGAGGCAGAGAAACACATGAACCTTTGATTTAACGTCAGCGCAAGCAGCACGAAGCGCGGATTGCGAATGTCTGCATAGCTCTGTTGCGCCGGTGATCAGATCAAAACATGAAGGAGGGGCAGATATGTACTCCTACAGTAATTATGTCAGAGCGGCGAGCCTGGATGAGGCTTATGAGCTCTGTCAGAAGAAGAACAATGTCGTACTTGGCGGAGCTTTGTGGCTGCGGATGCAGACGCGTACCTTTGGTACGGCTATAGATCTGTCGGATCTTGGCCTCGATAAAATTGAAGAAAATGATGAGAATTTTATAATTGGAGCCTACGTGTCTCTCCGCGATCTGGAGAGGCATGTAGGTTTTAATGCGTTTACAGGGGGCGCTGCCGCAGAGGCGGTAAAACATATAGTCGGAGTGCAGTTCAGAAACTGCGCCACAGTTGGCGGCAGTATCTTCGGCCGTTTCGGATTTTCTGATGTATATACTTTGTTTTATGCCCTTAATGCGCGTGTAAGGCTTTATAAGGCAGGCGAGATAGGACTTGATGAGTTTGCCGGAAGGCCGAAGAATGAGAGAGATATTCTGACTCATATTATTGTGCCGAAGAGTGCCTGCAAACAGCCGGCGGAGATTGCCGCGGCAGAGCGTCCTTATGTGGAAGCGGCGGAGCGCGTCGAAGGTGATCAGGCAGCTGACCGTTTTGCAAGCCGCATAGTTTACTTAAGTCAGCGCAACAACTCAACAGATTTTCCGGTACTTGCCTGCGCCGTTTCGGTTTTGGAAAATGCCGAAGCCGGAAACGGAGCCGAAGATACGGCAATAAGCAAGTCTGGCGGCGCAGCATGTCTTCGCGCGGTCATAGGCGCGACACCTTACCTTGCCCAGTGCGTTGACGATACAGAGGGCATCGTTGATACAGCTCAGCTGCTTACCGGAGATCTCAGTGATGAGGAGATGCTGGCTCAGGCATCAGCATTTGCCGAATATGTTGCTGAACATATCAGATTCGACTCCAACATGCGCGCCGGCGCCGCATACCGCAAGCACGTCTGTCAGGTGCTCGTCCGCCGCGCAGTTCAAAGCCTGCGCAAGTGTGAAGCTGCGCATTCGTCTGCACCTAAAATTGATTTAAACTCAAGCGCGGAGGTTAAATCAAAAATCTCCCCTGACGCCATTTTTGATTTAAGCTCAGCAGAGGAGGTTAAGTGATGGAAATTAAGCTCACCTTGAATGGAAAGATCGTGACCGATTCTGTAGATGCGGATATGACGCTTTATCAGTTTTTGCGCAGGCATAAGTGCTGGTCGGTAAAGTGCGGGTGCGAGACCACGAACTGCGGGCTTTGCACGGTTATGTTCGATGATAAGCCCATGCTTTCCTGCAGCATACCTGTGGGACGAGCGAATGGGCATAAGATAGAGACGCTCGAGGGCCTTGAGAAGGAGGCTTCTGAGTTTATCGGGTACTTTGCTGCGCAGGGCGCGGATCAGTGCGGCTTCTGTAACCCCGGCTATGTTGTAAATATCGTGGCCATGCTGCGTGAGAACCCGGATCCGACGGACGAGGAGATAAAGTATTATCTTGCGGGCAACCTTTGCCGCTGCACCGGCTTTCAGTCGCAGCTCCGCGCGCTCCGCAATTACCTTAATGACAAAAAAGGCCTTGCCATTGACCGTTCTGCGGGCGTCTACGGCGAGGATGTACTTAATAAGTGGGAGAGCCGCGTGGCAGATCCCGGCACCATTGCAAGGAAAGGAGCGCTTTCATGAAGGAATTCAGCATTTCCAGAAAAGACTATAAAAGCGTCGGGAAAAGTGTTCCAAAGAAGGACTCTGACCAGCTCCTCCTCGGAAAGCCTGTATATGTTGACGACATTACACCGCAGGACGCGCTCGTCGTAAAGCTCCTTCGCAGTCCGCATGCAAATGCCATGGTCGAATCCGTTAACACCGCGATTGCGCTTAAAGTGCCCGGCATAGTTGCCGTGTATACCTGGGAGGACGTGCCGAAGCAGCGCTTTGCAGTAGCTGGCCAGACCTATGTTGAGCCGTCACCATACGACCGCCTGATCCTCGACCGCCATGTAAGGTCCGTCGGAGACCCCGTTGCCATAGTTGCCGGCGAGAATGAAAAGGCTGTCGACAAGGCGCTTAAAACTATAAAGGTAAAGTACGAGGTGCTTGAGCCTGTGCTGGACTTTAGGACCGCACTTGACAATCCGGTCCTCGTTCATCCCGAGGAGGACTGGGAGCCGCATGTTCCTGACTGCGACAATAAGAGAAATCTCATTCACCACGAGGAGGATGCTCACGGCGATGTTGATGGCGTACTTGCGGACTGCGACATTGTCATAGATCATAAATACACGGTAAAGGCCGTGCAGCAGGGCTATATGGAGACCTTCCGCGCCTACTGTGAGATCGACCGCTACGGCAGACTTCACTGCATCAGCTCGACCCAGATCGTATTCCACCTTCGCCGTATTCTTGCGAGGGCGCTTGGCATTCCAAAGTCCAAGGTCCGCGCGGAAAAGCCACGTATAGGCGGTGGTTTTGGCGCCAAGCAGACGGCTTCATGCGAGATATATCCTGCTTTTGTCACCTGGAAGACGAAGCGTCCGTCCAAGATAATTTACACCCGTGAGGAGTGCATGACCATTGCCTCTCCCCGCCATGAGATGGAGGTACATGTCCGCCTTGGCGCTGACAATGACGGCCACATCCGTGCTATCGATATGCACACGCTTTCAAACGGCGGCGCTTACGGTGAACACAGCACCACAACGGTCGGTCTTTCGGGACACAAGTCGCTGCCGCTTTACACAGGAGGCTGCGAGGCGACACGCTTTATAGCAGATGTTGTTTATACCAATGTTCAGGCCGCAGGTGCTTACCGCGGCTACGGCGCGACCCAGGGTGTTTTTGCGGTAGAGAGTGCTGTAAATGAACTCGCCGAAAAGCTCTGCATGGACCCGGTCGAGATCCGCCTTAAAAACATGGTCCGTGAGGGCATGTTCATGCCGGCATATTTTGGAGAGACTGCAAACGCCTGTTCCTTAGACCGCTGCCTTATGCACTGCGCCGATAACTTCAACTGGAAGGAAAAGTATCCGGTCCGTGACATGGGTAACGGCAAGATAAGGACTGCGGGCGTGGCGCTTGCCATGCAGGGCTCGTGCATTTCCAACCTCGACGTGGGCTCCTGCACGCTGAAGCTCTCCGATGACGGCACCTACAACATGCTCATCGGTGCTGCCGACATGGGCACGGGCTGCGACACCATACTTGCGCAGATGGCTGCCGAGGTCCTCGAGTGCGATGTGGACCGCATTGCCGTCTTTGGCGCCGACACAGATGCTTCGCCTTATGACTCAGGTTCCTACGCCTCCTCCACGACCTATATCACCGGCATGGCCACGGTCAAGGCTGCAAATGAACTCCGCGAGAGGATATGCAGGATCGGAGCGGACATGCTTGGGCTCACACTTGATGAAGTCGAGTTTGACGGTGAGTATGTTTATAAGCTCGAGGAAGCTTGCGGCTCAGACAATGCCGGCAGTAAGGCCGACAAAGCGGGAGCAGGCAGTAAGGCCGACAAAGCAAAGCCCGGCGAGACGGCCAATGTCAGGGTGAGTCTCTCAGACATCGCCTTCAAGGCGCAGCTTAATAATGATATCCCGCCTGAGGCTACGGCAATGCACAAGTCACCTGTTTCACCTCCGCCGTACATGGCAGGCATGGTCGAAATAGAGCTCGACAAGGAGACCGGAAGCGTTGAGGTACTTGATTACCAGGCAGTCGTGGACTGCGGCATCCCGGTAAACCCGAACCTCGCCCGCGTTCAGACCGAGGGCGGCATCGGACAGGGCATCGGCATGGCTCTTTCTGAAAATGTAACTTATAACGAGAAGGGGCAGATCGCCGAGAACAGCTTCATGCAGTACAAGATGCCGACCCGTATCGATGTCGGAAACATCAATGTCGAGTTTGAGACAAGCTACGAGCCAACCGGCCCGTTTGGCGTAAAGTCCATCGGTGAGATCGTTATCAACACTCCGGCGCCCGCGCTGCAGCACGCGATCTACCGTGCCACCGGCGTCTGGCATTACACTATGCCTTTTACACCGGAGAAGATCCTTATGGGAATGCTGGATCCGAATTGGCAGGAGCCCGACCGGCGGGTGAAATGAGACGCAGATTTCCAAGGGCTTTACACTTGCAGAGTTGCTGATCGTGGTAGCGATAATTGCCGTGCTGGTCGCTATTAGCATTCCTATTTTCACCAGCCAGTTGGAGAAGAGCC
>JAUNNP010000033.1 GCA_030531385.1 Eubacteriales bacterium
CAGCCGGACAGCGTGAGGAAGCAGTTTGCGGACAAAATGATAAGTCAGTAACACTTTAAGCTTTGCGATTTCAGCCTCCTGTTCGCTTATTAAGGCATCTTTCTCAGCTATAATCTTACCTGCTGCCTCGCGCTCATCTTCCCTGGCCATCCTTATCAGTGTATCAAATGTCAAATCAATAGTGCTCACCCTGATTACCTCCATTCTGTTCTCTATGAAAAATTCTGCTAGAATGTTATTGTCTATACAGAGATCAATCGCCTTGCTTACAGCCTGCTCAAGATTACCGGGATACCGTTCACTATATTTTCTTACCGCTTCAACAAAATAAGTATATCCGCTCAGCACTTGTGTGCGTGAAAGAAGCTCATCATTGTACCCCGGATTGATGTTATACATAGTACAGCTCAGCTCCAACTCACAGGAATCCTCTTGCTTTTCGTATGAATCTGAAAGCTTAAGTATCTCTTTTGCAGGTCTTTCCTCTGTTCCATTATATAGTACCACAAAATGCGGATTTGGTAACATTATTTGATTCCTGCTGTACAGTAGTCTCTTGTTATCTACACTGTCAAGCAGGCTGTCCGTGGCATACTTCAGCAGCCTCAGCGGCATGTTAGGGCAGTATGATGCCTGATGCTCATAAATATTGAAGGTTCTATCAATATAAAACGAGGCATCATTCCTTACAGAAAGCCTTATCGAATTTTCCAGCTTCCTTATCTCAATAAGCGACGGATCATCATAATTAGAACCGTTCATGGCGTTGTACACAGATAGCGCATATTTTGGAATATTCATAAGCATGCTGAAAACATCACTTTTAAACTCTCTGGCATAGCCATAAATATTCGCTGAAGTCTTAACCAAGCTCCCTCCATCATCAAGCTGTATTGTTTTGGCTTCTCTTTGGTCATTATTCATTTGTCCTCCTGTTCCGGCAGGAGAATTTTAGGTAACACAAAAACACGCAGCATCACATCTGCTCCTGCCACAAAAATAAAATTGTGCGAAATATTCGGCAAGAGCCTTTGGAAATCCAAGAATTAAGAATGCTTTCAGCCTTTTATACGAGGCTTTAGCTTTAAGAATAGATAAAAGAATCTTTGCCTGCGCTTAAATATACCATCACACAGACGGTGATACAAATAAAAAAACTATAAACTCATCTCATACGACAAGTCGGCTGCCTGCGTTTTTTTAACAATGGAATTTAACTTTTAAAATTTATCAGAACTGTCTTTCAATATTTCTAAAAATATTATTGTCCACTATCATAAACCGTCATTTTGTTGTTGTACTCATTAACCATGACTCTTGCCTGTTCCTCAATATTTTCTGCTCCGGTCTCGGTCTCGACATTTACATTAACTGAAACAGCATTAAGTGATGACAGATTCTGCGCTGTCAGATATGCCGCGATCAGCGCAGTGATGAGAAATAAAATAAGCCCAAAACCATATCCGCGCATAGGGTGCTCCTTTCTATGATGTCATCAAAATGTACTAATAGCTGTAATAAAGCCTTCACGCTCTATAAGTGCATTATCAAGATCAAATATAACGGAATCTGCGATGATATTTAGTTCATTATCATATACAATGAAATTTATGCCATCAATTTTATGGACATAGTCCGTACTGTTAATTTCAGGCGGTAACTCGTCAGATTGCGGCCTGACCACAAGATCCTGCAATGCCGCTGCCTGGGCAGGCAGCATTTCCTTAGCAGCATTTTCTTTATCATCAATTCTAATCGTATATCTTCCGGTATCTAAATCCTTCAATCGGTTCAAATATGTATCCAAATTATTGACCTTTAAATACAGGCTTCCTGTAATTTTCTGTATAAGCGCAGTATCACCGTTTTTTCTTCGTGCATAAACTGAAATATCAACATTATCTATGTCAATCTCGTCAAGATCAATTATAAGATCATACAGATCGTTTTTTAAATATTCAAACTCTTTTATTGTAGGTTCCTTAGCCCCCGCCCTACAGTACTCCGCGTAAATACACTCAAGCTCCTCGCCCGAACAATTCTGAGCCGCCATATAATAGGTATGCGTATCAGAATTTATGCTTCCATTGGCTACGATCTGAAGTAAACTGTCTTCTGCATTCAGATAATCCTCTGCAAGAGCATCCATGAACTCAGATTTCTTTTGAAGTTCCCTGTCCATCTCATCGATTCCGTACTCTTCAGTAAGAGTAGGGATCACAGAGAACAGGTTTGTTCCAAGTCCCAGGCGCTCGCCTTCGATTTTAACACCAAGAGAGGCTAATGTAGTAGGAAAAGCATCAAAAGTCGTAAAATCCCTCCTAAGCGAAGGACTTTCAGCATTTACCGCACTATTAATATAAGCTGTGTAAACCTTTCTGGTATATTCACTGCTTACTCCGTCGCAAAAATCTCCGTCCATTGTAGGGTGGTCACCCGAAATTACTATAGTAGTATTTTCATACCAATCCTGATTCTGGCACCATGAAACAAATTCACTTACAAGCCTGTCCGAGCAGACAAATACATTCGCATATCTGTCATCAAAGTCATTACCGCATAACTGACAGACATAGCCATCCTCCATATGCGTATCCACAGTTAACAAGCTTAAGTTAAACGGCCTGTCATCACCGGCCAGTTCATTCAATTCCTCTTTTGCAAACCGGAAAAGCTTTGCATCCTCATAACCCCACCAGACCTTGTAGTCCTGTGGTATCCGGCCTGTATTTACCGCATAATTATAATCTAAGAGATCATATCTGCCGTGAGTAGATAAAAGCTCCTTTCGATCCCCAAATCGCACATTGGATCCGCACATAAAAACCTGATGGTAATCCCGCTCGCTTAAGATGTCCCCGAGCAATGTTACTCCTGGAAGATATTCACCCGATTTTAATGTTTTCTTTGACGGAACAGGAAGTCCGGACATTTCCGCAAACATAGCCGCAACTGTCCATCGTGTGTTTGGCATACTGTAAGCGCCATTAAGCATACTTGATTCACCTGAAAAATCCTCATTTTCATGAGCAATCAAGGTTAATCCCGGAATAAGATTTTCCGGGAAGTCCCCTCCATTTACCTCATCTGCAAATGTAGTCTCCATGGATTCCAGATAAATATAGATGAGATTCCTTGGCTTTTCCGGAAAACTAAGCTGCACATTTTTTGGGTCAACATAATGATCTTCAACAAATGAAGATGAAACTGATTTATTTCCAATATATCCGCCGATATCGAGCCCTCGCCACATAAGAATGGCTGATACTGTCATTAAGATGATACTTCCAATGCTGATGATGCCGCATACCTGGCTTCGCTTTTGAGGTGTCTTGCAAATGATAAGTTGCGCCGCAGCTATAGTTATGACTGCCAATAAAACACCCGGAAGGATACCACGCAATATAAATTTAAAAATAAGATCATTTGCCGCACCATCTAACTGCATTCCGGCATGTATCAGCAATTCCTCAAAGCTTACAGTGTCCCAGGTCTTAAAAAACCAGCATACACTAAAGAAAAGAATCGCGGATATAAGCAGCGCGGCATATGAAAAAATTTGTTTTAGAGGTTTCATATTAGGAGGCCCTTCAAGCTAATTTATCAATGGATGCACTAACAATTTTATGATTTTTTCAATATTATTAACGAAAAAAAAGAGGCTGTCTTTTGACAACCTCTTTTAGTTAACTAAAGAAGTTATTTAGCTGTTATTGTAACAGCTTCTGTGGAAGGATTAAATTCAACAGTCCAACCTGTTGTCGATGGATCGATATCAGCAATCTTAATTCCACCAATATCCTGAATGCTTGTGTTTGCCCAGTCGCTACCATCCTTCTGTGTAGCTGTAACATCCTTTGTATAGTTTGATTTATCTTCATTAAGACCTGCTACCATAACCTCAGCATAAGCTGCACGTATGTTGGCAGCATCTGTAGCCTCACGTGCCTTCTCTAACTGACCTGTGAAGATCGGAATTGAAATAGCTACGAGTACAGCGATGATTGCAACTACGATAAGGAGCTCAGCAAGTGTGAAGCCCTTCTTGTTCATTTTCTTCTTGAGTAAGTTTTTCATAATCTTTCTCCTTTTCCCATGTTTAAATCTTTTGTCAAAAAAGGTTTGTACTTAAAACTCTTTTTAAGATTTGTCTTTATTCTAAAACACTTTTACCAAATAATCAATGCCAAGTTATGCTACCGTTGGTAGAATTCAACCCCTAAATATAGATTTCTTTACATCCCGTTGTACATCGTAAACATTGGAAGGTAGAGCGCGATTACGATAAATCCGACGAAAATACCTAGGAATACCAGTATGCCGGGCTCAAGCTTGGCAAGCGCTGCCTGAGCTGCTGTCTCTGTTTCGTAATCATAGTACTTGCCGATAGCGGTAAGCGTATCATCAAGGCTACCTGACTGCTCACCCATGGTGCACATCTCTATAAGCAGGGGATCTAATGAGTTCTCATGCTTTAAGCTCTCACCAAGAGTAAATCCGCTCTCAAGGTTCTTAACAGCATTTTCTATGGTTCCGCTCACATACTTATTGGATATGGTCTTGCCTGTAATAGTAAGGGCCCTTATAAGCGGAAGACCTGCGATCAGCATGGTCGACATGGTTGAGCAGAACTGGCTCGCTATGTTTAGTCTTTCTATCTTTCCAAACATCGGGAGCTTTAATATGAGCTTTGATATATTCATGCCGCCCTCTTCTGTCTTGGAGTAGGCCATCACTGCAAGCACTATAACTATTCCTACAAGCGCTATGAGCCAGAACCAGTGCCTGAAGAAGTTTGACATATTTATAAGGAGCACTGTGATTCCGGGGAGATCCTGTCCCTGGGAAACAAAGGTATTTGCTATAGTTGGAATAGCAAAGATCATAACGATAGCAACTACTACTATGGCGAGTAAGATAACAAACGCCGGATAGGTCATAGCGCCCTTTATCTTAGAGTAGAGCTTATGCCTCGTCATATAGAAGTCGCTCATCCTCTTAAAGGCCTCAGCGAGCGAACCCGATTCCTCACCGGATCTTACAGTCTCGATAAAGGTGACCGGGAGCTTCTCACCGTGTATCTGGAAGCTGTCCGCAAGTCTGTAGCCTGCTGCCACATCCTCCTCGACCTCCTTAAGTATCTTCTTAATGGTCTTATCTGCAGTCTGCCTCTCAACAAGTCCCACGGCATAGCCTACCGGGAGTCCGGCACCAAGCATGATCGAGAACTGCTGGCATACGAGCGAAAGCGACTTATTGCTGATCTTTCCTCCCGTCTGATTAAGCCTGTCAAAAAGCCCCTCATAATCATAGACCTCTTTAAGGCTCTGCACATATGCCATTTCATCATTAAGCTGAATGGAGGCTTCATTTACATCTCTTGCCTTGATAACGCCCTTGACGGAAGCTCCGTCCTTGGACATGGCTTCATAGCGAAAAGTACTCATCTAAATAATCCTCTCTGCGCGGGAGCCTGGCCCGGTCTGCCCGCTGTAGCGCCTCTGCTTCCCGCACCCATGCCGGCATTTCCCATGCCTCCTATGCCTGCACCCGGTCCTCCGCCAAGACCGAGACGAGCCCTGATGCTGTCCTGGTCAAAGCTTGCATTAAGTGCGACCTCCGGAGTGATATCGCCGCTTTGCACGAGCTTAACAAGTGCTGTATCCATGGTCATCGAGCCCTCTGCCATGGAGGTCTGGATGGTGTTGTTGATCTGCGGAGTCTTGCCCTCACGGATAAGATTGCGGATAGCCGAATTTACGATCATGACCTCGCACGCAAGTGCGCGTCCTGTGCCGCTCTTTTTCGGAAGGAGCTGCTGTGAAAGCACTGCCTTAAGCGTGAGCGAAAGCTGCAGTCTTATCTGCTGCTGCTTTTCACCCGGGAACACGTTGACTATACGCTCTACAGCGTCCGACGCTGAGTTTGTATGAAGCGTGGCAAAAACAAGGTGTCCCGTCTCAGCAGCAGTAATGGCGGTCTCTATGGTATCAAGGCCTCTCATCTCACCGATGAGGATGACGTCCGGATCCTCTCTTAAGGCGGCGCGAAGTCCGTCATCGTAGCTTTTGGTATCGCGGCCTATCTCACGCTGGTTGACCGTGCAAAGATCCGGAGTATAAATATACTCTACCGGGTCCTCGAGCGTGATAATGTGCTCTTTTCTGCTGTGATTTATCTTGTCGAGAAGAGCTGCAAGCGTGGTCGATTTACCTGAGCCGGTCTCGCCTGTGACGAGCACGATGCCTCTCTGGTAATTTACAAAGCCTGCGACTGAATCAGGAAGTCCGAGCTTTTCAAGCTGGGGGATCCTGCCCATGAGGATACGGATAGCTGCCGATGCGTGTCCCTGCTGACGGAACACATTTACTCTTGTTCGTAAGCTGCCATCTCCAACCGGAATGCTTCGCGCAAAGTCCAGCTCGCCGATCTCCTCGATCTGCTTGTAGTCCTCTCCCGCAAGTGCAAATGCTATTTCCTCGCAGTCCTCATGTGTGAGGACGTGCTCATCGTAGTCCGTAAGCTCACCGTGTATCCTTATCCTGACCGGCAGCCCGCAGACCACGTGAATATCGGAAGCATTCCTGTTCATTGAATTTATGATGATCTCATTTATGTTCATATATTTGCCTCTTCAAATTTAGAGTCCGATCAGTCTGTCGTGCTGAGTACTCGTACCGCCTCTGAGGTAGTTGTGATGCCCTGCATGACAAGTCTGCGGCAGTTGAGCATCATAGGCTCAAAGCCCGAATCATATATGGTCTGCTCAAGCTCACTGTGCAGTGCGTTGTCACGGAGCTTAGCCTTGATATCAGCGGTAAGTGTAAGTATCTCAAATACGGCGATTCGTCCCTTATAGCCCGTGTTCATGCACTCGGGGCATCCGCCCGGCTTATAGAAGGTCATCTTCGCCGGCTTAACTGTTCCGGCTCCGCCTGTAGCTCCCGCAGCTCCGAAAGCTCCGCCTGCCGTGCCGGCCGCAGAAGCGCCACCGTCAGCATTCGCCGCAATAAAGTCTCTTAAAGCATCGCCTACGCTGCCGCTCTCCGCCTTGGGATCTCCTGAATAAGCAGCGGCACTTTTTGCCGACTCGAGGATAGCGGCCTTGTTGTTTGGATCAAGCTCAAGTGCCGCGTAGTCTGCATCCGTTGCCTCGTAAGCTACTTTGCAAAGTGGGCATAAGCGGCGGACAAGTCGCTGTGAGATAATGCCCTTGACTGCGGAATTTATGAGGTAAGGCTCAACTCCGATATCGATGAGACGGTCAAGTGTCGCAATAGCGTTGTTTGTATGGATGGTCGACAAAACAAGGTGTCCCGTAATGGCAGATCTCATGGCGATCTCAGCTGTCTCGCCGTCTCGGATCTCGCCGACCGCGATTACATCCGGGTCCTGACGAAGGATGGCGCGCAGGCCGCTTGCGAAGGTCATGCCGACCTTTTCATTTATCTGTACCTGGTTTACGCCCGGCATCTTGTACTCGATCGGGTCCTCAAGCGTAATGAGGTTTATCTCCTCACGGTTAAGCTCACTGATCATGGTATACATGGTCGTTGACTTACCTGAACCGGTCGGTCCCGCGATAAGGATAACTCCGTTGGCATTATGCACGAGCTTATTGTAGTCCTCGAGGTGCTTGCCGGTAAGGCCGATGCCGTCCTTTGAAAGGAGGCTTTCCGACTTTTCTAGGAAACGGATAACGATCTTCTCGCCGTATTTTGTGGGAAGCGTAGATACACGGAGGTCATAGTCCTTGCCGCGCACATGTACATTGCCTCGGCCGTCCTGCGGGATACGTCTTTCCGCGATATCCATGTCCACCATGATCTTGATACGGGAAATGACGGAGTTCTGCAGGTTCTGCGGCACTGTCAGTATGTTGTGCAGCACGCCGTCGATACGCATGCGGATCTTGAGGCCGTCGGCCTGCGGCTCGATGTGGATATCACTGGCATTGCTGGTCGCACCTCTCTCTAAGATGGAGTTTACGAGACGGATAGCAGGTGCTGACTGTGCTCCGTCATCCGCATCCGCATCTGTAGTGGTACCTGCCGGTGCTGCGCCGCCTGTAAAGCCGGAGCTGCCCATAGCCTGAGCGAGGTCGTCGATGGCACGGCTTACGCTTTCATTTCCGTAAAGCGTGTTGATTGCGCGCTCCATGGCAGACTTTGTGGCTATGAGCGGAATGATACGCTTTTTGGCACTCTTTCTTGCCTGCTCGATGGCCTTATAGTTAAGCGGATCGGTCATGGCAAGATACAGGGTATCTCCTGACTGCTTTACCGGTACTATGCTGAAGCTTCTCGCCATGTTTTTGGGCACGAGCGAAGCCATGGCTGTCGGTATCGTTACCTTTGTAAGATCTATAAATTCAACACCAAGCTGGAGATTGAGCACGTCGATGATCTGCTTCTCTGTAACGATGCCGTCACCTACGAGGACCTCTCCAAGTCTTTTTCCGGTCTCTTTTCCTTTTTTTAGCGCTTTCTCGAGGGTCTCCTGATCGATCTCCCCCGCAGATACAAGTATCTCACCAAGCTGTTTATATGCCATGAGCTTTCCTTTCAATTAATCATAATGTGTGCTATTATGTATCAGGTTGATTAACCCTTTAAACTGCATACTTAATCACATTATAAAATAATTATCGGAAAAATGAAACACTCTATTCGCTTTAAAGTACTGACAGAATTTTTTCGCGTTATTCTGGGGCTTCTCATCTTTGCTTACGGTGTCCACCTGACCATTGCGGCAGGCATCGGTCTTGCTCCGTGGGACTGCCTCGGCATGGGTATCGCGGGACACACACCGCTAAATTACGGACTTGCCATGACGACGGTCAGTGTTATTGTCCTTATCATAGATATACTGCTCGGTGAGCCGATAGGCTGCGGCATGATCTTTGATGCCCTGCTTACCGGTAATTTTACCAACTTTTTTAATGAGCACTGCCTTTTGCCGGATCTTAAAAGTATCTTTGGAGGCATCTATCTGCTTCCGGCCTGCGTTATGATAATCGTTGGGCTTTTCTTTATGGCCTACGGCATGTACATCTACATGAGCGCGGGGCAGAGCTGCGGCCCACGTGATTCGATGCTTGTAGGTCTCGGGAAGCGCTTTCCTAAGATCAGCATCGGCCTTGTGCAAAACGGCCTCCTTATCACTGTTCTTATCATCGGCTTCCTGCTTGGCGGAAAGGTCGGTATAGGCACGGTCATAAGCACCTTCGGAAACGGCATCATACTTAATTTCGTCTTCAGGCTCTGCCGCTTCGAGCCGCGGGATGTCAAACATAAAAATGTATTTGAAACCACAGCGCTGCTTTTAAAGGGCGGCGCCTTAAATAAATCATCAGATCCGGAGTTTAATTAATATGGACATTTCACAACAGATCGCAAAGGACCTTGGCATTAGGCCTGCGCAGGCCGAGGCCGCAATCAAACTTATCGATGAAGGAAACACTATCCCCTTTATATCGAGATACAGAAAAGAGGTCACAGGCTCGCTTAATGACGAGGTGCTGCGTGCCCTTGATGAGCGGCTTAAGTATCTGCGCAGCCTTGAGGAGCGCAAGACAGCTGTAATTTCCTCTATAGAGGAGCAGGGCAAGCTTACTGAAGAGCTAAGAGCAGCTATTGAAAATGCCGCCCAGCTGGTCACTGTCGAGGACCTCTACCGCCCGTATAAGCCAAAGCGGCGCACCCGCGCGATGATTGCCATAGAAAAGGGCCTGCGTCCGCTTGCGGATATTATCCGCAGACAGGAATCGGACGGCAAGCTTAACGAGATCGCAGCCGGCTTCGTAGCAGGCGCAGGGGATGCTGCGGCTGTTTCGGGCGATGCTGCGGCAAATGCTGACGCCCGTGGGGCTGCCACTATCGAGGAAGCCATCGCCGGCGCTCTTGATATAATCGCCGAGGACATCTCCGACTCTGCCGAATACCGCAACGCAATAAGAAAGGTCTGCCGTGAGCAGAGCACGCTCGTATCCGCGCTCAAAAATGAAAAGGCCCGCGAGCTCGATGAAAAGGCCACTTTCGAGAGCTACTATGACTATTATGAGGGCATCAAAAAGATCCCCGGCCACCGCATTCTTGCGGTAAACCGAGGCGAAGCTGCAGGAATCTTAAGCGTCAGCATCGAAATGCCCGAGGAGATCATTATTTCTGCGCTCGAGCGTGACATCATAAAAAAGAAGGAGCCGGAGACCTCCGCTCTTCTTAAAAAAGCTGTTTCCGACAGCTACAAAAGGCTTATTGCGCCGTCTATAGAAAGGGAACTCAGAAACGAGCTTACGGAGCGCGCCGAAGAGGGCGCCATGAAGATGTTCGGAAAGAACTTGGAACAGCTCCTTATGCAGCCTCCTATCGAGGGCAAGACCGTGCTTGGCTGGGACCCTGCCTTCAGGACAGGCTGCAAGCTCGCTGTTGTTGACCCCACAGGAAAGGTGCTGGCTACAGATGTCATCTACCCGACAGCTCCGCACAATAAGATCGCGGAATCAAAGCGTACGCTTAAGAGCCTTATAAGCAAATATAAGGTAGACATAATTTCACTCGGAAACGGTACCGCAAGCCGCGAATCCGAGCAGGTCATCTGCGAGCTCATCCGCGAGCTTGGGGCAGGACTAAAGTATGTCATCGTAAATGAGGCCGGAGCCAGCGTGTACTCAGCCTCCAAGCTCGGAACCGAGGAATTCCCCGAGTTCGATGTGGGTCAGCGCTCCTCGGCCTCTATGGCAAGGAGGCTTCAGGACCCGCTCTCGGAGCTTGTAAAGATGGATCCAAAGGCTATCGGAGTCGGACAGTATCAGCATGATATGGACCAGAAGAAGCTTTCGGAGTCCCTTGGCGCGGTTATCGAAGACTGTGTGAATAAGGTAGGCGTGGATCTTAATACCGCCTCAGCGCCTCTCCTTTCATATATTTCGGGCATAAGCTCCGCTCTTGCAAAAAATATCGTGGCATACCGCGAGGTAAACGGACGTTTTAAGTCAAGAAAAGAGCTCCTTAAGGTAGCAAAGCTCGGCCCCAAGGCCTTTGAGCAATGCGCGGGATTTTTAAGGATACGAGGCGGAAGTGAGCCCCTGGATATGACTGCAGTTCACCCTGAGTCCTATAAGATTGCCGAGGCACTTTTAAAGAAGCTCGGCCTTGATGAGAAGGAGCTTGGACGCGGCGGCCTTTCCGGTATCACCTCAAAGGCAGGCAATATCAAGGCACTTGCGGCTGAGCTTGGTGTCGGTGAGCCTACGCTCCTGGATATCTTAAAGGAGCTTGAAAAGCCGGGCCGTGACCCCAGAGATGAAATGCCAAAGCCCATACTTAAATCCGATGTCTTAAGCATGGAAGATCTGAAGGAGGGCATGCAGCTTAAGGGGACCGTGCGCAACATAGTGGATTTCGGTGCCTTCGTGGACATCGGAGTGCACCAGGACGGACTTGTTCATATCTCACAGATGACCGATAAATATATCAAGAGTCCTATGGAAGTAGTTTCCGTAGGCGATATAATCGACGTTAAGATCTTAAGTGTAGACCTTAAAAAGAAAAGGATAGCACTCACCATGAAGCTTTAAGAAGGTATATATGGCAAATTGTCAGACTGCTCAGTCTTCTTTTGCTTTGCTGTACTGTCAACTATATAATAAGCCGCAACGCAAAGTGCCAGGATGATATAAAACGGCAGCATCTTTAAAACGAGGCCTGCTCCCTTTAAAAGGAACACAACAAAAACTCCTGCCAAAAGCACCGCCTGCGAAAGCAGCATGCCTTTAAGGAATCCATGTCCTGTCTTGTTTTCAGCATTCTCTGCGCCGACTGCATTTTCAGGTGACATAAAGCTCTCTGTAAATTCCATTCCGGCAGGACCTGCTGCCTCAGCAGCATCTTCCGGACCTTCAGCTGCCGCCGCGCCCCTCCTGATTCCAATATCAGCAGGAACGGCGGCATTTCCCATTATTGCGACCGGCTCCGGTGTGACTATGCCCACTGCCTGCATGCTGCTGCCGGCTGTCTTATTTTTTCTTATTACATCCATGATATCGTGCAGCTTAAATTCCGGCTCTGAGCTTATCTTTAAAAGTCTGAAGCCAAGCTTTAAGGAATCCGCGTCATTGCCGTCAGCATGAATGACAAGCTCAAAGATAAGGTTTCTCAGTCCTTTCTCAAAGTCATTTTCAGAACCCGGAACGATGCAGAATTTAAGCTCCTGCCGCTCTTCATCAACATATATGTCCCCAAGCTCGAGCATTATATCACCTTCGCTGAGCAGATAATTTTTGCTTGTCTCGACCACATTGCTGATCTGTATTATTATCGCGGAAATATCACCGGCATTCATATTCCGCCTGTAAAGATATTCCTTAAGCGATATTAGTCCGCTTATATTGCTCTCAAAGCACTTTTGCCCGTCCTTAAACACTATCGAAAGAGGGAGGATGTTTTCAGAGCTTATGGATTTTACCATACTGGTCTCATAGCTGTTTTCATCCATCGGCATTTCCGCATATAAATATTTTGCCGCATTGTCATTACTGATCCATGTTTTCATATTTTTAAATCTTTTCCTTTCAGGCTTCTATATGAAGCCATTTAGTTAACTAAACAAAAGCCGCGTATCTAATCATCGAGAAAGGCCTCGATCAGGGTGAGCTTTCTCATCATTTTTTCAGGCCTGCTGCCCGCATCTTCATATTCTCTTCCGCCTCCGTCAAAGGAAAGCTCCACTCTGCAGCCCTCTTTGTAATCTTCTATAGTCATACTGTAATTGGTATCTGCAAGTACGTTCATAAGCCGGCTGTTTCCATATGCCTCTATGCTTCCTCCGTCTCCGTTTTCAGGGAGGTGGCCATAGAGCTCTGCTGCTTCATTTACCACCAGGTTTCCTATGACAATGTCATGAAGTCTGAAACCGGCAGATATTATAAGGGCAATTGAAAACAGGGCTATCGGCATCACCAGCGAAGCCTCGATAGTAAAGCTTGCGGGAAGGTTCTTTTTTTTCACACTATGTTTCCTCCTATATCACAGCCTTTTTATCAGTACTTCAACGATTGGAAAAAATGTAAATGCCACATACGGAAGTCCTGCCTTGCCCCTCTTTTGAGAATTTGGTCCAAAATTCCCCATAGCAATCAAAAACAGTGCAAATATGGCACATAATATCCACGCTTCAGCCACTATCGCTGTCAATTCCATTACAGAAAGAAACATAGCTCCCACAAGTATAAATACCGCATCACCTGTCCCGATACAGCCTCCTGTGGCATAGGCCGCCGCGAATATCAAAGCTCCGGGTATCAGAGCTGTAAGTATCTCCAAAGGCTCTCTGCCAAGCAGCAGACTTATCCCGGCTCCAAAGCCTGCAAAGAGCAGGCTGAGCGGAAGACTTATACTTCTTTTTTTCAGGTCGCTTACAGTACATATAAGTGTATATATTAGAAAGATTATTCCGCCTGCATTTTCCATTCCCGCGTGCATATGCTGTCCCTTCCTTTCTTTTTATGACATTTAATGAGATTTTCCACAGTAGGAGCAGGCCCTCATGTCTCCAAGCTCACTTAAATGAGCCGTACTTGTGTAGGCAGTTATAGCCTTGCAGTCAGGAGATGAATGGTAGGCCGTGCCGTTTGCAAAATAGTAGACTGTCCCGGTGCCTCCGGGATCGCAGGACGGACAGGCATGGTACTTACCGCCGCTTTCATTGCGAAGGCCCGCCATCGACTCCGCGCTTCCCGTAGAAAGCACATTGCTCAGATAATGGCAGTGCGGATCATCATGATAAACCGTGCTGGTTTTGCCAAGATATACTATCCTGTCCTCCTCTCCCTCGGCTGTTTCGGTATCGGTTCCATACTTGCTTCTGCCTCTTCCTCCCGAAGACCCGGTCCAGGCACGCCTGTTTACGACCAGGCTTTTCTCAACAGGAACTATGCTGAAGGCAGAAAAGGGAAGCTCCAGATCATATTTAAGCTCCGCGTAAAACATCGATGAATCTGCTTCCTCATCTGTAGAAAAAACTGCAGTGTCACTGCTGAACATTATGTTCTCAAACGGCCCTGCCGCGGCTCCGGCAAGTATCACCGCAAGGCCGGCTCCTTCTTCTATGCCGCCTGCGGCATTTGTTATGAACTCCGTATAAGTGCTGTCGCCTTTTATATATTTCGTTCCGACTGACTTTATATACTCGGCTGCCGCAAGATTTTTGCCCACTGTCTCCATCGTATTTTGCAGCTTTCGCTCTGCCTCCATTACCTTTAACGGAAATAACAGCAGATACATCATGAAAATAAATATGGGGAGTGCTATGGCTGCTTCTATAGTCAGGCTTCCGGGAAAGGAAGAGAGGTGTGTTCCGTAAATGCGTGAAGCTTTATTGGACGATTGTAGATTTGAAGAGTCAGTTTTTAAGATATGATTATTAAGGTGTGTGCAAATTTTTGATGATTGTTCTGTCCGGTCAAGAAGCTCCTTTCGTTTAATAGCTATAGAAAATAATATCCTGGAGTTTACTGCTTTATATTGTCCATCTGACCCACGCATCCGAAACACACTTCTCCTCCTTTCCCTTTTATTTAGTAGCTGTAAGCTGTTGAAACATCCATATTGTATCTGCTTTCCACATTTATTCCGTTTGCCTTAACAAGTCCAAGCCCCGAAAATACATGTCCGGCGGCTGCGTGAACATCCGTCTCCAGAGAATAGATGAGTCTGATCATAAGAAAATCACTCTGGCTTTTCCTAAGGCACATCTGCATAATGTCCATGCATCTGTAATCCTGCCCGGTGTCATGCCCGAAAAACAGCAGCATTTTAAGGTAATCAACGTATTTAAGACCATTTTCAGCATTTCCCGAAAAATCGCTGCCTCCGCTTCCGGCAATGCTGCCCGCCGCAAATGTCAGCAGTCCCTCGAGTGTCAGATAAAAGCTGCTGCCGTTATGCATAAACGGTACTCTTCCGCCTCCAAGCAGGTCTCTTACATCGCATACTGCCTGTCCGAGAGCCCAGACGCTTAAAATGAAGAAGGTCGTGACAGTCACAAGCGGGGTAAGTCCAAAGGCTCCGGTTATAGTAAGCGCGAGCGCCCTCGCTTCATTTTTCTTTACTCCGTCGGTATAAAGATATATGAGGTTTAGACCTGTACGTATCTCTATCAGTCTTTTGACAGTCTCGGTAAGGTTGTCACAGTCGTTGTCCTTTCCGAATATCACATACTCGGTCTCCAGCGCTCCGCTCCCCGTCTTTTTACTGCCGCTGTCATAGGTTCCGCGCCCGAAATAATCCATTACCTCAGTCGTATATTCTGCAAGGAACACTCTGTCGGTAAGCTCTGTGCTGCTGTCGGGATTTCCCGAATAACAGGTTTCCGAGGGCTTATCCTGCATGGAAAGCACTGCCGTGCTGAGCTCTGCCCCCTCCGGAAGTACAAGTCTTAAAAAATCACTGTTTAAGATAGTCTTTATGCTCTCAAGCTTTCCTTCCGTTTCCTTATCCTGAATGCCATACCTCGAATTCATGGTTATAAGGTCAAAGCCTCTGAGCTCTGCCCTTAAGGGGGCCCACAGCGCATCAATATCAAGCTCATCGTCCCCATCCTCTTCATCTTCGGATGGCTCCCAGTTGTCGATATATTCCTGTATCTCCCTTGCCCTGTCTATAAGCCCCTGCAGGTAGCTTTCACCATTTGCGGCGCGTTCGCTGAAGCCTGTTATCTCCTGCCTTCTCGCTCCATCCTCTGCAACATAGCTTTCGTATTCGGCTATATCATCACTGAGCGCTGTATATGTCGCTTCCGTAAGGTTTCCGCTTTCCTTTTCCGCTTCAAGCCTCTGCCTGGATGAGGCAAGCCCCGATTCCATTTTTTCAGCCTGCCTTACATACTTTTGCACAAGTCCCGGGATCTTTGAGAGTTCCCGCTGCATGCTTTCTGCCGAACTTATAAAGCCTTCCCCGCTGCATGAAGATAGAGCTGATTCAGCATTTGCATAATGGGACTGAAGGCTCCCTAAGGTTCCTCCAAGCTCCTCTAAGCTTTCCTCAAGACGCATCGCCTCCTTGGAATGATCGTCATAAATATCCGAAAGGCTGTCTACAGAAGTCCCTTCCTTTATGCCGAGCGAAAAATTGTCTGCCTCAAGATAGCTCCATACAGATGCGGCGATGCCGTACTTCATGTAATCAAGTACCTCTTTTTCGTAATACTCGGCCCCGTCCTCGGCGAGGAGCCTTATATCGCTCAGATCAATGCTCTCTACCTTCAGCGGAAACCAGTTGTCGGCATTTAAGTAAGGCTTCATAAAGGACATCATCTCATCGCTGATCTGGTCAGGCGCGTAATATTCCAGGCCCAGGAGCCTGTACTCCTCCCAGAGCTTCCTATGATATTGTGAAAATTCCGAATCGATCGCCGAATTGGCCGCGACAGTCAGGTAAAGGCGCGCGCCTTCTGTCCTTGCAGATTCAAGTATCATAAGCATGAGCGCCATTATTACCGCCGAGATCAGGGCAAAGAACACGGAGACCGCGCCGGAGTACTCCTTTTGTGCTTTCGGTGCCGGCCTCATAAAATATCGTCTGACATCGAGCTGATGCTGGTAAATATCTTCGTGAGCAGCTCGTTGATCTGTGTTTTAAACACTGCGACGAGGCCAATGAGGACGACTAAAATAAGTACGACTTCGATAACGCCCACACCGCTTTCGTCCTCAGCAAAACGCTTTACTTCTAAACCTGCCGCATTAAGCGCTCTTTTTATAAAAGCTCCAAAATACATTGCTGTTCCTGTCATGAAAATCTCTCCTTTCAAATCGTGCTCCGTAACAGGCCGATGCTTTCGTCAGCCCGCCCTTTGCCTTTTTCACCCGTTTATATTTATGCCAGCGTCATCATCGCCGGCACTGCGACTATGATCATTACAGTTATGAGCGAGATAATAAGCGGCAGCATAAGCTTTGTTCCTGCTTCCTCGCCAAGCCGCCTGGCCGTGTTTTTCCTCTGCTCAAAAGACTCCTGTGCTTCCATAAGAAGCGCGCTTTCAGACCTTGCGTCTCCGGTTTTTCTGTTCTGCTCAAGCAGCGATACCAGCTTTAAATAACAATTGATAGAACACCTTCCCGCAAAATCCGCAAAAGCCTTGCTCTCCGGCACGCCCTTCTTCAGCTCCCGGCTCGTTCTTGTCATTTCCTCATAAACGATCCTCTGCTCTGCTTTCCCTGCTTTGACTGAATCCTCATAGTTGTCGCTTATTCTTACCCATGCATTTCCGGCAGTCATCCCCGCGCCCATGTAGATAACAAGCTTCGACACCATATCCGAATAGTCTAAAAGCAGCTCGGTCTCTCTTTTCTTCAGTTCATTTCTCCTGTCCTGCTCGGGCTTAAGTCCAAGCAGCAGTGCTGCAAATATTCCAACCGCGAGTATCGTGATCCATCCGTTGTTGGGCGGCACTCCGTAAGACAGGCTGATTCCGTCTATTTCCGAAGGAAGCACCATCCTTTCTCCGCTTAAGTCATTACTGTCGGCATTAAGTATTGCACTGCTCAGTTTTTTAAGCTCATCCTCCGCAGTCTTCATCTCTGCCGGATACACGGTTACCGGAAGCGCATATTCCTCCCTGTGCTGTCCGGCCTTCATACTGACTCTTATCGAGGTCTGTTTCGGCTCTGTAAGCTCGAGGTTATCCACGACCCCCTCGTAGGATATGAGTCCCGGGTCCTCAGGATACCAGCTCAGCCTTATTCCCTCATATCCGGATATAGTCTTTTTTAGCGTCAGGTCATACTTTACGCAGTCAAGTCCCTCATTTTCACCTGTTATATAAAGCGCCAGCTCCTCTATAAGTTCAGCCATGCGCATAGCTGCTTCTTCCTCGGTAAATTCCCTTGCAGATACCTTCACCTCTATGCTTTCGGTCCTGTCTCCGATCCCCTGCACATTAAGCTCATACTGCTTATCGGTGCCTCCCGGATCGCTCCTTTTTATTGAATTGTCTGCTCCTATCAGCCCGGCATCTGATGCCGTCATATAAGATGCAAATGCAAGCACCACAGCCGCTGCGAGGCACAGTATCTGCTCCCTTGAAATTTTCCTTATAAGATTTCTTATATTTTCCGGTATCTTCATTTCACACCTTTATATCCAGTATTTTTTGGGAAATGATGTACGACCCGGCTATAAGCATCAGGCAGACAGTCATTATCAGTCTTCCTGTAAAGCTCTCATACATCACGTCCAGAAACCCGTTTGAAGTCATGTTTATATAAATGATTATCCCGAACGGAAGTATGTTCATTATGTTCTGCTCATAACGCTTCGACGCTGTCATGTTCTTTATTTCCTCAGTCACGGCGGTCTTGTCCCTGATGATCCTTCCCGTCCTTTCAATGATGTCCTTAAGGCTTCCGCCGCTCCTTTTGGCTATTGAAAATACTTCTGCAAAGTTCCTTATATCCGGCAGACTGCTGCGCCTTGCAAAGTCATTAAGCATGGCTTCTACAGGCTTATTGAGCTTGACGCCTCTTACTATCGCCTGAAACTCCTTTACTATCATTGCCTCACGTCCGTAAAGCTTCATAAGCTCCGGTACTGACATTTCAAAGGCGTTTTCCACTGACATTCCGGCGCTTAAAAAGCCGCTCACTATCCATATCGCCTCCTTAAACTGTACCGTAAGCTCCCACAGCCTTTTTTCCTTAAGGGCCTTCCTCCTCATCAGGGGAAAGGCGATCAGTGCCGGCGGTGTCATTAGCAGAAAGATCCTTAGGCTCCGGTAAAAGGTGTAGGATATTACAGCGCTTAAGATAAGGCCAATGCTGCCTTCTCTTAGAAAATCCGCCGCGGTCAGGCGGTAGATGCTATAATCCGTCGATCCCAAGTCCTGCGATCTCAAGCTTTTCCCTATGGATAAGGCTTCCGCACCTTTCAAGTTTCTCAGTTTCGTAATTGAATTCGAAAAGCTTATTAAGGGTGATCTCACCGTTTTCAACTCCTTTTATTTCAGATATTTCCATTACCTTGCGGCTGTGATCCTGCATACGCTGCAAATGCACGAGGATGTCCAGTCCCGCGGCTATCTGGCTCTTTATCGCGGGAAGCGGAAGCTCCACTGCCATAAGCACCATGGATTCTATTCTTGTCAGCATGTCCTTAGTGGAATTGGCATGACCCGTGGAAAGGGAGCCGTCATGTCCTGTATTCATAGCGCTCAGCATATCAAGCGCTTCGGCACCTCTGACCTCGCCTACTATTACGCGGTCCGGGCGCATTCTGAGCGATGCTTTGATAAGCTTCGACATGCTTATCTCGCCCTCACCTTCAGAATTGGCATCTCTTGTCTCAAGACTTACAAGGTTTTTGACATGCTTTATCTGAAGCTCGGCTGAATCTTCAATTGTTATTACTCTCTCGTCCTCCGGGATGTACTGAGTCAGTGCGTTTAGAAATGTAGATTTTCCCGAGCTCGTTCCGCCCGAAATAAAGATATTGTAGCCGGCTGCGACCAGGGTCTTAAGGACTCCTGCCGCCTCATAGGTAATCGTTCCGCTTCTTATCATTTTCTTCATGTCGATAGGCTCGGGGAACTTACGAATGGTTATCGTAGGTCCCTTAAGCGCTATCGGAGGAAGAACAATATGTACTCTGGATCCGTCGGGAAGTCTGGCATCCGCGATCGGTGTTGAGGTATTTACTCTTCTGTTTATGCGTGAGACTATCTGCTGAATAATGTCCTCAAGCCTCTCTTCATTTTCAAAGCTCACATTCCACCTTTCCATGTGGTTATTGATCTCAATGAATATCTCCTCAGGGCTGTTGATCATTATCTCGGTTACTGACTTGTTGTCTAAGAGCTCCTGCAGCACATCCAGCTTTCTGAAGCTGTTGAACAGCCTGTTTTTGAGCTCCAGCTTTTCTCTGAGGCCAATGTTGTATTCGGAAGATTTCCTGTCCAGCACGGAATCGATGCTGTCTAAAAGTTCTCTGTCCTGCAGATTATTGTTTTCGCTTATATCCCTCAGTATCAGTTCTCTGATCTCTGCATAAAATCTTTGTTCTGTATCAATTGCCATGGGCATCACTCTTTCTGTCTCTGACAGCAGTATCATCAGTGGTATTTATAATGATATCTGTCATGATATCAGCCCTCCTTCAGATCCCGTATCATATCGCCCATCGCTCCGTACATCAAAGCATCTATGTAAGATGATCCCTTCGGCACGATATCAGGTTCGGGAGTTTTGATCTGCACTATCTTTTCTGCCATGCGCTCTCTTCCGGAGGAATTAAGATAATCAAGGAAATTTTGCACCTTGATCTTGTCGATGTAGTTATCCAGTACAGGCATATACACAATGCTGCAGATCTCCATGATATCAGAGGCCTCATCGGCAAATCTGTCCATATCGATCACCAGTACCTCATACATTGTATTTTTCAGGAGCGTATTTA